>NZ_JBFBJK010000003.1:212456-491934 GCF_040686095.1 Streptomyces sp. NPDC086554
AACGAAGCGGTGCGGCACGAAGCGGTGCGGCACGAAGCGGTGCGGCACGAAGCGGTGCGGCACGAAGCGGTGCGGCACGAAGCGGTGCGGCACGAAGCGGTGCGGCACGAACCCCTACTCGCGGGAGGCATCCGATGACCTGGCAAACCTGGCAACTTGCCGAGAAGTTCGAGACGTCCGACGGGTACGTGAGGTGGGCGTCGTTCGGCGAAGGGGACCCGGTCGTCCTGCTGCATGGCTCCCCCTTCTCGTCGTACATCTGGCGCGGGATCGCCCCCGCCCTGGCCCGTACGCGCAAGGCCTACGTCTGGGACCTGCTGGGCTTCGGCCGGTCGGAGCAGCGGGACGGCCAGGACGTCGGCCTGGCCGCGCAGGGCAGGCACTTCGCGCGGCTCCTCGCGCATTGGGGCCTGGAGCGGCCCAGCGTGGTCGCGCACGACGTGGGCGGGGCGGTCGCGCTGCGGGCCCTGCTCCTGGAGGGTGCCGCGTACCGGGATCTGACGCTGGTCGACGCGGTCGGCGGCGGTGCGTGGGGGACGGGCTACTTCAAGCTCATCCGCGACAACGCGCACGTCTTCGAGCGGCTGCCCGGTTACGCCCATGAGGCGCTGGTGGCCAGCCACCTGCGCCACGCCACGTACGCCGGATACGGTCCCGGCGTCCTGGACGCCTACCTCGCCCCATGGCGCGGCGCGCGGGGCCAGGCCGCCTTCTACCGGCAGTACCGCCAGTTCGCGCAGTCCCAGACCGACGAGCTGGAACCCCTGCTCGGCGAGGTGTCCGTGCCGACCCGGATCATCTGGGGCCGTGAAGACCGCCTGCTGCCAGGGGAGTTCGCCGCATTCCTGCGGGCGAGGATCCCGCACGCCGAACTGATCTGGGTGGACGCCGCGGGCCACACCGTCCAGGAAGACGCACCGGCCCGGCTGCTTGGGCACTTGGAGGCGGACTTCGGGCGGGCGGTCAACTGAGTGCAGGGGAGCAGCGGCGCCAGATCGTGCGCGGACAAGAGGGCGAAGACCGGGCGCGAGGAATTGGAGGAAGAAGACCGGGCGCGAGGAATAAGCGGACATCCGTCATCGCTGGAAATGATCACGACCCCTGCCCCAAGAGGCTGGGCACCGACATCAGCCCGAGAACTGGGCACCGACATCAGCCCGAGAAAGGGAAGAACTTGCCCACCAAGTCCCTGCGGATTCCCACCCCCGACGGCCAGGCCGACGCCTTCGCCGCCTTCCCGGACGACGGCGAGCGGCACCCGGGGGTGCTGCTGTACATGGACGCCTTCGGCCTGCGGGCCGAGCTGGAGGAGAAGGCCCGCGAACTGGCCGGGCACGGGTACTACGTACTCGTCCCCAACCTCTACTACCGGCACGGCCCGGCACCGGTGATCGAACTTCCCGAGCACATCGCAGACGACCTCCGCCCGTCGATCTTCGCCCAGTTGATGCCCTTGGTCGAGGCGCACACCACCGAACGTGTCCTGAGCGATGCCGACGCCTACCTCAGGTTCCTCACCGCCCAGCCGGAGGTCGGTGTCGGACCGGTCGCCACGATCGGCTACTGCATGGGCGCCGCCCTGGCGGTGCGCACCGCGGCGGCCCACCCCGACCAGGTGGCCGCAGTCGCCGGATTCCACCCCGGCCTCCTTGTCACCGACGCGCCCGACAGCCCGCACCGGCTCGGCGCCAAGCTCACCGCGCAGGTCCATCTCGGCCTCGCCGTGGACGACTTGTCGCCCGAGGCCCTCAGCGAGCTCAACCAGGCCTTGGACGCCGCAGGTGTCGACTACACCACCGAGATCTACCCCGACACCGTCCACGGCTTCACCATGTCCGACACCGATGCCTTCAGCGACGCCGCGCTGCAGCGCCACTGGGACCGCCTGCTCCCCCTCCTCGAGCGCACCTTGGCCAAGCCGGTCCGCTAGGGCCTGTCCGATGGGTCCTGCCGGGGTCGCGACCCCGGGCACGCACTCCCCCAAGCTCTCGGCTTCGCTCGAGCAGGGAGGTGCCCCCTCCCGCGTTGTCGTCGGTTGCCAACTTCCCCAAGCTCTCGACTCCGCTCGAGCAGGGGAGACCCCATTCGCGTTGACGCCCTCCTCCGCCTTGCAGCTGCACGCACCAGGGCCCGCTCGGCACTGCTGAATCGGCACCCGGCGCGAAGACCGGCCTGACCCATCGGACAGGCCCTAGGCCCACTCCACCGCGAACGCCCGCGCGGGGTTCGTCGTCAGCATCTGCTCCACCACGTCTTCTCCTACGGCAAGTTGGAGGCGTGGTCGCACCCGGCGCAGCAGATTCGGCATCCCCGGTCCGCCGTTGACCGACCGCGCGCCGGCCGTCGTCGTGTCGCCGCCCAGGAGCAGCTGATCGGCGAACCCGGCCTCGGCCAGGGCGCGTACGGCGTCCGGCATCCGCCAGTCCGTGGCGTGGTGGGCACGGGAGGGGCCGTCGAAGGCGAGATGCGCGCCGGTCTTCGCGGCCTCCCGGTGGACGGTGAGGTCGGGGGAGCGGTTCAGATGGCCGAGGATCACCCGGCCCGGCGGGACGCCCAACTCCCCGCACAGCGCGTCGAGTACGTCCAGGGCGCCGGTGCCGAGTTCCAGGTGGACGGCGATGGGCGCTCCCGTCGCCCGATGGGCATCGGCCGCGGCCTCCATGGTCCAGCGGGCGTGTGCGTCCAGGCCGTGGAAGCCGCCCGCGACCTTGATGAGCCCGGCGCGTACGCCCGTGTCGCCGATGCCCTGCGTCAGCTCCCGTACGAAGAGGGCGCCGAGGTCACCGGCCCGCAGTCGGGCGAGCAACTCCGGTGTGTAGTGGGCCGCTTGGTGAAGTCCCGTCGCGGCGACGACCTGTACCCCCGTCGTACGGGACAGCTCGGGCAGCTCTCCGGCGTGCCGCCCCATGCCGTACGGCGTCCACTGCACCAGGCTCCGCCCGCCCGCCGCCCGGAATTCCGCCAGCTCGCGCGCCGCTGCTGTGGTCGAGTCCAGTTCCTGGCCCGGGAGTTGAGGGCTGGTCAGGTAGGCGTGGTCATGGGCGTCGCAGATGCCGAGCGACTCGGGGGTGACGTCTCCGAGGACCGTGCGGACCGCGCCGCTCACCACTGCCGGCCCCGGGGGAGCAGGTCCCGCTCCGGTGCCGACAGGTGCAGCACCTGGAACACGTCGCCCACGCCCTTGGGGGAGTCGTGGTCCCAGACGGAGAAGTGCAGTGCCTCCCAGGTCCGCGGGTCGATGGACACGGCCGCGTAGATGTTCCCGTCCTGGTACGCCAACCGCTCGGCCTCGTGGACGAGTTCGGCGGCCAGCGGGCCCAGGGGAGTGCGGTCGGGGATCCGCATCCGGCGCCGTATCGCGGCCCTGGCGGGAGCGGCGGACGCGGGTCCCTCCGCGAAGGCCAGACCCGTCCAGTGCTGCACCTCGGGGCGCCCGAAGTCATCGACGATGCCCTGGAATCCGGGGCCCCAGAGGAAGGAGTTCATGCCCTCGGGGGTGCTCCAGAGGTAGAACGGCGCGTACTGATTCACGGGGGAGTCGTCGACACCGCGCTCACGCACCAGGTAGGCCTTGGCGCCGAGCCCCGGGTAGCCGTCCAGGAGATGCCCCTTGGTGGCCACGCGGTCACGGATGATCCCCATGTCGTAATCGGCCGGCAGCGTGATCTCGTACTGCATCGCATGCATGGTCAATGGTTCCTTGTCTGCAGGAGGGCGAGCAGGCCCCGTACGCCGGTGTCGAAAGCTGCGGGCGATCCGTCGGCGCGGGCCAGCACATAGCCGCCCTGGACCGTCGCGACGACCGTCGCCGCGACCTCCCGCGGATCGAGCGCGGCCGTGAACTCGCCCTGCTCCTGGCCTTCTTCGACGATCCCGGCGAGCCGCTCCCGCAGCCAGTCGAGCGTCTCGGTGACCGGCGCGCGCAGCTCGTCGCTCGCGATGACATCCGGGTCCATCGTGAGCCGCCCGACCGGGCAGCCCCGCAGCACGTCGCGCTCCCGCAGCAGATACGCCTCGATACGCTCGTACGCCGATCCCTCGCCGCCCAGGACCGCATCGGCGGCAGCCCGCATCTCCTCGGCCGTGCGCCGGATCGCGGCGAGCGCCAGGTCGGGCTTCCCGGCGAAGTGGTGGTACATGCTGCCCTGCCCGGCTCCCGCGTGCTGCTGGATGGCCTTGGGGCTCGTACCGACGTAGCCGCGCTCCCACAGCAGCTCGCGGGTGGACTCGATCAGACGCTCCGGAGTGCTCATGGACGTACTGTACATACTAGTAGGTACAGAGGTCCAGGCTTCCTCCGGGAGCAGCGTCGACGGTCGCTCCTACTCCCCGCGTGGTACGCGAGCTGCCGCTGGCCGTACGACGACTCGGACCCCCTCGGAGAGCGAATCTCGATACATCGCACAGACATCGCGAACTGCGTCGCACAGATAGCGCGAAGGCATCGCGAACTCGCTTCCGAGGAGATGGACACCATGCAGACCCTGGCTCACTTCGACGGCGGGCCCGGCCCGTGGATCCTGTTCTTCCCGCTCATCTGGGCGGCCGTCGTGATCGGCGGCATCACCCTGCTGCGCCGCACCGTGTGGCGTGGCCGCCGCGCACCGTGGCAGCGTGACGGCCACGACGCGAACGTACGCATCGACGAGAAGTCGCCCATCGCCGTGCTCGGCCGGCGCTTCGCGTCCGGTGAGATCGACGAGGACGAGTACTGGCGGCGGCTCTCCGTCCTGAACGAGGAGTTCGGCCGTACCTCCAAGGGCGGTGCGGCATGAGCACCGCAACCGGACAGCGCACCGCCACGCTCGACGCGGCCCGCGTCACCGAGGCCGTCAAGGTCTACGGCAGCGGCGACACCGCCGTACGGGCCCTGGACGGGGTGAGCGTCGGCTTCCCGGCAGGACGCTTCACCGCGATCATGGGCCCGTCGGGCTCCGGCAAATCCACCCTGATGCACTGCGCGGCGGGCCTCGACACCCTCACGTCGGGCACCGCGCACATCGGGGACACCGAGCTCGGCGCACTCGACGACCGACGGCTCACGCTGCTGCGTCGCGACCGCATCGGCTTCGTCTTCCAGGCCTTCAACCTGGTGCCGACGCTGACCGTCGCCGAGAACATCACCCTCCCGATGGACCTGGCGGGACGGCACGGCGGACACGAGTGGACCGACGCCCTCATCGACGTCGTCGGCCTGCGCGACCGACTGCACCACCGGCCCGCCGAACTCTCCGGCGGACAGCAGCAACGCGTCGCCGTGGCACGGGCGTTCGCCGGGCAGCCCGACGTCGTCTTCGCCGACGAACCGACCGGCAACCTCGACTCGCGCTCCGGCGAGGAGGTCCTGCGCCTGCTCGGCCGCGCCGTACGGCAGATGGAGCGCACCGTCGTCATGGTCACCCACGACCCGGTGGCCGCCGCCCACGCCGACGAGGTCGTCTTCCTGGCCGACGGCCGGCTCGTGGACCGGATGGCGGACCCGACCGCCGACAAGGTCCTCGACCGGCTCAAGGCCTTCGACGCGAAGACCACGACGACCACGAAGACCACGAAGACCGCGACGACCTCGGCCACACCCGGTACCAAGGGGGCACCGTCATGAGTTCCCTGAGCGCGTCCGCGCGCATCAGCCTGTCCTCGCTGCGCGGCCACAAGCGGCGCTTCGCGGGTACGTTCCTCGCGGTCATGCTCGGTGTCGCCTTCCTGGCGGGCACGCTCGTCATGGGCGACACCCTGCGCGGCAGCTTCGACACCATGTTCGGCAACGCGACCAGCGGCACCGACGCCGTGGTCCGCAGCGCCGACACCATCACCACCCCCGACGACAGCCAGGGCACCCGGCAGCCCGTCAAGACCTCGCTCGTCGAGAAGATCGAGCGGACCGACGGTGTCGCGGCCGCCGCGCCCAGCATTCAGGGCGCAGGCCAGCTCCTCGGCAAGGACCGCGAGCCCATCGGCGGCGAAGGCCCGCCCACCCTCGCCGGCAACTGGATCGCCGACAAGGATCTGAACGCCTATCAGCTGGCCGACGGCCGCGCCCCCGCCAAGTCCGGCGAGGTCGTCGTCAACCGCGGCGCCGTCGAGTCCGGCGACCTGAAGATCGGCGACACGACCACGCTGCGCACCCCGGACCCGGTCGAGGTGACGATCGTGGGCCTCGCGACCTTCGGTGGCGAGGACGGCATGGCGCAGACCACGTTCACCGGCATGACGCAGGCCGACGCGGAGAAGTACCTCACGCCGAAGCCCGGCGAGGCGGCGTCCATCCAGGTGCGGGCCGGGCCCGGAGTGAGCGAGCAGGAACTCGTCGACGCGCTGAGTCCCGTACTCCCCAAGGGAGTTGAGGCGATCACCGGCGAGGCGTCGGCGGCGGAGAACACCGACAACATCTCCGGCCAGTTCCTGACGCTCTTCACCAGCTTCCTCCTCGTCTTCTCCGGGGTCGCCCTGCTTGTCGCGACCTTCAGCATCCACAACACCTTCGCGATCGTCGTCGCCCAGCGCACCCGCGAGAACGCGCTCCTTCGCGCCCTCGGAGCCTCGCGCCGCCAGGTCACCGCATCCACCCTCGTGGAGGCGAGCGCGGTCGCCGTCGTGGCGTCGGCGGCCGGCCTCGCGGGCGGCATCGGGATCGCGGCCGGGCTCCAGGCACTCTTCCCGGCCATCGGATTCCCCTTCCCCGAAGGCGACCTGGTGATCAGCGGCCTGTCGATGCTGCTGCCCCTGGCCGTCGGCATCGTGGTCTGCCTGGGCTCCGCCCTGCTGCCCGCCGTCCGCGCCGGGCGCACCGCACCCCTGGCCGCGCTGCGCGAGACGGCGGTCGACCACTCCGGGGCCTCGCGGGGGCGCGCCGTCACGGGCACGGCCCTCGCCCTCACCGCCGTCGGCCTCTCGCTCTTCGGTGTCCTCGTCAGCCCGTCCGTGTGGCTGGCAGGGGCCGGGGCGGTCCTCGCGCTCGCCGCGTTCGTCGTACTCGGACCGGTCGCGTCCTCGCGGGCGGTACGCATTCTCGGCGGGCCCCTGGACCGGCTGCGCGGCGTCACGGGCGGGCTCGCCCGGCGCAACGCCCTGCGCAGCCCCAAGCGGACCGCCGCCACCGCGAGCGCGCTGATGATCGGCGTCGCCGTCGTCTCGCTCTTCACGGTCTTCGGCGCCTCGCTGAAGGCGACCATGGACCAGACGGTGAACCGCTCCTTCGCCGGCGATCTCGCCATCAGCACCCCCGGTTTCGGCGCGGGCGGCAGCGGACTCAGCCCCAAGCTGGCCCCCGCGCTCGCGGAGCAGCCGGAGGTGGAGACCGCCGTCGGCCTGGGCAAGGGCGCGGCGGAGGTCGACGGGGAAGGGCGCGCCCTGACCGTCACGGACCCCGGCCCCTTCGCCAAGTCCTTCGACCTCGGCAAGATCGAGGGTTCGCTGGACCTCGGCACCAACGGCATCGCGATCAATCGCGCCGAGGCACAGAAGCAGGACCTGAAGGTCGGATCCAAGGCGGAACTCGCCTTCGCCGACGGCAAGAAGGCCACCTTCACCGTCCGCGCGCTGTTCGGACAGTCGGAGCTCGCGGGGGACTACGTCATCACCCGTGAGGCCTGGGCGCCGCACCGCATGCAGGACGCCGACAGTCTCGTGTCCGTCACCTTCAAGGACGGGGTGAGCGCGAGCGACGGCGAGGCCGCGGTCTCCAAGACCGCCCAGGAGTACGGCAATCCGGACGTGCAGAGCCGGGATGAGTACGCGCAGTCCGCGGCGGGCGGCATCGACATGATGCTCACGCTTGTCTACGCCCTGCTCGCGCTCGCGGTCCTGATCGCCCTGCTCGGCATCGCCAACACCCTGACCCTCGCGATCCACGAACGTACCCGCGAGCTCGGTCTGTTGCGGGCCGTCGGGCAGACGAGGGCGCAGCTGCGGGCCATGGTCCGCTGGGAGTCGGTGCTCGTAGCGGCCTTCGGCACGGCCGGCGGCCTGGCGCTCGGCGGCTTCCTCGGCTGGGTCCTGGTCAAGGCCTCGGACGGCGCGACCGACAGTGCCTTCGCGTTCGCGGTGCCGCCGGTGCAGCTCGTGGTGGTCGCCCTGGTGGGCCTGGCGGCGGGAGCCCTTGCGGGTCTGCGTCCGGCGCGGCGGGCCGCACGCCTGGACGTGCTGCGTGCCATCGCCACCGAGTGACGTACGCCGTCACGGACGCGGGGCCTGTCACCGCCCGGTCAGCCGACAACGGCCGACCGGGCGGGAGCATGTCCGGGCGCGTCGGCCAGGGCGTCCGGCGCGCCGGTGTCCAGGTCCGCGAAGGGGCCAGCCGTGGCCGCCCCGTACACCGGGTACGTGGGCAGAGAAGCCGCCGGGGTCGGCGCCGGAAGGGTGAACCAGACGACCTTGCCCGTCTCGCCGTGCGGGCGTACGCCCCAGCTCTCGCTGACCGCGGCGACCATCGCGAGGCCACGTCCGCAGGTCTCGAACGTCTCGGCGTCGTTCAGCTCGGGGAGGCGGGGGTCGTGATCGTGCACGGAGACCGTGAGGCGGTCGAGCAGCAGCTCGATCTCCACGGTGCACACCTTGTCCGGCTGTGCGTGCCGGTGCACGTTGGTCAGCAGCTCGGTCACACCGAGCGCGGCCCGGTCTATCAAGGGATCGAGATGCCAGTAGCGCAACTGCGCCGATACGATTCTGCGGACCTGGCCGATCCGCGCGGGCAGAGCCTGGAGCTCCACTGTGCAATACCTGCTTGGCTGGCTGATCACGGCTGCGACTCCCCGAATTACGGTCCGGAAGAAGACGACGATCGGATCCAGCAGCGGCCGCGTGGTCTGCCGCCTGCTGTGTGGCCGGCGGGCTGGTTCGCAGCGTCATCGCCGGTAAACCCAGAGTGATGTGAGACCAGAGTGACTCAGGGGGTGCGGGCGTGCAACTCGCACCCTGCCCTGCGGGCACTCCGGCCCCGCTCAGTCCCGGGTCTTGCGGCCTGACGCCCTGCGCACCGCGTCGATGAACTTGCGCACCGTGGGCGGACCCGCCGCGCCGGGCGCCGGATCGTGATCGGCGAGCGTGAGCCGGTAGCGCGTGCCGTTCAGTTCGGCCAGTGCCCGGCCGTCCGCGGCGAACCACGGCTTGCCCGCGCGCACCGTCTGCACGGGGGCGCTGTCGATCTCCCTGCCGTAACTGGTCAGCAGCTCGAACCTGCCGTCGCTGATGCGGACTTGGCCGGCCCGGGTGAGGGAGCGCAGCCGCCGCCCGATCCGTACGCCTGTGGCCGTGAACTCCGGCTCCGCCATGACGTTCCGCCCCCTTGCGCCTCGGTGTGTCGCTCCGTACGGGACTGCCGTCCCGTGCGGTGCAGTCTGCACGCACCCGGCGTCGAGCACCAGTGCGCATGAAGACGCCGGCACAGAACGGAGCATCCTCTCTCCAGTGTGCCCGGCGGGTGCGTCCGGTAACTGCGCCAGGTGTGCCTTTGAGCTGCTCAAAGGTGTGTTTATGCAGGTGAGAAGCGTGCGAAAGGTGCTTATGATCGAGGTGTCCGGCCGGCTGTGAGCGTGGCCGGCCCGACCCGGAGGAGCCGCGCGGTGAGCACCACACAGCAGGATCGAGCCGACGAGCCGATGGCGACGCTCGACATCGACCGCAGCGACGCGGAGTACCGCGCCTGGCTCAAAGAAGCCGTACGCAAGGTCCAGGCCGACGCCAACCGCTCGGCCGACACCCACCTGTTGCGCTTCCCGCTGCCGGAGGAGTGGGGCATCGACCTGTATTTGAAGGACGAGTCGACCCACCCGACCGGCAGCCTCAAGCACCGCCTGGCCCGCTCCCTCTTCCTGTACGGCCTCTGCAACGGCTGGATCAGGCCAGGGCGCCCGGTGATCGAGGCGTCCAGCGGCTCGACGGCCGTCTCCGAGGCGTACTTCGCGAAGCTGATCGGGGTGCCCTTCATCGCGGTGATGCCGCGCACGACCAGCGCCGAGAAGTGCCGACTGATCGAATTCCACGGCGGGCAGTGCCACTTCGTGGACGACTCGCGCACGATGTACGCCGAGTCGGCCGCCCTCGCCGTCGAGACCGGCGGCCACTACATGGACCAGTTCACCTACGCCGAGCGGGCCACGGACTGGCGCGGCAACAACAACATCGCCGAGTCGATCTACCAGCAGATGAGGCTGGAGCGTTATCCGGAGCCCGCGTGGATCGTCGCCACGGCGGGCACCGGCGGCACGTCGGCGACCATCGCCCGCTACGTCCACTACATGCAGCACGACACCCGGCTGTGCGTCGCCGACCCCGAGAACTCCTGTTTCTTCGACGGCTGGACCCACCACGACCCGGACGCCACCAGCGACTGCGGCTCCCGCATCGAGGGCATCGGCAGGCCGCGCATGGAGCCGAGCTTCGTGCCCGGCGCGATCGACCGCATGATGAAGGTGCCGGACGCGGCGAGCGTCGCCGCCGTGCGCGCCCTGGAGCAGGCGATCGGCCGCAAGGCGGGCGGCTCGACCGGCACCGGCCTGTGGAGCTCCCTGAAGATCGTCGCCGAGATGGTGGCCGCGGGACGCACCGGCAGCGTCGTCACGCTCATCTGCGACCCGGGCGACCGCTATCTGGACAAGTACTACTCGGACGAGTGGCTGGCCGAACAAGGACTGGACATCACGCCGTACGCGGCCGCCATCAAGTCGCTGCTGGCGACCGGGACTTGGGGCTAGCGCTCCGCGGGAAGAGCGGTGCTTGGGCTGCGGGTCGCATGTGGCTGGTCGCGCAGTTCCCCGCGCCCCTTCGGGGGCACCTTCGGGGCGGCGGAGGGATCAGGCGTTCGCCGCCGCCAGGCGTCGGTCGAGGGCCGTCACGGCGTCGCGGAAGGCCCGGCTCATGCCCGCCCTGCCCAGCTTCATGGCGAAGCGGAAAGGCGCGGCGCCGTCCGCGGCGAAGGTCCACTGCACGCGGGTGCCGGTGCCGGCCGGGGTGAGCCGCCACTCCTCCAGGAGGGCGCGCAGACCCGGCGCGTTCGTCTCGTCGATCCGGTAGGCGTACCGCTGCGCCGCCTCGGCCGCCACGATCGTCTCCCGGAAGCGTGTGCCGCCCTTGAGCCGGACCTCGCGGCCCGCGCCGCCGTCGATGGGGCGGCACAGGGTGACCGCCGTGAACCACTCGGGCCAGCCCGTCATGTCGTCGGCGAGGGCGCTGTACACCGCCTCGGGCGCGGCGCCCACCTCACGGGCGAAGACCAGACGCAGCGGTGCGGACTCGGCGAACTCGAGCCCCACGGGCCTCAGTCGGCGTGCCATCGAACTCAGCCCCCAAGCAGCATCGGGTGGTTGACCAGCCACCGTCACCATAGCTGAGGGGTCGTCAGATGTCTGCGGCGTACCCGCCGCTCTCCTCGGGCTCCTCGGGCTCGCCCGTGATCACCAGGCGCCGCAGATGGTCGGAGATCTCCGCCCGCGCCTCCGCGGGCAGCCCGGGGTCCGTCACGAGCGTGTCGACCTGCGCCAGCGTCGCGAACGAACTGAGGCCCACCGTGCCCCACTTGGTGTGGTCGGCGACCACGATGACGCGCCGCGCCGACTGCACCAGACGCCGGTTGGTCTCCGCCTCCGCGAGGTTGGGCGTGGACAGACCGGCCTCGGCCGATATGCCGTGCACACCCAGGAAGAGCACATCGAAGTGCAGCGCCCCGATCGCCTGGTCGGCGACCGGGCCCACCAGCGAGTCCGACGGGGTGCGCACACCGCCCGTGAGGACCACGGTGGCCGCGCCCTGGCGCTGGCCCGAGGTGCGCTGCGCGGAGTGGAAGACATCCGCGACCCGCACCGAGTTCGTCACCACCGTCAGGTCCGGCACGTCCAGGAGATGGTGTGCAAGGGCGTACGTCGTCGTGCCCCCGGAGAGGGCGATCGCGGTGCCCGGTGCCACCAGGGACGCCGCGGTGCGCGCGATGTCCTCCTTGGCGGTCAGCTCGAGGCCCGACTTGGCCTCGAACCCCGGCTCGTGCGTGCTCGCCTCGGCCACCGGGACGGCGCCGCCGTGCACCTTCTCCAGGACGCCCTGACGGGCCAGGGCGTCGAGATCGCGGCGGACCGTCATGTCGGACACGCCGAGCTTCCGCGTCAGTTCGTTGACCCGGACCCCGCCCCGGCGCCGTACCTCGTCGAGGATCAGGGCGCGGCGCTGCTCCGCGAGGAGGTTCTGATTCTCACTCACGTCAGGTCCGGCCCTTCTGCCTCGTCACATCTGTCGCGCCCGTCGAATGCGCTGTTCTCATCCTCTCACCCGGAACGGGGAGATTACGTGACGGGGGGTGCGCACGGGGCGACGAGCCGAGATCCTGGTTTCCTGACCACGCGCATCGACACTGACCACGTGCAACGGGGGATGCAGAACAGTGGAGCGCTCGACAACAGAAGACATGGCTCTCGAACTCCTCGTCCACGGAGTCGGGGGCACCACACCGGAAGAGATGCTGGGCGACCCCAGGACCGTACGGGTCTCCGGCGACGAGACGGCGGCGGTCTTCCGCCGCACCGAGGACGCGGACGCCGAGCAACGCCCGGACGACTACCGGGGCAAACCGGTCCCCGAGGCGTACGTGTGGTGCAACCTGACCTCCGGCAACGGCTCACGGGCCCTGTGGCTCCTGCTGCTGCCCTTCATGGTGGTCAACCTCGCGCACTGGATGCGCCCCACCTCGCGGCGCAGGAAGAAGACCGTCCGCGCCTACGGCCTCCTGGTGCGCCTGACCGGACTCACCCTCACCGTGCTGCTCATCGCCGCCGCCTGTGAGGTCGCCATCGACCTGACGGCCTGGCAGTGCGCGGGCACGCCCGAGTGCGCCGAAGGCCGCTCCTGGCTCGGCTTCCTGGCGACGGACGCCTCCGGGCACGGCGGCTGGTGGTCCCAGCCGGGGCGGCGCCTCGCGCTCGCCGCCGTCGTGCCGACCGCCATGACCGCCTTGCTCTGGTACCTCTCGCACCGCACCTGGAGCGCGTACGAGTCCCAGACGCCGCTGCCCCACCAGCGGGACCCGGAGGAGGACCCCGGCCGGACCGCGCTCGGCAGGCCCGGATTCTGGTACGGACGCCGCCTCGTGGCCCGGCTGCGCGCCGCGCACACGGCCGCGGGCTTCCTCACGGTGGCCGCAGCGGTGGGCACTTCGGCCGCACGCCACGACCGGCGGGGCGGCGGCCCCGCGCTGCTCGACGTACTCGGCTGGATCCTCGACGGCACGCTCGTCCTGGGGGCGGGCCTCGTGGTGTGGGTGGTGTGCCGCAGGGGCCGCAGCGAGAACAAGCTGGACCAGCACCTCGACGAGAAGCTGATCCGCCGCCTGCCGCTCGGCGCGCTCAGCCTGCTCGCCTTGACCCTCCTGTACGCGGGTTGGTCACGCCCCGAGTGGATCTCCCAGGGCCGGCTGCCCGGCGACGCGACCTTCGGCGGTATCGCCCTGGTCCAGGGGATCCTCGTCGTCGCCCTCGCCGTGGTCGCCCGCCTCCTGTACCGCACGGCCCCCGACACCCGCACCGCGATCCGCGGCTTCGGCGGCCCTGCCGTGGCCATGCTGGCGTGCGCGCTCGGCGGAGTGATGTCCGGCGGCGGCGCCCAGCGCGTCGCCGACTGGCTCGACGGATCGGGGCAGCCCGGTGCGGGCGGCACGATCGACGGCCCGCCCGTCCTGCTGACCTGGCAGGCGTCCGTGATCCCGCCGCTCCTGGTGGTGGTCGCGGTGCTCTGCGGCTGGCTGGGAGCGCGCACCGTACAGCTCAAGCGCCGCGAGACGGCGAAGGTGACCGACGACTACGCGGGCGAACCGGAGGACGCGGCACGCACCCGCCGCATCGCGAGCACGCGCGCGCGTGCCTCCCTCACTGACCGGGCGCCGCGGATCGTCGGCATCACCTCCGCCGTGACCCTGTTCCTCGGCGCCGCCGCGCTCGTCGGGGCCTGGCTGACGGAAGAGGTGCCGGGGGAGGCCGCCCAAGGGCTGCCGATCTTCTTCGAAGGGGCCGCGCAGACCTCCCAGTCGCTCGGCTCCTGGCTGATCGGGCTCGGCTTCATACTCTTCGTCACCTGGGGACGCCGCGCCTACCGCGACCCTTCGGCACGCCGGACCATCGGCATCCTCTGGGACGTCGGTACGTTCTGGCCGCGCGCCGCCCACCCCTTCGCGCCCCCCTGCTACGCCGAGCGCGCCGTACCCGACCTCACCTGGCGGATGCACACCTGGACCCGCCAGACGCGTGCCGAGGGCGGCAGGCTCGTCATCTCCGGGCACTCGCAGGGCAGCGTCCTGGCCGCGGCGGCCGCCTGGCAGCTGTGGCCGTCCGTACGTAAACGGGTCGCCCTCCTTACCTACGGCTCGCCCCTGGAGCGCCTCTACGGACGGTGGTTCCCGGCCCACTTCGGTCCCGCCGCCCTGCGCTCCCTGCACCGCGAGGTCGACTGCTGGCGCAATCTGCACCGCACCACCGACCCGATCGGCGGCCCCGTCCGGGTGCCCCCCGAGGACGAAGGACCGCAGGTCGACCGCGACGCCCTCAAGGACCCCCTGGCGTACGGCCGCACCGAGGAACACCCGCTGCCCGCACCGATCCTGGGCCACTCCGACTACCAGGTCGACCCGGCGTTCGCCGAGGAGCGGGCCCGGCTGCTCGCCCGGCTCAAGCCGGGCGTCCCCGGCCAGCGGCCGGGTCCACAGGTCACGGCAGCTCCGGCAGATCCTCCGGATACAGCAGGGTGAGGTCGTCCGTGCTCGGCTCGTCGAACTGGGCGACGCGTCCCGCGTGCCGCTCCACCATCGCCTCGAAGGTCTGGCGCGCGGTGCGGCCGTTGCCGAAGGCGGGGCCCTTGGGGAGGGCGGTGAAGTACTTCAGGAGAGCCTCGCCGGTGCCCGAGTCGAGGCGGTACTCGTGCTCGTCGGCCTGCTGCTCGACAATCCGGAGCAGCTCCTCGGGGGCGTAGTCGCTGAAGGTGATGGTCCGTGAGAAGCGGGACGCCACACCGGGGTTGACCGAAAGGAAACGCTTCATCTCCGCCGTGTAGCCCGCGACGATCACCACCACCGCCTCCCGGTGGTCCTCCATCAGCTTCACCAGCGTGTCGATGGCCTCGCGGCCGAAGTCGCGCCCGGAGTCCTCGGGCGAGAGCGCGTACGCCTCGTCGATGAACAGCACGCCGCCGCGCGCCCGGTCGAAGGCCTCCTGGGTGCGGATCGCCGTCGACCCGATGTGCTCACCGACCAGGTCGACGCGCGACACCTCGACGAGATGACCGCTCTGCAGGACGCCGAGCGAGGCCAGGATCTCGCCGTACAGCCGTGCCACGGTCGTCTTGCCGGTGCCGGGGGAGCCGGTGAAGACCAGGTGGCGGCGGACGGACGCGGCCTTGAGCCCCGCCTGCTGCCGGCGCCGCCCGACCTCGATCATGTCCGTCAGGGCGCGCACCTCGCGCTTGACGCTGTCCAGGCCCACCAGCGCGTCCAGTTCACCGAGCACGGCCTTGGATGTGCGGGACGGCTGCTCGGGGACGGCACTCTTCTCGGGCTCCTGCTCCGTGGTGCGCTGCCCGGGGACCGCGCCGAGCAGACCCACCGACTGCGTGGCCGTCTGGACGGCCGGCGCGGACTCCCGCGCGGTCGTCCGCGGGCCGCCGCTCTCGTCGCTGGTGCAGTCCTCGACGATCGGCCCGTCCTCGGAGAACTCGAAGCCGCCGCGTCCGCACCGCTCCGTACGGCACTTCTTCAGCGTCGTACGACAGCCGTCGATCACATGGAAGCCGAAGCCGCCGCTGTCGGTCACCCGGCAGCCGTACAGGCTGCCGCGGGCGCCCGCCGACACGTAGAACCCGGCCTCGGCGGGCGAAGTGACCGTGCAGCGCTCGATGGTGGGGTCGGCGCCCTTGGTGACGATGACGCCCGTCTGGACGCCGTCGACGGTGCAGTTGGCCAGCGTGCCGCCGCTGCCGTGGTCGCGGAACCACGCGCCGGTGGCGGCCTCGCGGATGCGGCAGTCGTCCAGCTGCGCGGTGGCGCCGTCGCTCACCGACACCGCCGTGTTGCGCACTTGGGAGAGATCGCTGTCGATGACGTCGGCGCGCGAGCCGCGGTCGAGGACGAACAGCGCGTCCGGCACGTCGTGCACCCGGCAGGACTCCAGGACGGCGGTCGCGCCGTCGCTGACCCACACCGCCGGATAGTCGCCCGTACTGTCGTGGATCTCGCACTGGTTGGCGTCCACGCGCGTGCCCGGGTCCCACACCGACAGGCCGTTGCGGCCGAACCGCCGCACCGTGGACCGCGTCAGGGTAAGCACCGACCGGGAGCGCAGATCGATCGCGTTCTCGGGGATGTCGTGGATCCGGCAGTCGGCGAGCGTCAGGACGGCGTCCGTGTCGAGCGTGACGCCGTCCGACGTCGTGCGGTGTACGTCGCAGTCCGTGAGGTGCGCGGTGGCCCGTCCGGTGATCTGCACCCCCGCGCCCTTGACCTCGTACACCTCGCAGCCGATCGCCTCGAGTCCGGTGTGCTCGCCGGTCGCCGAGAGCCCGGCGCCCGATGCGTGATGCACCCGGCAGCGCTCCAGGCGGGGGTGCGCGCCGCCGCGCACGGCGATGCCCGACTGCCCGGCCGAGACGACCTCGCACTCCTCGAAGACACCGCCCCCGCCGTCGAGTACGGCGATGCCGATGCCGCCGGGGTTGTCGACCGTGCAGCGGCGCACGGTCGGGCGCGCGCCGCCGCGCACCTCTATCCCGGAGGCCGAGCGCGTCACCACGCGTACGTCGACGAGTTCGGGTGCGCCGTCCTCGACGAGCAGCGCGGGCGCCGCCGAGTCCTGGCCCTCGATGTGCAGGTCCTGCACCACGGCGGACGAACGGACCGTGAGCGGCACGCCGTCGGAGGGTGCGATGCGGACGGAGCCGGGGGAGTTCTCGGGGCCGCGCAGCGTCACCGCGCGCTGGACGACGAGGTTCTCGCGGTAGGTGCCGGGTGCGACGGTGAGGACATCCCCGTCGGTCGCGGCCTCCAAGGCGGCGGCGAGCGATGCGTACTCGCCCGTGCGGCGCCGCCACCGCGACGTGCCGGTGTGCGTCACCTGGACCGTGCCCTGTGCCATGGAGTTGCTCTGCCCCCACCTCGTCGTACGCGGGACCTCACGACCTCGCGCAAGGAGCCGAAGAGTTCGGCCGGTCCACCGTAGCGCGCGCGGCGGGGGCGAGTTGACCCGATCGCCAGGCTCTCACCTGGTCATCGCCGGTCTCTCACCGGCTCAGGAGCCGGTGCCGGTGCGTCCCCAGTCCGGGCCCGCCTTGTCCCAGGCCTGGTCCCAGCGGTCGTACCGCCGCCGCACCATCCGCCAGACGACCAGCCGCCGGGTGCCCTCGACGACGCCGACGACCGCCGCGGCGGCACCGAATCCGGCCAACGCGGCGTGCGTCGCCGCGGTCGCGCCGTCCAACGGCCGCCCGACCACCAGGCCGTGCTCGTCCGTCCAGATCCGGAACCGGTCGCCGGGGTCCGGTGATTCCAGGTCGGCGACCACGGTGCCGGAGCGCGGAGTGCCGTCGGGAGCCGTCCAGTCGGCGATCACGCGGCTGTGTCTGTCGCGGGCGGACGAAGTCTCGGGATCGGGGTCGACCGGGGGTCTCGAGACCTTCTCGACCACGGTGGCGGAGATCGCGTGCCGTGCCTCGCGCTGCTCCCGGACCGACTGGAGCAGGGCTTCGCGCGCGAGGCCGCCGACGACGGTGCCGGTCACCGGCGCGGCGACGGCGATGAGCAGGAGGGCGGCGAGGGCCACCCACGCCTCTACGAGGTCGGTCTTCCGGCGCAGCGGATTGTGCCGCCACCGCCAGAGTCCGACGAGCGCTCGCACAGTCCTGCACCCCCTTCCGCGTCCGTCTTAACCGCGAACGGCACGGCCCACGCGTCGGTGGGAAGAAGAGAGAGCGAAATCACCCTTCTCATCGACGCTCAACGTCCGCGCCTCGCCTCCGAGTTCCCCTCACCGGGGCCGTTCATTCGAGGACCGTGAAAGGGTCGCCGATCCGGACGGTGCCGGTGGACTCGGGCACCAGATTCTGTCCGAAGACCAGCTGGTCACCGAAGCGGCGGTGCTTGGCGAGGGTGCGCAGCGGCTCTTTGCCGCGCTCCGACGTCCGCTGGTCGGTGGTGGTCACGACGCAGCGCCCGCACTTCTTGGCGACCCGGAAGGTGACATCACCGATCGCGACGCGCGACCAGTCGTCCTCGGCCCACGGGGCCGTACCGTCCACGACCACATTCGGCCGGAAGCGGTTCATGGGAAGCGGCCCCTCGTCGGAGTGATCGCCCTGGGCGATCAGCGAGTTCAGGGCGTCGAGCGAGGAGAGCGTGGTCAGGAGCAGCGGATAGCCGTCGGCGAACGTGACGGTCTCGCCGTCCTTCGCGTACTCCGGATCGATGGGGCGCCGCGTCGCGGGGTCGTCGAGATGGACGAGCCGGACGTCCACGTCCAGATAGGCGCTGAACCAGGCGTGCGCCGCCGCGTCGGCCGGAACTCCCTCGACCTTGTCGCGCCAGATCTCCACCGGGACGGTCTCGCCGGCCGGCGGCACGGCGACCGTCAACGGCTCCTGGCCGGGCGCGGACATGCGTATGCCGCCGCCGGGCCGGAGCTCGGCGGCGGCCAACGCCAGGCGCGGATGCGGCCGTTGCGTGACGATCCGTCCTTCGCTGTCCACCAGGACCCACCGCCGGTCACCCGCGAGTCCCCAGGGCTCGACGACGGCCTCACGCGGAGCGTGTCCCCCGACCGCCTTGAGCGGGTAGAAGTGGATCGAGTGCAGCGCTGGATTCGGCATGCGGCCATCCTGCCAGCAGCCACTGACAGGGACGCATACGGGCGAATCAGTAGCCGCGGTAGGGGCGGTTGTACGGATCCTCGTACGTCGGCGCGGGGCGGGGCGCCGCCGGGCGCATCGCCTCGTAGCCGGTCCCGGCGGGGGGACGCTGCTGTTGCTGGGGTCCCGGGTAGCCGCGCGGCGCCGAAGGCTGCTGCGGGATGTACGGGGCGGGGGCCTGCTGCAGCGGGGCGGGCTGCGGGGCCGCCGCGTAGCCGTACGCGGGGTTGTGGTGGGAAGGGGCGGCCGGCAGCGCGGGCAGCGGGGCGGCCGGGAGCGCGGGCAGGTGACTGCCCGTGTCGTACGCAGGGGAAACCCGGATCGGGGCGATCTGCGGAGTGCCCCGCTCGGCGACAAGCGAGTCGTAGATCGGAGTGTCCGGGAAGGACGGCGCGGAGTAGTAACCGCCGCCATAGGTGGAGCGGGGGGAGGTCATGAGACATAAGTTAAGCCCTTGATGTGCTGGTTGGGGAGACCGATAAGAGGGTTGTTTTACGTGTCGGTAGTGACTGGGCTTCCCCAATGTGAGCGAACTTAGGAAAAATCGGTCGCGCGGCGGCGTAGGGATCGTGTAAAAGCCAAGCTCCGTACGGGTTACCGGCGGTTGACGCAAGGTTGACGGGAGGGTCGCGGGAAGGGGCATCCGCGGCGGACATGGGCCTCTTCGGGGTCCGGGTAATAGGTTGGTCAACAACGAATCGGCGGCCCGGCCGGATGGCGACTTGCGATGGGGGCGGACATGACAATGCCTAAAGGATCGAATGTTCCGGTGCCTGCACCGGCCGTGCGGGTCGAATTGGGGTGGTCCTCGGGGCCGGGGGTACCGGACGCCGACGCGTCGGCGCTGCTCCTTGCCGCTTCGGGAAAGGTCCGCTCGGACGACGACTTCATCTTTTACAACCAGGCGGTCCACTCCTCCGGGGCGGTGCGCCACGAGGGCAAGAAGACCGAGGGCGGCCGGGTGACCGACGCGCTGGTCGTCGACCTCGCGCGCGTGGAGCCCGCGATCGAGACCGTGGTGCTCGCCGCTTCGACGGACGGCGGAACGTTCGGGCAGGTGCCCGGCCTCTTCATCCGCGTCGTCGACGCGGCGAACGGCGCCGAGATCGCGCGCTACGACAGCGAGGACGCGAGCGTCGAGACGGCGTTCGTCCTCGGTGAGCTCTACCGCCGCCAGGGCGCGTGGAAGTTCCGTGCCGTCGGGCAGGGTTACGGCAGCGGCCTCGAGGGTCTGGCCACGGACTACGGCATCTCGGTGGACGAGCCCCAGCAGGCGGCCCCGCCCGTCGCCGCCCCGGCCCCGGTGCAGCCTCCGGCTCCCGCCGCCCCGGTCCAGGCCCCACCGCCGCCCGCCCAGGCGCCCGCCGCGCCCGCTTCCCAGCCCGTACGCCTGACGAAGGTCACGCTCACCAAGGAGGCGCCGTCCGTCTCGCTGAAAAAGCAGGGCGGCACATCCGGCGCGATGCGCGTGAACCTCAACTGGGAGGTGCGCAAGCAGTTCAAGGGCTGGGGCGCCAAGCTCGGCCGGGCCGTGGCGATGCACGCCGACCTCGACCTGGACCTCTGTGCCCTGTACGAACTGGCCGACGGCCGCAAGGGAGTCGTCCAGGCCCTTGGCAATGCCTTCGGGGCGTTGGACCAGCCCCCGTACCTGCTGCTCGACGGCGACGACCGCACCGGAGCGGTCGCCACCGGTGAGAACCTCACCGTCAACCTCGACCACATCAACGACTTCAAGCGCATCGTCATCTTCGTGACGATCTACGAAGGCGCGCGCAGTTTCGCCGACCTGAACGCCACCGTGACCCTGCAGCCGCAGCACGGCGCCTCCATCGACTTCTCGCTCGACGAGTGCACGGTGCCCTCCACGGTGTGCGCGCTCGCGCTCATCACGAACAACAACGGCGACCTCTTCGTCCAGCGCGAGGCCCGCTACCTGGTCCCCGAGCGCGGCGTGAGCCCCCAGCGCACCATCGACTACGCCTACGGCTGGGGCATGAACTGGACGCCCGGCAGGAAGTGACCCTCAGCGCTGTTCCGGAGTGGGATCGGGGCGGGCGTACGTCCGCCCCTTCCACGCCGCACCGCGCCCCCGGTAGTGCTGCACCGCGGAATCCACCGTCATCAGGAGGTAGAGGAAGGCGGTGAACGGCAGCAGGGGAGCGAGCCACGGCGGCTGCCGGTAGTAGCGCAGCATCGGGAGGTACGTGGCCGTCATCAGGAGCCATGCGAGCCCGCCGAGCACGGCCGTCGCCGTGTTCCCGGCCGCCAGGCCGGCCAACAGCGCGACGGGCGGCACCAGATAGACCAGGGCGAGCCCCAGGACCGTGCCGAGCAGCACCAGCGGGTTGTGCCGCAGCTGGGCGTAGGCGCTGCGCGAGACCATCCGCCACAGGTCCCCGAGCCGGGGATAGGGCCGCACGCTGTCGACGCGCTCCGCGAGGCCCAGCCAGATGTGGCCGCCCGTGCGCTTCACCGCCCGCGCCAGCGACACGTCGTCGATCACCGCGTGCCGGATGGAGTCGGGAATCCCCGCGCGTTCGGCGGCCGCCGAACTCAGCAGGACGCACCCGCCCGCCGCTGCGGCCGTGCGCGAGCCCTTCCGCGCGATCCAGCGGAACGGATACAGCTGCGCGAAGAAGTACACGAAGGCCGGGACGACAAGCCGCTCCCACACGCTCACGACCCGCAGCCGCGCCATCTGCGAGACGAGGTCGAAGCCGCCCGTCTCCGCCGCGGCCACCAACTGCCGCAGGCTGTCCGGCTCATGGGCGATGTCCGCGTCGGTGAGCAGCAGATAGCGGGGTGCACGCGTGCGTGCCAGGGCGATTCCATGACGTACGGCCCAGAGCTTGCCCGTCCAGCCGGGCGGCGGCTCACCGGGCGAGCCGACGGTCAGCGGCAGGCCGCCGTGCCGGTCGGCCAGCGTGCGGGCGAGCTCGCCGGTGCCGTCCGAACTCCCGTCGTCGACAAGGAAGACCTCGGCCCGCCCCGGATAGTCCTGGGCGAGGAGTGAGGGGAGGCTGTCGGGCAGCACCTCGGCCTCGTCGCGTGCGGGGACGACGACGCAGACCGAGGGCCAGGCGTCCGGGTCACGTTGTGGCGGCGCATCCGGGTCGTGACGTGGCGGCAGACGAAGGTCCGTACGCCAGAAGAAGCCCTGCCCCAACAGCAGCCACAGCCAAGCGGCAAGCGATCCGGCGGCGGTCCACACAACGGCGCTCATCCGCCGCAGTCTGCCCCACGGCACCGGGCCGATGAGGCCGATCGACTATGGTGACCGGGTGAAGATCGCGCTTATGGACTCCGGTATCGGACTGCTCGCCGCGGCGGCCGCGGTACGTCGCCTGCGGCCGGACGCCGATCTCGTCCTCTCATCGGACCCCGACGGACTGCCGTGGGGGCCGCGCTCCACCGAGGACATCGTCCAGCGCTCGCTCGCGGTCGCCGAGGCTGCCGCCGAGCACCACCCGGACGCGTTGATCGTGGCGTGCAACACCTCCACCGTGAACGCCCTGCCCGCCCTGCGGGCCCGGTTCGAACCCGGCCTGCCCGTCATCGGGACCGTGCCGGCGATCAAGCCCGCGACGGCGAGCGGTGGTTCCGTCGCCATCTGGGCCACGCCCGCCACCACGGGAAGCCCCTACCAGCGTGGCCTCATCGAGGAGTTCGCGGGCGGCGCCCGCGTCACCGAGGTCCCCTGCCCCGGCCTCGCTGACGCCGTGCAGTACGCGGATGAGGCGGCCATCGACCGGGCGATCGCTGCCGCGGCAGCACTCACTCCGCGTGATGTAAGCACCGTCGTCCTGGGCTGCACCCATTACGAGCTGGTTGCGGAGCGTATCCGTGCGGCCGTGCAGCAGCCGCAGCTGCCGCCCCTGGTCCTGCACGGCTCCGCCGGTGCGGTCGCCGGCCAGGCGCTGCGCAGGATCGGAGTGCTCCCCGGCCCGGGCACCGGTACGGACGGTGGTCTGACGGTGATCCTGAGCGGCCGTGTCTCCGAGCTGCCCGCCGCCGCCCGAACCTATGCGGAAGGCCGGCTGCTCGCGGCGGTCAGCCAGGCGCGCTGAGGCCCGCCCGGAGCAGTCACGCTCCGCGACGCGGTGCCTTCGGGCCGGAACCTGAGTAGTCTCATTCGCATGAGGGACCACACCCACGGCGAGTCGGACGGCGCGGCCGGCGCCACGCCGGAAGTCTGGACCGGCAGCGCGACCAATCGTTTCCAGTGGCTGCTGGCGCTGGCAGGTGCCGCCTGCATCGCGCTCGGCATCGAGCTGGCCGTCGACAGCATGTGGACGTCCGGGGTCGCCGCTCTGGTGATGTCGGTCGTGGGGTGCATCGCGGCCGGGCTCCTGATTCTGTTCGGCACCCTCGCCTTCGTCCATGTCGCCGTGAAGGTCGACAAGGAGTGCCTCGAAGTGCGCTGCGGCCACATCGGCCTGCCGCGCCGCCGTATCCCCCTCTCCCACGTGGTGGGCGCCGACTTCGCGCAGGCCGTCAGCCCCCGGCAGTGGGGCGGCTGGGGCTACCGCTCGCGGCCCGACGTCGGTACCGCGGTCGTGGTCCGGCGCGGCGAGGGCCTGGTGCTCAAGCTGGGGGACGGCCGTACGTTCACGGTCACCGTCGACAACGCCGAAGCCGCCGTCCGGATCATCCGGGACCGGCTGCCCATGGCGGGGAGCCCGGCGGCCTGACCTGCGACGGTTCGTCGCTCAGCGGTCGCGCGGTCGCGATGCCCGCCAGATAGCCGGCGCCCGTGGTCACCGCCGTGACGCTCAGCGCGTTGCCGACCGATGCCACGGCGGCGAGCGCCGTCAGGGCGGCCCCCGCTGACAGGACGACCTGGGTCGAACGCGGCGAGCGGTACAGCGCGTACAGAAGCCAGCAGAACACCGCCGCCAGCAGGGCCACGCCCGTGAAGCCCTGCTCGGCTGCCTGCTGCAGCGGTGCCGAGTGGGGCTTGCCGTCCGTGAGGAGATTCTCGGCCACGGTCGGGCTGACGTCCGTGAACCGTCCGGGGCCCACGCCGAGCGCCGGCTCCCGGCCCGCCAGGTCGAGTGCGTCCTGCCAGAGCTGTACCCGGTGCCCGTCGAGCTGGCCTTCCAAGGAGGCGGAGAGCCCGTCGGGGAGTACGTCGTCCGCGATCGCCCAGGTCAGGCCGGTGACCACCACGGTGGCCAGGGCGAGGCCGAGCAGACCGAGGGCCCGGCGCCGCATCAGGGCGGCCGCCAGCGAGCAGAGCAGGATCCCGGTGCACGCGGCGACCCCGGCCATCGAGTCGAGCGCCGCGGCGGCCACCACCGTGCCCGCGGCCAGCAGCCGCAGCACAAGGCGCAGCGCCGGTTTCCGGGCCGCCCACGCCGCACAGCAGGCCGCGCCCGCGGCCAGGATCAGGAGTGCGGCGGTGGCGCCGGTGTGGCCCAGGGGCGCCGTGCTCACGGGCCCCGGCGAGAGTCGCGGCGCGGCCGCCGCGAGGCCGATTCCGGCCAGCGCCCCGGCGCAGGGCGCGGCGACCGGCAGCAGCGTCCCGCAGATCCGGCCGCCCGCGTATCCCGCCGCCACGGCGAGGACCGCGAGCAGGACGCCCTCCGGCTGCCCGCCGTGCACCCCCGCGGTGATCAAGGTCCAGGCGGCGCAGACACCGAGCAGGGCGACGCCCGTCGCGTCGGACGCGCTGCGTCGCTCGTAAGCCCCTGGTGGACCGGCCGTCGCGGCCATCCCCGTTCTTGCCCCCACCCCGTCGCCCCCCGTTGCGTGACGGGCCCCGATCGCGGTGGCTGGATCTGGCCGCACGTCGGGGACTCGGCCACACGGTAGTCGCTGCGGCCCCGCATTGGGGCGTCTTGCGCAGGAACGATCCGGCTGACGGGCGCCGAGGCTGCCTCCGCCGCCGTCCGCCGCCGATCATGACCATGCTGTCCGTCCCCAGGTGACGCGCCGTACACTCCCCGAGTGACCGCCACCACCACCCCCGTAGACGAGTCGGAGCAGCTCGGACCGCAGCCCGCGCCCGCCTCGCGCAAGGCCCGCGTCCTGCGCGCGCTCGTCCCGGCCGCCGCGGCCGCACTCTCCGGAGTGCTGCTGTACGTCAGCTTTCCGCCCCGCACCCTGTGGTGGCTGGCCCTGCCGGCCTTCGCGGTGTTCGCCTGGTGCCTGCACGGCCGGACCTGGAAGGCGGGCCTCGGGCTCGGCTACCTCTTCGGGCTCGGTTTCCTGCTGCCGCTCCTGGTGTGGACCGGGGTGGAGGTCGGCCCGGGACCCTGGCTGGCGCTCGCCGCCATCGAGGCGATGTTCGTGGCCCTGGTGGGAGCGGGCATCACCGTCGTCTCACGGCTGCCCGGCTACCCGCTGTGGGCAGCGGCCCTCTGGACCGCCGGTGAGGCGGCACGCGCGCGCGTGCCGTTCAGCGGATTCCCCTGGGGAAAGATCGCCTTCGGGCAGGCGGACGGCGTCTTCCTGCCGCTGGCCGCACTCGGCGGGACGCCGGTCCTCGGGTTCGCCGTCGTCCTGTGCGGCTTCGGCCTGTACGAGATCGTCCGCCAGGTGCGCGACGCACACGGCACGCGCGGCCTGCGCCGTGGTGCCGCCGCCGTGGCCGTCCTGAGCGTGCTCGTCCCTGTCGTCGGCGCCTTCGCCGCGAAGCCCCTGGTCAGCGACGACGCCGAGGACGGCACCGCGACCGTCGCGGCCATCCAGGGCAACGTCCCGCAGGCCGGGCTCGACTTCAACGCCCAGCGCCGTGCCGTACTCGACCACCACGTACGCGAGACGGAACGGCTCGCCGACCGGGTCGAGGCGGGCAAGGCGAAGCAGCCGGACTTCGTCCTGTGGCCGGAGAACTCCTCCGACATCGACCCGTTCACCAACCCCGACGCGCGCGAGGCGATCGAGCGCGCGGTCAAGGCGATCGGCGCCCCCATCTCCGTGGGCGGCGTCGTCGAGACCAAGGACGGCAAGCTCTTCAACGAGCAGATCCTGTGGGACCCGAAGAAGGGACCCACGGACACCTACGACAAGCGGCAGATCCAGCCGTTCGGCGAGTACATCCCGCTGCGCTCCGTCGTCGGCTTCTTCAGCAGCGACGTAGGCATGGTGCGCCAGGACTTCAGCCGCGGCACCGAGCCCGGCGTCTTCACCATGGCGGGCACCAAGGTCGGCCTCGCCACCTGCTACGAAGCCGCCTTCGACTGGGCCGTGCGGGACACCGTCACGCACGGTGCCCAGCTGATCTCGGTGCCCAGCAACAACGCGACCTTCGACCGCAGCGAGATGACCTACCAGCAGCTCGCCATGTCGCGGATCCGCGCCGTCGAGCACAGCCGCACCGTCACCGTCCCGGTCACCAGCGGCGTCAGCGCGATCATCCTGCCGGACGGCGAGGTCTCCCAGAAGACCACGTGGTTCACCGCCGACTCGCTCGTCCAGGAGGTGCCGCTGCGCTCCTCGCAGACCCCGGCCACCCGGTACGGCGTCCTGCCCGAAGGCATCCTGGTGCTGATCGCGGCGGGCGGCATCGGCTGGGCCGTCACGGCGGCCGTACGGGCCAAGCGCGCCCGTTAGGGTCGACGGCATGGCTACTCCTGACTTCATCCGTACGATCCGGGCCGACGCCGGTCAGCAGCTGCTGTGGCTTCCCGGGGTCACCGCCATCGTCTTCGACGACGAGGGCAGAGTGCTCCTCGGGCGGCGCTCCGACAACGGCAAGTGGTCGGTCATCGGTGGGATCCCGGACCCGGGGGAGCAGCCCGCCGAGTGCGCCGTGCGCGAGGTGTTCGAGGAGACGGCGGTGCACTGCGTGGCCGAGCGGGTGGTGCTTGTCGAGGCCCTGGAGCCGGTGACGTACCCGAACGGCGACACCTGCCAGTTCATGGACATCACGCTGCGCTGCCGGGCCGTCGGCGGCGAGGCACGGGTCAATGACGACGAGTCCCTCGAAGTGGGCTGGTTCGCCACGGACGCGCTGCCCGACCTGCACGAGTTCGGGGTCTTCCGCATCAAGCAGGCGATGGCGGAGGAACAGCCCACCTGGTTCGACCGCTCCTGAGAGCACCGCAACAGGGGATGCCGGTCAGTTCCCCTTGATCATGTCCCCTTGATCATGTCCGCGCACTTCTCGCCGATCATCATCGTGGTGATGCACGGGTTGACCGCGGGCAGGAACGGCATGACCGAAGCGTCGGCCACCCGGAGGCCGGTGACGCCCTTGACGCGCAGCTCGGGGTCGAGCGGCGAGTCCGCGTCGTCCGGCGCGCCCATCCGCACCGTGCCCGCCGGGTGGTAGACGGTGTTGTGGGTTTCGCGGATGTACGCGAACAGATCGTCGTCGGTGGTGACTTCGGGGCCCGGCGCGAGTTCGGCGCCCGTCCAGTCCGCCATCGCGGGCTGCGCGGCGATGTCCCGGGCGAGCCGGATGCCGTACGTCATCACGCGGATGTCGTGCTCGTCGGTGAAGTAGCGCGGGTCGACCTTCGGCTTGTCCCGGAAGTCGCGGGTGCGCAGCCGCACCGTGCCCATGGAGCGGGCCCGCGTGACGTTCGGGGTGAGACAGAAGGCGTTGTCGGTGGTCGGGTAGCCGCGCCGGTAGGTGTTCATGTCGAAGGGCACCGAGCCGTAGTGGAACATCAGGTCGGGGCGGTCGAGGCCCGGTTCGGTGTCCGCGAAGATGCCGATCTCCCACCACTGGGTGGAGGACGTCACCATGGGCTGCTTCGCCTCCCACATGATCACGCCCTCGGGGTGGTCCTGGAGGTGGGAGCCGACCCCGGGGGAGTCCACCTGGACCTCCACGCCGACCTCCCGCAGGTCCGCGGCGGGGCCGATCCCCGAGAGCATCAGGAGCTTCGGCGAGTCGATGGCCCCGCAGGAGACGATGACCTCGCGGCGCGCGTGGACCGTACCGGTGTGGATGGTGTCGGGCTCCAGGTACTCGACGCCCGTGCAGCGCCGGCTCTCGTCGAACAGGAGCCGCTTGGCCTGCAGTCCCGTACGCACTTCGAGGTTCGCCCGCTTGCCGAGGATCGGGTGCAGATACGAGACCGAAGCGGAGGAACGGGTGCCGTCAGGACGGGAGTTGATCTGGAACCAGTGGGCGCCGCGCACCACCGTCCTGCCGGTGTTGAACGGTGTGGTGGGGATGCCCGCCTCCGCGCAGGCGGACAGCAGGGCCGAGCCGCAGGGGTCCTTGGGCGGGACGGAGAGGATGTTCACCGGGCCCGAGCGGCCGTGGTGCTCGCCCGGTGCGTCGTTCGTCTCCAGGCGCCGGTAGAGCGGGAAGCAGTCCGCGGAGCTCCAGCCGGTGCAGCCGAGTGCGCCCCATTCGTCGAGGTCCTCGGCGGGTGCCCAGAAGGCGATGCAGGAGTTGTGCGACGAGCACCCGCCGAGCACCTTGGCGCGCGCGTGCCGCATGAAGCTGTTGCCGTTCTCCTGCGGCTCGACCGGGTAGTCCCAGTCGTAGCCGGACTCCAACAGGGCCATCCACTTGTCCAGTTGGAGGATGTTGTCGTCGCCGACGTCGGAGGGTCCTGCCTCAAGCACACAGACGCGGACGTCCGGGTCCTCGGTCAGCCGAGCGGCGACGACGGCGCCTGCCGTACCGCCGCCGACCACCACGTAGTCGAACTCGGACAAGGGGCTCTCTGCGGGCATCACGTCTCCAGGATCTGCGGATTCAGGGGGCGGCGGCCGGGGGCGGCGGTGTGGGGGTCGCGGCCTGGACGCGGTGCTCCTCGAGCACGCCGGTCTTGTGCCGCTGTACGAACCAGTAGTAGGCGAAGCCGCCGAGCGCGACGATGCCGATGAAGAGGAAGGCACCCCAGCGCAGATACCAGTGCTGCGGGCCCGTCGCGTTGTACACCTCGGCGCGCGGCCAGGCGAGGTTGATCGACATGGCGGCGCCCCAGAGCACCGCGACGATGTTGATCGGAAGACCCCACCGGCCGAGCGAGAAATTCCCCTCGGCGGGCGTCCATTGACCGCGCAGCCGCTTGAGCAGCAGCGGTACGGTGACCAGCAGATAGGCCACGTAGATCATGATGATCGCGATGCTCGTGATCACCGAGAAGATCTGCGGCTGGTTGATGTTGATCACCAGGATGACGACACCCACCACACCGATCAGGACGGCGGGCACCACGGGGGTCTGGAAGCGCGGGCTGACCCGGGCGAGCATCGAACCCGCCGGCAGGTTGTTGTCCCGCGCCATGGCGAACATGAGCCGGATGCCGGCGGCCTGCACGGCCAGTACGCAGACGGTGATGGCGACGACCACGCACCACAGGAAGATCTCGCCGATGGTCGAGCCGAGCGTCTTGAGGACCACATACTGCAGTCCGCCCGTCGACAGTTCCTCGGCGTTCAGGTCCGGCACCGCCATCAGGGCGAAGAGCAGGATGAATCCGCCGATGAGGAAGGACGCGATGAGCGCCCGCAGGATGGCACGGGGCGCGTTCTGGCCGGGATTGTGCGACTCCTCGCCGAGCGACGAGGCCGTGTCGAAGCCGTACATCACATACGCCGACGCCAGGGACGCGGTCAGGAACGCGCCGAAGTACCCGAGGTTCTGGCCGCTGCCGAGTCCGTACGTCTCGGTCAGGACGCTGCTGGGGCCGCGGGTGATGTGCGCCGCCAGGAAGACGATCAGGGCGACGGCGGCGATCAGCTCGATGAAGACGCCGGCGGAGTTGATCCGGGCCATGAGCTGGACGCCGAAGGCGTTGACCACGGTGGAGAAGAGGATGAGTACGGTGCCCAGGAGTACGGCGTTGGCGGCCGCGTCGTTCTCGCCGGTGCCGTCACCGACGAACTGGAACCAGTCGTCGATCTGCGGCAGCGTGATCTGGTAGGCGAGCGCCACGGCCGAGAGCGTCACCATCGTGGCCGTCATCATCATCCAGCCGCCGAGCCAGCCCACGTGCGGGCCGCCCATCGTCTTGGCCCAGTTGTAGACCGAACCGGCGACCGGATAGCGGGCGGCGAGCTCGCAGAAGCACAGCGCCACCATCAGCTGTCCGACGAAGACCATCGGCCACGACCACCAGTAGGCGGGGCCGCCGAAGGTGACGCCGAAGTAGAAGAGCTGGAAGGTGCCGGTGAGGATCGAGATGTAGCTGATGCCCGCCGCGAAGGTGTGGAAGTTGCCCAGGGTCCGCTTGAGTTCCGGCTTGTAGCCGAGCTCGCCGAGCGCGTCGTCGTCGTGCTCGCCCTGGGTCTTCTCCGGGACGGCGGGACCGGGGCCCGCTCCGGGTTCCGTACTCATTCGAACCACCTCTGCGGCGTCGCTGCGAGATTGCGCCAGATGTGCTTGGCCTCCTGGTACTCGGCGAGTCCCGCCGGTCCCAGTTCGCGGCCGAAGCCGGACTGCTTCATGCCGCCCCACTCCGCCTGCGGCACATACGGATGGAAGTCGTTGATCCATACGGTTCCGGCGCGCAGCCGCGACGCCACGCGCTGGGCCTTTCCGGTGTCCTGCGACCAGACGGCCCCCGCCAGGCCGTAGACCGTGTCGTTGGCCAGCGCGAGCGCCTCCTCCTCGTCCCGGAACCGCTCGACGGTGAGCACAGGACCGAAGGACTCGTCGGCGACCACGGACATGCCGGGCGTGCACTCGTCAAGGACGGTCGGCAGGTAGTAGTAGCCGTCCCTCAGCGCCGGGTCGTCCGGGCGGGCGCCGCCGCAGCGCAGCACCGCACCCTCGGCGATGCCGGCCGCCACGTACGCCTCGACCTTGTCGCGGTGCGCGGCGGAGATCAGCGGGCCCGTGCGGGCGTTGTCGTCGAAGGGGCCGCCGAGCGGGATCCGCCGGGCGCGCGCGACCACCTCGTCGACGAACGCGTCGTGCAGTTCGTCCTGGACGAGGAGCCGCGCCCCGGCCGAGCAGACCTGCCCCGAGTGCAGGAAGATCGCCATCAGGGCGTAGTCGACCGCCGCCTCGAAGTCGGCGTCTGCGAAGACGATGTTGGGGTTCTTGCCGCCGAGTTCCAGGGCGACCTTCTTCACCGTGGGCGCCGCGGCGGCCATGATCCGGCGCCCGGTCACGAGCCCGCCGGTGAACGACACCAGGTCGACTCGCGGGTCCTCGCTGAGCGGTGCGCCCGCGGTGGGGCCCGCGCCGAGGATCAGATTGGCGGCCCCGTCCGGAAGCCCGGCCTCGGTGAGCAGCCGCATCAGGATGATGGCGGTGTGCGGGGTCAGCTCGCTGGGCTTGAGGACGAAGGTGTTGCCGGCGCCTATGGCCGGGGCGACCTTCCAGGCCGTCTGCAGCAGCGGGTAATTCCACGGGGTGATCAGGGCGCACACCCCGACCGGCTCGTGCACCACCCGGCTGTCCACCTCCGGATTCCCGGCGTCGACGATCCGGTCGGTGCCGCCCGCCGCCGTCAGGTTGCCGAAGTAGCGGAAGCAGTTGGCGATGTCGTCCATGTCGTACTCGCTCTCCACGAGCCGTTTCCCGGTGTCCAGGGATTCGGCGCGGGCGAGCGCGTCCTTGTCGCGTTCCAGCAGGTCGGCGACGCGCAGCAGCAGCCGGCCGCGTTCGGCGGCCGGGGTATGGGGCCACGGGCCTGAGTCGAAGGCCTCGCGTGCCGCGGCGATCGCCGCGGCGGCGTCCTTCGGCCCGGCCTCGTCGACGGCCGCGATATGGGTGTTGTCGGCGGGGCAGCGGATCTCCCGAACCTGCCCGTCCACGGCGGCGGTCCACTTACCGCCGATGAACAGCTCCGGCATGACGGCTCCTCCGGTCGGATACGCGGAGACGACCCGACCGAGGCCCGGCCGGTCACGCTCCGTGATGCTCGATCGGCGGAACGTGCTCCACCCCTAGACGGTAAGGAGGTCACGCCGTGCGCGCACTATGGGCGCCGCTGACCGGCGGGCGTCCCCGTCCGGCCCGGCCGGCTCAGCCGTCTCGCGCGGGTGGGTCTCCAGGGCCTTTCCGTGCACACATCGGCCGTCAGACAGGCGTCGCCGTACGCGTCGGAAACACTGACGTTCAGGACGGGCGGGCGGTCGCCGGCGGTCGGGGCCGACAGCAGGGTCGCGTGACGCCGCGGGGACGGCCGACCCGGCCCATGCCCCCGCCGCCGAGGCGCTCCGCCGGCTCGAAGCGGGCGTTGATCACCCGTCGAGCGGGACCCCGGCGGTCCTGCCGAAGATCGTACGCTCGCCACTCCGTTAGCCTGAAGGCACGATGAACCGGCTGACCACGTCATGGGGCGCGTACGACCTCACACGATTTCCCGAGGACCCTCGCGACCAGTTGCGGGCCTGGTCCGCGGCCGACGCCTATCTGCTGCGGCATCTCGCCGGCGAGACGGAGGAGGAGCCCGTCGACCTCTCCGGCACGGTGGCCGTCGTCGGTGACCGCTGGGGTGCGCTGACCACCGCGCTCGCCGGGCGCGGGCACACGCCCACGCTGATCACCGACTCGTTCCTCGCGCACGAGGCGACGCGGGCCAACGTGGCGCGCGCCGGTCTCGCGCCGGACGCGGTGCGGCTCTCGACGACCCGGGACACTCCGCCGGACCGTATCGACGTCCTCCTGGTCCGCGTGCCGAAGAGCCTCGCGCTTCTTGAAGACCAGTTGCACCGGCTCGCACCCGCCCTGCACGCGGGCACTGTCGTCGTCGGTACGGGCATGGTGACCGAGATCCACACCTCCACCCTGGAGCTGTTCGAGCGGATCATCGGCCCCACGCGGACCTCCCTCGCCCGGCAGAAGGCGCGCCTCATTTTCTGTACGCCGGATCAGCGGACGGGTGCCAACTCCAGTCCCTGGCCGCGCAGTTACGTCCTTGACGGCGACTCCGGAGCGGGCTCGGGGCTCACCGTGGTCAATCACGCGGGCGTCTTCTGCGCCGAACGCCTCGACATCGGCACCCGCTTCTTCCTGCGCCATCTGCCGACCGGCAGGGGCGGCGCGCACATCGTGGACCTGGGCTGCGGCAACGGCGTGCTCGGCACGGCCGCCGCCGTCGCCGACCCGGAGGCCACGGTCACCTTCATCGACGAGTCCTACCAGGCCGTCGCGTCGGCGGAGGCCACCTTCCGGGCCAACGCCGACGACGCCACCAAGGCGGAGTTCGTGGCGGGCGACGCGCTGACTGCCGTGCCCGCGGGGAGCGTGGACCTCGTCCTGAACAATCCGCCCTTCCACAGCCACCAGGCGACCACCGGCGCGACCGCCTGGCGGATGTTCAGCGGGGCGCGCGCCGCGCTGCGCCCCGGCGGTGAACTGTGGGTCGTCGGCAACCGCCATCTCGGGTACCACGTGAAGCTGCGCAAGCTCTTCGGCAACTCCCAAGTCGTCGCCAGTGACCCGAAGTTCGTGGTCCTGCGCGCCGTGAAGGGGAGCGTGAAGGGGAACTCGTCGCGATGAGCGGCGAGTTGTTTCCCCGGACGCGGTCGGAGATCGCGCCCGGGGCCGTGCACGTGCCCGACTGGCTGACGCTCGACGAGCAGCGGAACCTGGTCGCGTCGTGCCGGGAGTGGGCCCGCCCGCCGGCCGGTCTCAGGACGGTCAGGACGCCGGGCGGCGGCATGATGACGGCCCGTCAGGTGGGGCTCGGCTGGCACTGGTTCCCGTACGGGTACGCGCGTACAGCGGTGGACGGCGACGGCGCCCCGGTGAAGCCGATGCCGCCGTGGGTCGCGGCCCTGGGCCGTGCGGCCGTCGACGCCGCTTACGGGAGCGCGGAAGGGGCCTTGGAGAGTGGTGAGGAGTACGACATCGCGCTCATCAACTTCTACGACGCCCAGGCCCGGATGGGCATGCACCGGGACGCCGACGAGAAATCGGCATCGCCGGTGGTCTCGCTGTCCCTCGGCGACTCGTGCGTCTTCCGCTTCGGCAACACGGAGACGCGGACGAAGCCGTACACGGACATCGAGCTGCGCAGCGGCGATCTGGTCGTCTTCGGGGGGCCTTCGCGGCTCGCCTACCACGGTGTGCCGCGCGTGTACGCGGACACCGCCCCGCCGGACCTCGGTCTGACGGGGCGGCTGAACATCACGCTGCGGGTGAGCGGGCTGAAGTGACTCAGGCGTCGAAGGCGGTCGCCCGCGTCACCGGCTCCCACGCGGCGATCTCCGCGCGGACCGCGTCGAGATGCCCGACGACCGCGTCCACCGCGTCGTCGCCCAGCGGAAGCCGCAGCGGCGTCTCGTCGGCGTCGAGCGCCGTGATGATCGCGGCGGCGGCCTTCGCCGGGTCGCCCGGCTGGTCCCCGTCGCCGCCCGCGACCATCTTGCGGGTGGCGCCCGCCGTCTCGGCGTAGTCCGGTATCTCGACGGCACCGGCACTGGTGTTGCCGAACAGGCTGGTGCGGAACGCGCCGGGCTCCACGATCAGGACCTTGATGCCGAGCGGCCCCACTTCCTGCGCCAGCGCCTCGGAGATCCCCTCCAGGGCGAACTTGGTGCCGCTGTACGCCGAGAACCCGGCGAACGACATCTGCCCGCCCATGCTGCTCATCTGCACGATCGCCCCGGAGCGCCGGGCCCGCATGTGCGGAAGGACGGCGCGGGCCAGCGCCGCGGGCCCGAAGACATGCACATCGAACAGGGCCCGCAGCTCGGCGTCCGAGTCCTCCTCCAGGGCGCCGACATGGCTGCGGCCCGCGTTGTTCACCAGGACGTCGATCCGGCCGTGCCGGTCGGTGACGTCCCGCACCGCGGCCTCGATGCCCGCCGTGTCGGTCACATCGAGGGTGAGCGCCTCGACCTGGTCGGGGTGGGCGGCGACCAGGTCGTCCAGGGACGCCACATTGCGGGCGGTCGCCACGACGACGCCGCCGGCGGCGACGGCCGCCTCGGTGATCGCCCGGCCGAAGCCGCTGTTGGCACCCGTCACGAGCCATACCTTCGTCATCACGAACTCCCTGGAGATGTAACGGACTTCCTCGCTCTTCTCTGTACGCGGATCAGCTTGCCGCCGGGGTGAGTGGCCCGTCCAAGACCTGACGTGATAGCTGATGGTTATGGACGTACACAGCAGGAACCTCCGGTACTTCGCCGCCGTGGCGCGGGAGTTGCACTTCACGCGGGCGGCCGAGCGGCTCTTCGTCTCGCAGCCCGCGCTGAGCAAGCAGATACGCATGCTGGAACGGCAGCTGGGCGCCGACCTGTTCGTACGGGACCGCCAAGGGGTGCGGCTCACCGCGGTGGGCTCCGCGCTCCTCCCGCACGCCCAACAGGTCCTGGAGGTATGGGAGTCGGGCATGGCGGCGGTCGAACACGCCAAGACGCAGGAGCGGGCCGCGCTCGTGGTGGGCATGAGCACACGGCCCGCCCGTGGAGGGCTGCTCCCGGCCGTCCGGTCCCGCTTCACCGAGGCGCATCCGGCGGCCACCGTCCGGCTGCGGCAGGTGAGTTGGGAGGATCCGAGCGCGGGCCTCGCGGACGGCGCGGCGGATGTCGCGTTCATCTGGCTGCCCCTGCCCGACATGGAGCGCTACGCATGGCTCGTGGTCGCCGAGGAGCCGCGTCATGTCGCCCTGCCGGAGGACCACCGCCTCGCGGCCCGCGACGCGATCGACTTCGCCGACCTTCTGGACGAACCGTTCCTCGCGCTGCCGGAGAGCGCGGGAGCGCTGCGCGACTACTGGCTCGCCCTGGACGCCCGCGAGGGCAGGACGCCCCGGATCGGCGCCGAGATCGCCAGTACCGACGAGACGTACGAGGCGCTGGTGGACGGCCGCGGCGTCTGTCTGGTCGCCACCGGCAACGCGCCCCTGATCACGCTCGGCGGCGTCGTCACCCGCCCGGTCCGCGGCATCACCCCCAGCCGCTTCGCCCTGGCCTGGCGCGCGGACGACCGGCGCCCGCTGGTGGGTGCGTACGTCACGGCGTGCAGGGGAGCGCTCGGTTCGGCGGTCCCCGGGCGCGTGCGGAGCTGAAGACTCCCGCCAAATTCCTCTTTCCTCGTCAGCACCGTTGACCCCGCCGTAACACGCCCTTACCGTTTCGGCGTTCGAGATTACAGATGACGTACGAAATATCGAACGTCGCGTATGGGGAGGCCCGTTGATGGAGAGCAGGGTGCTGCGCAAGGCGGCATGGCGGCTGCTGCCGTTTCTCGGCCTGCTGTATGTGATCGCCTACATCGCCGCGGTCGTCGACTCCACGGGCAGCGCCCTGACCGGCCTGCTCTTCCTCCTCGCGGTGGCGGTGCTCGGCCTGCTGCGGCGCGCCCTGAGCACGCCGCCGGCCGCCGCGCCCCTCGGCGGGGCTGCCGACGGCCGTGGAGAAGCTCACCTCGTAGCCCGAATCCGCCCACCTCTCCGAAGGAGCCGTATGAGCCGCAGTGACATACCCAGCCGCAGAGCCGTCCTGAGAGGGACCCTCGCCACCGGCGCCGTACTCGCCGCGCAGGGCCTCGCCCAGGGCCCGGCCCACGCCGCGTCCGGGCCGCGTGCCTACCGCAATCCGCTCGTCGAACAGCGCGCCGACCCGCACATCCACCGGCACACCGACGGCCACTACTACTTCACGGCCACCGCACCCGAGTACGACCGCATCGTCCTGCGTCGCTCCCGCACCCTGCGGGGCCTCACGCAGGCCGACGAGTCCGTCATCTGGCGGCGGCACACCACCGGCGACATGGCCGCGCACATCTGGGCGCCGGAGCTCCACCGCGTCGACGGCGCCTGGTACGTCTACTTCGCCGCCGCCCCCGCCTACGACGTGTGGAAGATCCGCATCTGGGTCCTGGAGAACACCAACGCCGATCCGTTCAAGGGCAGTTGGACCGAGAAGGGGCAGATCACCACCGCCTGGGACACCTTCTCCCTCGACGCCACCACCTTCCGGCACCGGGACAGCCGCTACCTCGCCTGGGCGCAGTACGAGCCCGGGCAGGACAACAACACCGGCGTCTTCCTGTCCCGGATGGCGAACCCCTGGACCCTGACGGGGCCTCAGATCCGGCTGACCACACCGGAGTACGACTGGGAGCGCGTCGGCTTCAAGGTGAACGAGGGGCCCTACGTCATCCAACGCAACGGCCGGGTCTTCCTCACCTACTCGGCGTCCGCCACCGACTTCAACTACTGCGTCGGTCTGCTCACCGCCGACGACGCGAGCGACCTCATGGACCCCGCATCCTGGTCCAAGTCACCCACCCCGGTCTTCACCAGCAACGACGCGACCGGCCAGTACGGTCCCGGCCATAATTGCTTCACCGTCGCCGAGGACGGCCGCACCGACGTCCTCGTCTACCACGCACGCCAGTACAAGGAGATCGAGGGCGACCCCCTGAACGACCCCAACCGCCACACCCGCATCCAGACGCTCGGCTGGAAGGCCGACGGCACACCGGACTTCGGGGTCCCGGTGCCCGACGCCGGGTAGGCGCGGCGGCGGTGGCCGCGGTCAGGCCGAGCCCCCGGTCAGGCCGAGCCGCGGCGCACCAGCTCCGTCGGCAGGATGACCGCGGCCGGGTCCTCGCCGCCGATCTGCGCGAGCAGCACACGGACCATCTCCGCGCTGATCCGGTCCCAGGGCTGGCGGACCGTCGTCAGCTCGGGGCGGGTGCCCAGGGCGGCGGAAAGCCGCTCTATGTCGCCGAGACCGCCTACCCCTTCCGCCTGGACAGCGACGACGACTGGGAGAACGTCATCGACAAGACAGCGGAACTCGTGGCCGGCTACCCCGCCACCGAGGCGGGCCAGGCGGCCACTGTTCGACTACGACGGCGTGCCCACCGAGGCCATGAATGGGTTCGCGCACCGCTGACTCAGGCTCGCATCACGAGACGGTCCACGGCGGCGGTTCCGGAGGTGTACGTCCCGGAGGCATAGGGGACGGGCAGCCCGCCTGCCGCACCCGACGGCAGCGTCTGTTCGAGCGCGCCGAGCAGCCGCTGCACATCGGTCGGCGGGCGGACCACCAGGCGCAGGAAGCGGCTTGAGCTGCCGATCTTGTTGCCGCACTCGCGGATGAGGATGCCGTGTTCCTCCAGGAGCCGGTCCCGCAGCTCCGCCCCGTCGACGCCGTCGGGCAGCCGGGCGTACACGAAATTGCCCTGCGAGGGATAGGTGACGAGGCCGGGCAGGCGGGCCAGGTGCCAGATCATCTCCTGGCGGTCGCGGCGCACCTGACGCAGGCTCAGGTCGTAGGCGTGACGGTGCTTCTTCAGCATGAACACCACGGTCTCCGCGAAGGAGTTGAGGTTCCACTTCGGCAGCGCGTCGCGCACCTTGCCGGCCAGGCCCGGGTTGGCGACGAGATAGCCGAAGCGCACGCCGTGCAGCCCGAAGTTCTTGCCGAGGCTGCGCAGCACGATCACATTGGGGCGCAGCACCGCGTCGTCCACCACGGTCGGCTGCGGTTCGGCGTCGGCGAACTCCAGGAACGACTCGTCCACGACCACCAGATCCAGGTCCCGCAGCGCGTCGAGCAGCGCGAGCACCGAGTGGCGCGGCAGCAGGCCGCCGTCCGGGTTGTTGGGGTTGCAGATGACGGCCGTGCGGGAGCCGCGGGCGCGTACGAAGTCGACGAAGGCCGCCGGGTCCAGGGCGAATCCGGCGGCCTGCGGCAGCGGGAACATGTCGACCCGCTTGCCGGTTTCCATCGGCTGATCGGTCCACCGGCCGAACGTCGGCACCGGCACGGCCAGCGCGTCACGGACCAGCAAGTGGTCGATCCAGGTGATGAGTTCGGTGGAGCCGTTGCCCATCGCGACGGTCTGCGGATTGAGCCCGAGCGCGGCGCTCAGCTCGGCGGTCACGGTGTCCGCGCTGCTCGGGTAGTACGTGAGGATGTCCCGAAGCCGCCCGCTGAGCTCGTCGAACATCTCGGGCGTGGGGAAGTACGGATTGCACGGGATGCAGAAGTCGATGAGCGGCCGCCCGCCCTCCGCCGTCCGGCTCAGCGTGGAGTACGAGGGGCTGTGCGCCGTGGACGCGCGGAAGAGGGCGGTGACGGTGCCCGCGTCTGCCATGGAGGTTGCCTCCGGGTGCTCCGTATGGGGGAGGTGCTGACTCCCGTACATACGGACGTGGGGCGAGGCTTGCTCAACCGGTGGGGCTGGAGGGGTGGTTGATGCGGACAGTGGCGGCGCACCGACCGGGTCGTCGCGGCGGCCCGCGCCGAGGCGCTGACGCCCTTGGTGTCGGCGGCGCTCCTGCGGCACGCGGTACGCGGCGAGTGCGTACCCCAAGTGGCCGACACCATCCGGGGGTTGGCCGCCGCCGACCCGCTGGACCTCGCGCCCCTGCCGGCCGTCGGCCACCACTCGGGAGCGCACCTGGCCAGGGGGCTCGCAGGTCGGCCTGGCCTGAACCGCCCCGCCGTAGCGCGCGCGGGGCTCACCCGTCGAGGACATCCCGTACGAACGCGTTGCGGAACGTCCCCGCCGGATCCAGCTTCCCCGCAAGCGCGGCGAAGTCACCCAACCGCGGGTAGTGGGCGCGTAGTTCGGCGGGCGGCACGCGGAACACCTTCCCCCAGTGCGGACGCGCCCCGAACCCCGCGAGCCGCTCCTCGATGAGCGCGAGCACGGGAAGCACCTCCGCCGTACGAGGCACCCAGGTGAAATGGAAGGAGACCGTGTCACGACCGTACGCGGGACTCAGCCACTGGCTGTCCGCGGCGACGGTACGCACCTCGCAGACCTGCAGCACCGGCGCGATCGCTTCCCGTGCGGAGTCGAGGGCGTGCAGCGCGGCGATCGCGTCGGCGCGCGGGAGCAGATACTCCGACTGCAGCTCGGCACCGCTGCTCGGCGTGAACTCCGCCCGGAAGTGCGGCAGTCGTTCGTGCCAGGGTCCCGGCACCCCGAGCTGCGGAGTGCAGTTCTCCGCGGGCATGCCGGGCACCGGGTGCAGGGGAGCGGAGGCCGGGGCGGCCCAGGGGAAGTCGACGGGCGGCGTCCCGTCGTGGCGTGCCTTGAGCCAGACCTGGGTGAAGCGGGGGCGCCGCCAGTCGGTGAACAGACTCACGCTGTACGCCGCCGAGCTGATCGCCTCGAACGTATCGAAGTCCAGGGCGGGCAGCGGGAGTTCGGTGAAGACGCGCTGGCTCACCTCGAAGGCGGGCTCCAGGTCGAGTGTCAGTGCCGTGACGACGCCGAGCGCTCCGAGGGAGACCACGGCGCCGTCGAACCCGTCGTCGCCGCGGCGCAGCGTCAGCGTCGCCCCGTCGGCTGTCACCAGGTCGACGGCGGCGACCGCCGCCGACAGCGAGCGGTTGGCGTTGCCCGAGCCATGGGTGCCGGTGGCGACGGAGCCCGACACGGAAATGTGCGGCAGCGAGGCCATGTTGGGCAGCGCGAGCCCCTGCTCGTGGACGCGGCGGGCAAGTTCCGCGTAGCGCACACCGCCCGCCACCCGCACCGTGCGCGCCGCCGTGTCGACGTCGACGGACGGCGGCAGCGCGGTCAGCGACAGCAGCGTGCCGTCAGGGCCGTCGGTGTCCGCTATCCGGTTGAAGGAGTGCCCGCTGCCCAGGACCCGCACCTGCCGACTGCCCGCGACCAGTTCGCGCAGGGCGTCCAGGGATGCCGGCCGGTGCAGTCGATCGGCGCGGAAGGCAATGTTGCCCGCCCAGTTGGTGGGTGCGGGGCCGGTGTCGCTCATCCCTGACGGTCCTCCCTTACGCGGTGCCGGTGGCGGCAGCCGCTGTTCGGTATCCGGAACGCTGTTCGGCAGCGTGTTCGCTTCGCCGACGCTACCGTGGCCCGCCCGCTGCCGGGGAGGGGTACGACCGGCCTCGGCTGAAGGAGGGCCCAGGGCCGGACCCGGGACCTCACAGGGAACCGGCAACCTCACCGGCGCCCGCGGCGACCAGCAGGTGTTCTCGCCCCCGACCTGTGAGGTCCCGATGTCCCTCGTACCTGCCACAACACACCGCCGCCGCAGAGGCCGACTCCTCGCGGCGACCCTCGCCGCCGTCCTCGTCGGCACCGGTGCCACCCTGGCCGTGGACCACTACGCGGACGCTGCCGACACGCTGCCCGCGCCCGCAAACAAGGCGACGAAGGCGCTGGCCGCCGCCCGGGTCGCCGAGCGGCTCGACCGCGGCCTGGTCGCGGTCCCCGCCGACGGCGGAACACTCGTCACCTGGCGGATGTTCGGCGACGACCCCGAGGGCGTGTCCTTCAAGCTCTACCGCGGCGGAGAGCTGATCACAGAAGCGCAGCAGACCAACTACCTGGACAGCAGCGGCAGTTCATCGTCGACGTACGAGATACGCGCCGTCGTGAACGGCACCGAACAACCCGGCGAGAAGGCAGGCGTCTGGGGCGCGGGGCGCCTCGACATCCCGTTGCGGAAGCCCTCGGGCGGCACCACCCGCGACGGCGTCGCCTACACCTACGCCGCCAACGACACCTCGGCAGGCGACCTCGACGGCGACGGACAGTACGAGCTGATCGTGAAATAGGTGCCGTCCAATGCCACCGATGTCGCCAACTCCGGCACCTGCACCGGACCGACGGTCTACGACGCGTACGAACTGACCGGCGAACGGCTGTGGCGGGTCGACCTCGGCACCAATGTCCGCAGCGGCTCCCACTGCGACTCGTTCCAGGTGTACGACTACGACCGCGACGGCAAGGCCGAGATGGCCGTCCGCACCTCCGACGGATCGAAGGACGCGGCGGGCACCGTCATCGGCGACGCGGACGCCTCGCACCTCGCCGACAACTGCGCGGTCCTCAGCGGACCCGAGTATCTGTCCGTCTTCAACGGCGAGAGCGGCAAGGTGATGGACTCCGCGCCCTTCGAGCCGGCCCGCGGCTCCGTCGCCGACTGGGGCGACACCTGGAGCAACCGCGAGGGCCGGCTGCTCTCCGCCACCGCCTACCTGGACGGCACGCGGCCCAGCATGGTCTTCACCCGCGGCATCTACGAGCGCACCGCGCTCGCCGCGTACGACTGGAACGGCTCGGACCTGACCCGCCGCTGGAAGTTCGACAGCAACAGCTCGACGAACCACGGCAAGGGCTACGACCAGCAGGGCAACCACAATCTCGCGGTGGCCGACGTCGACGGCGACGGCAAGGACGAGATCATGTACGACGCGAAGACGGGCGAGGTCCTGTGGGGTCAGAAGACCGGCACGGACGTGGGCCGCGGCATCTGCGCGGACCGTCTGGCGGAATGCCGACTCCACGGCCCTGCGGCTCTACAGCACGCCCCACCCGACGGAGCACCGGCTGCCGACGCTGATGCACGACCCCGTGTACCGCACGGGCGTGGCCTGGCAGAACACGGGTTACAACCAGCCTCCGCAGGTCAGCTACTACTTCGGGACGAAGTAGGCCAGTCAGGCGAAAGCGGTCATGGGTGAGCCCCCGCCTCGCGAGGCGGGGGCTCATGCCACGTGCTCAGAGTGACCAGAGTGCTTAGAGGGCTCCGGAGGCCGCGATGGTGATCTTGGCCTTGGTGGCGCCGGACTGCGAGCCGAGGGCCTCGATCTTCTTCACGAGGGCCATGCTGTCCTCGTCGGCGACCTCACCGAACACGACGTGCTTGCCGTCCAGCCAGCCGGTGACGACCGTGGTGATGAAGAACTGCGAGCCGTTGGTGTTCGGGCCCGCGTTGGCCATCGAGAGGAGGCCCGGCTTGGTGTGCTTGAGCTGGAAGTTCTCGTCGGCGAACTTCTCGCCGTAGATGCTCTTGCCGCCCGTGCCGTCGCCCCTGGTGAAGTCGCCGCCCTGGAGCATGAACCCCGGGATGACGCGGTGGAAGCTCGAGCCGGCGTAGCCGAAGCCCTTTTCGCCGGTGGCGAGCGCGCGGAAGTTCTCCGCGGTCTTCGGCGCGACGTCGTCGAACAGGTTGAACGTGATCCGGCCCTCGGCCTTGTCATTGATGCTGATGTCGAAATAAGCCTTGATGGTCATGCCGCTCATCCTGTCATTGCCCTGTCCCCACCCGCCAACCGAACCCCCCGGTGAACCTCCCGCGACCCCGGTGACCAGGCATGATCAGTCGGTCTTGATCCTCATGAAGGTGATCGAGTTCGCCGGGAAGGTGTACGAAAAGGAGTCGGACACGCCGTCCAACGTCGAGATCACGGGTTTCACTGGAGTCGCGTCCTTCGTGTTCTCCGCGGCCGGGTCAGCGGCGAGCGTGGTCACCTTCGCGGTCGGCGCGACCCGTGTGCCCGAGCCGAGACCGATCTTGGTGCGGGCCTCCGTGCCCTGTGCGTTGACGACCTTGACGATGAGGTCACCCGTGGCCTTGTCGCGCGTGACGACCTGACGGAACGGCTCGGCGGGCTTGTCGTCGGTGAAGGAGCCCCACTTCTTGCCGTCGAGGTAGAGCGTCACCTGGCGGCCGCGCACCTCCACACGGAGGTCGTAGCTGCGGCCCGTCTCGATGGTCGTGGTGTCCTGGACCATGGTCTGCTTCGCGCCGTCGACGGTCTTCTCCACGGCCGACTGCGTGTTGTTCCAGCCGCCCAGGTTCCACCAGTAGTGGTTGCCGGTGTCCTTGACCCCGAAGGCGACCATGAAGCCCTCCTTGCCGGACTTCTTGGTGGCCTTCACGTTCAGGTCGTAGTTCTGCCACCCCACGTCGCCCGCCGTGACCAGGGTGTTCTCGGCGGCCTCGTCGGACTGGACGTACGCACCGTCCTTGACCGCCCAGGTGCCCTTGTCCGCCGCCTCGGTCCACTGGCCGTCACCGGCGGAGAAGTCGTCGGACAGGAGCGTGCCGCCGTCCTCGCCGGTGACCTTCACATCGTCGTACGCCGCGCTGGTCGCCCAGGTGGACAGGCCGACGGCGCCGGTGATGGGCCCTGACGTGCCGGGGGTTGCGGAGGCCTTGGACGGTACGACCTCGTCGCCGACGTTGCGCATGAAGAGCTTCTGCGTCTCGTAGTTGGCCGAGCCCCATGACTGGTCGTTGTCGAACCAGATCATGTTCGGCTTCCACTGCACGTAGTCCTCGTTGGCGAGCAGCGGGGCGTACGAGGCGAGCTTGACGATGTCGGCGTTGCGTTCAAGACCGGTCATGTACGCCGCTTCGGAGAGGGCGTTGGAGAACTTGTTGCCCTGCGATGCGTACTCGCCGAGGAACACCTTCGGGCCCTGGCGGTCGTAGGAGTCGTAGCGGTCGTTGTTCTCCAGGAACCACTGCGGGCTGTTGTAGTAGTGCTCGTCGACCATGGCGACGTCCGCGTCGCGGTTGAGCTGCCAGGCCTTGTCGAAGGTCGAACCGCTGTCGTCGGGGCCGGAGTTGGAGATGACGGTGATGTCCGGGTGCTTCGCCTCGATGGCCGCGCGGAACTCCTTGAAGCGGGCGAAGAACTCCTCGGGGAGGTTCTCTTCATTGCCGACTTCCAGGTGGGTGAGGTGGAAGGGCTTCGGGTGGCCCATCGCCGCCCGCTTCTTGCCCCACTCGCTCGTCGCCGGGCCGTTGGCGAACTCGATGAGGTCCAGGGTGTCCTGGATGTGCCGCTTGAGCAGGGCCGGGTCGTCGGTGGCCTTGTTCTGGCCGCAGCCGGTCACCAGGGCGGGGGCGACGGGCAGCGGCATGGCGCCGGTGTCCTCGGCGAACTGGAAGTACTCGTAGTAGCCCAGGCCGTAACTCTGGTTGTAGCCCCAGAAGTTGGCGTTCGTGGCGCGCTGCTCGACCGGGCCGATGGTGTCCTTCCACTGGTAGGAGCGCTTGCGCTGCCAGCCGGACTGCTCGTCGTACGCCTCGTGGGAGCCGGTGTTGACCAGGCAGCCGCCGGGGAAGCGCAGGAAGCCGGGCTTCAGGTCGGCGACCTTCTCGGCGAGGTCCTTGCGCAGGCCGTTCGCGCGGCCCTTGTAGGTGTCGCGGGGGAAGAGCGATATCTCGTCGAGCGCGACGGGGGCGCCCGATGCGACCGTGAGGCGGCCGGTGGCCGAGGTGCGGCCGGCGGTGAACGCGGCCTCGTACTTCGCCCAGCCGCCGCGCGCGGTGACCCGGCGGGCCGGGGCCAGTTCACCGGAGGCGTCGCGCAGGGTGAGGGTGAGCGGCGCGCTCCCCGTGCCGCCGGTCCGGGCCCAGACCGAGAAGTCGTAGCGCTTGCCCTTGGCGACCGCGATGCCGGTGTTGTAGCCGGAGTTGGTGACGGATGAACCGCCGTCCAGGGAGAGGTAGTTGCGGTTGCGGGCGTTGAGGCGGCCGTCGTCGTTCACCACCTTCGCGGTACCGGAGGTGTCCCACGAAGTCAGCGGCTTGTAGGCGGCGTTGTCGGCCGTGCTGTACTCGAAGGAGCGGTTCTGGACGAGCTCGGCGTAGAGGCCGCCGTCCGCCGCGCGGTTGATGTCCTCGTAGAAGACGCCGTACATCGAGTCGTCGATCTTCGCGCCGGTGTGGGTCGGGTCGACGTCGATCGTGTAGTTGGTGGGTTCGGCCGCGGCGGTGGGTCCCGCGGCGAGCGTTCCGGCGAGGAGGGCTCCCGCAGTGAGCCCGAGTCTCCAGCGTCTGCGTGCCATGCGTACCCCAGTCTTTGTGCGGTATGTCGAACGCTGATCAGTTGGTCGAACGGCAACTTAAGGAGCGGGGAGCGGTGCGTCAACGCATTGCGCAGGAAGTGGCCGATGTGCGTCCCAGGGTTCGTGATGTCGAACAACTTCCGGGAATTTGACGGGACTTCGGCCGCGGTGCTGTCCGAACCGTTGACGCGTCGGGCGTTCAACCTTACGGTCCCGTTCGAAGTTGCGAGCAGCATTCGAAATATCGAACAGAAGTGAGCCGCAATGTCACCACCCCTCCCGAGCCGACGAGGTGTGCTCGGCGGCATAGGAGCGCTCGCGGTCGCGGGCAGCTTCGGCCTCGCCGCCGCCAATCGCAGCGCCTCCGCGATCGCGTCGGACGCGGACGTACGGGTCCGCTACTGGAATCTGTTCTCCGGCGGCGACGGCGCCAACATGATCGCGATGCTCGACGCCTTCCGCGCCGCGAACCCTCGCGTCGGCGTCTTGGACTCGACCTCCAGTGGGGCAACCCGTACTACACCAAGCTCGCCATGGCGGCCTCCGGGAACCGCGCCCCCGACCTGGCTGTGATGCACCTGGGCCGGATCCCCGGCTTCGCGCCCGGACAGCTGCTCGACCCCTGGGACGTACGGCTCCTCGCCAAGTACGGCGTGCGCGAGGCGGACTTCAACCCGTTGCTGTGGAAGCGCGCCGTGATCGACGGCAAGCTTTACGGCCTCCCCCTCGACATCCACGCACAGCTCTGCTTCTACCGCAGGGACGTGTGCGAGAAGGCGGGACTGCTCGGCACGAACGGTGATCTGGCGCAGGTCACCTCGCCCGAGGACTGGTTCAAGGCGCTGAAGGCCGCCAAGAAGGCCGTCAAGGGAAACGTCCACACCATCGGCATCAAGGCCGACGAGCCCAACTTCTCCTGGTGGTTCTTCCTGACCTTCTACACGCAGCTCGGCGGCACCTGCCTGAGCGCCGACGGCCGGGACGTCACCTTCGACACCGACAAGGGCACCCAGGTCCTGGAGTTCCTGCGGCAGCACCTTGCCGACGGCTACTCGACCGCGATCGGCGCCGCCGACGGCGAGGCCTTCGTGAACGGCTCCGCCTTCGCCTGGGAGGGCAACTGGTCGGTGCCCGTCTTCAGCGGCGCGAAGCTCAAGTACGGCGCGACCCCGCTGCCGCCCGTCTTCGGCGCACCCGCCACCCACACAGAGTCGCACTGCTTCGTCCTGCCTCACCAGTCACAGCGCGGCGGCGTCACCAACGACGGCGCGCACCAACTGGCCGCGTACGTCGTCAAGAACGCCACGGCGTGGGCGCGGGGCGGCCACATCCCCGCCTACCTGCCGACGCTGGACGACAAGAAGTACAGGGCACTCAAGCCCCAGTCCGAGTACGTCTCGGCGATGGACCACATGGCGGTCGAGCCGCCCGCCTGGTTCGCGGGATCCACGGGGCTCCTCGCCCAGCGCATCGGCCCCGTCATCGCCTCCTCCAACGTCGGCTCCGCCGAGCCCGACGCCACGGCCCGCCGCATGAAGGACGTACTCGAAAAGCTGGTCGCGATGAAGAACCCGATGGAAGGCCGGTCCGCGACCGAGGGAGGGTCCGCCGCGTGAGCGCCGTCGAGACCGCGGTCGCACCGGCCGCCGTACGGTCCGTCCCGGTGGCGGACGCCGATTCGCTCCGGGCCAGGATGACCCGCCGCTTTCAGCACGGCGGCTGGTTCGTCGCCCCGTTTCTCGCCCTCTTCGCGCTGTTCGTGCTGCTTCCGATCGGCCGCGGCCTGTGGCTGAGCTTCACCGACGCCAACATCTCCGGCACGGGCGAACGCTTCGTGGGCCTGGACAACTACCGGGAAGCCCTGGACAGCCCGCTCCTGTGGGACTCCCTCGGCCACAGTGCGTACTTCACCCTGCTCGTGGTGCCCTGCATCGTCGTCCTCGCGTTCCTCCTCGCGATGCTCGCCCACCACATCGAGCGCGCCAAGTGGCTGTGGCGGCTGTGCTTCTTCGCCCCCTTCCTGCTGCCGTCGACGGTCGCGGGCAACCTGTGGCAGTGGCTGTTCAACCCCGGCACCGGAATGATCAACCACGTCTTCGGCCTCGACACTCCCTGGCTGACCCAGAAGTCCACCGCCCTGCTCGCCGTCGTGATCACCACCCTGTGGTGGACGGTCGGCTTCAGCTTCCTGCTCTTCCTGGCGGCGCTGCAGAACATCCCGCGCCATCTGTACGAGGCCGCCGAGCTCGACGGCGCCGGCGCCTGGCACCGCATGGTGCACATCACCCTGCCGATGCTGCGCAACATCACCGGCCTCGTGATCACCCTGCAGATCCTCGCCTCGCTCCAGGTCTTCGATCAGGCCGTGGTGATGCAGGACTTCGGGCCAGGACCGGAGGACAGCACCCGGACGTTCGTCCAGTACACCCTCGAAGAGGGCTTCACCGCCTACCGCGTGGGGTTCGCCTCCGCGATCTCCATGATCTTCTTCGTGCTCATCGCGGCCGTCGCCCTCGGCCGGATGTGGCTTCTACGCAAGCGTGAGGAGGGCGTGCGATGAGCACGGCCGTAGTCGTACGGAACAACAGCCCGAAGAAGAAGTGGACCCCGAGCCAGATCGTGCTCACCGCGCTCGGCGTCCTCGTCTCCGCACTGTGGATGACGCCGCTGCTGTGGGCCCTTTTCACGTCCCTGAAGTCGGAGACCGAGGCCGTCGAGGTGCCCACGCACTGGGTGCCGGAGGAGTGGACGGGCCAAGCCTGGAAGGCGCTCGTCGAGAGCGGCAACATCACCAACTGGTTCGTGAACTCGGTCGTCGTCTCGGTCTGCGTCACCTCTGTCGTCGTACTCGTCAGCGCGCTCGCCGGATACGGCTTCGCACGCACCGAGTTCCGCGGCAAGAACGCGCTGCTCGGCCTGGTGATGGCAGGCCTGATGGTGTCGCCCGCCGTGCTCGGCGTGCCGCTCTTCACGACCGTCCAGTCGATGGGGATGGTCGACACCTACTGGGGCATGATCCTGCCGCAGTGCGCGCCCGCCGCGATGGTCTACATCCTCTACAAGTTCTTCCAGTCGATCCCGCGCGAGCTGGAGGAAGCCGCGTACATCGACGGCGCCGGACGCTGGCGGGTCTTCTTCACCATCGTCCTGCCGCTGTCCCGGCCCTCGCTGTCGGCCGTCGGGATCTTCACGTTCATCGCGTCCTGGAACAACTTCCTGTGGCCGTACATGGTGACCAACAACCCCGACCTGATGACGATGCCGAACGGCATCGCGACCGTCATGAACTCCTACGGCATCCAGTGGGCGCAGTTGATGGCCGGCGGCCTGATGGCGGGCCTGCCCCTGGTCGTCGTCTTCGTCTTCTTCCAGCGCCAGATCATCAGCGGCGTGGCCCATACGGGCCTGGCAGGACAGTAAGTCCCCTGCCCAGCACACCTGTTGCATCCCTGAAAGGACCCGCATGGCCCCCCGCACCGCACGCTTCACGCTCGACCCCGCCTTCGCCGTCGGCGATGTCGACCCCCGGCTCTTCGGCTCCTTCGTCGAGCACCTCGGCCGCTGCGTCTACACCGGCATCCACGAACCGGGCCACCCCGCGGCCGACGAGGCGGGCCTGCGCACCGACGTACTCGAATTGATCCGCGAGCTGGGCGTGACGGCCGTGCGCTATCCCGGCGGGAACTTCGTCTCCGGCTACAGGTGGGAGGACTCCGTCGGCCCCGCCGACGAGCGGCCGCGCCGCCTCGACCTGGCCTGGCACTCCACGGAGACCAACCGCTTCGGGCTCTCCGAGTACATCGCCTTCCTGCGGAAGATCGGCCCGCAGGCCGAACCGATGATGGCCGTGAACCTCGGCACGCGAGGCGTCGAACAGGCCCTGGAACTCCAGGAGTACGCCAACCACCCCTCCGGCACCGCACTTTCGGACCTCCGTGCCGCGCACGGCGACAAGGACCCCTTCGGCATCCGCCTGTGGTGCCTGGGCAACGAGATGGACGGCCCGTGGCAGACGGGCCACAAGACCGCCGAGGAGTACGGGCGTCTGGCCGCCGAGACCGCGCGCGCCATGCGCCAACTCGACCCGGACGTCGAGCTGGTCGCCTGCGGCAGCTCCGGCCAGTCCATGGAGACGTTCGCCGAGTGGGAGGCCACCGTCCTGGCCGGGACCTACGACCTCGTCGACCATATTTCCCTGCACGCGTACTACGAGGAGACCGACGGCGACCGGGACTCGTTCCTCGCATCCGCCGTCGACATGGAGTCCTTCATCGAGAACGTCGTCGCCACCTGCGACCACGTGGGCGCCCGCCTCAAGTCCAAGAAGAAGATCAACCTGTCCTTCGACGAGTGGAACGTCTGGTACCAGTCCAGGCCGCACCCCGAGGTCGAGGCGAGCCTGCGCGACTGGCCCGAGGCGCCGCGCCTCCTGGAGGACAACTACACGGTCACGGACGCGGTGGTGGTCGGCTCGCTCCTGATCGCCCTGCTCCGGCACGCCGACCGGGTGGCCGTCGCGTGCCTGGCCCAACTGGTCAACGTCATCGCGCCGATCCTGACCGAACCGGGCGGCCCGGCCTGGCGGCAGACCACCTTCTTTCCCTTCGCGCAGGCCTCGCGGCACGGCCGCGGCCAGGTCCTCGACGTACGCGTGGACTCACCCGCGCACGAGACGCCGAGGTTCGGCGAGGTGCCCCTGCTGCACGCGACGGCCGTACGCGCCGATGACGGCACCGTCACCGTCTTCGCGGTCAACCGCAGCCAGAGCGAACCGCTGCCGCTCGAAGTCGCCCTCCAGAGCCTGGAGTTGACGACCGTCATCGAGCACAGCGCCCTCTCCGACGCGGACCCGGACGCGCGCAACACCCTCGCGGAGCCGGAGCGCGTCACCCCGCACGGAGTCACCGGAACAGCACTCCAGGACGGCACGTTGAACGCCGTCCTGGAGCCACTGTCATGGAACGTGATCAGGCTGGGCTGAGGCCCTGCTGATGCTCTCCCGCGGCCTCGAACGCCGCGAGGGACTTCACCGTGGTCATTTGGGGTGAGTGCGGGGTCAGTACGCGACGGGCCATCCGGAGCTCCAGTTCAGGAGGTTCACGCCGAGCTTCGGGGCGCCGTTGTCCTGGCCGTCGTAGTAGTGGTAGACGAGCAGGTCGCCGTCGGTGTCCTTCAGGATCGACTGGCCGCCGGGGCCGATGTAGCGGCCGTGGGTCTCCTGGACCGGGGTGCCGCCGTTGTTCATCATGCCGACGCCGTTCTTGTCGACGTACGGCCCGGTGACGCTGGAGGCGCGGCCCACCTTGATCTTGTACGTGGAGCTGGTGCCCGCGCAGCACGTGTCGTACGAGGCGAAGAGGTAGTAGTAGCCGCCCCGCTTGACGATGTAGGGCGCCTCGACGGCCTTGGTGCCGGTGGGGCGCGAGGCGAGCGAGCGCCGGGCGGTGTCGCCCGCGTACTGCTTGCCCGTCGAGGGGTCGACGCGGATCATCTTGATGCCGGTCCACCAGGAGCCGAACGACAGCCACCACTTGCCGTCGTCGACGAACAGGTTCGGGTCGATGGCGTTGTAGTCGCTGGACGTGGTCGAGGTGTACACGGCGCCGTAGTCGGTCCAGGAGCCGGGCTCACCGGTCGTGGAGGCCGCGAGGCCGATGGCCGACTTGTTCGAGCCGAACGACGAGACCGAGTAGTACATGAGGTACTTGCCGCCGTGGTACGAGATGTCCGGGGCCCAGACGTCCCCGGTGGAGTTGTAGTTGTTCCACCAGCTGGGTCGGGTGGGGAAGGCCGAACCGTTGCGGCCGAACGCGATCCGGTCGGTGGACGTGCGCAGTTGCAGGCCGTCGCCGGTCGAGTAGAGCAGGTACTTGCCCGACGAGGTACGGGCCAGGGTCGGATCGTGCACGACGATGTCACCAGTGACTTGACCGGGGTTGGGGTAGGCGGTCGCGCTGCTGGGGATGAGGGCGAGGAGGGCGGCGGCGGGCAGCGCGACGAGGGCCCTGCGCCGAAGGGAGTTGGGGGTACGGCTCACGTGGGTCTCCTTGGAATGAGGCCCGGCCCCGAAGGGGCTCGGGCCCCCTAGGGGCGCGGGGAACGGCGCGACCAGCCACAGATCACCCGCAGACAAAGTTCCCGTTGCGCTACAGCGATGGATACGCGTTCTTCAGGAGCTCCTGAAACTGCGCCGAGAACCACTTCCCGGACAGCGGCGCATCAGCCAGCGCGCCCGAACGGTTGAAGCCGTTGCGTGGATTCCCCTCGTACGTCGGGTCACACATGCGGTCGAAGCCCTTGCCCTCGTCGTTCGGGATCTCCTTGCTCGACCCGTCGGACTCGCCCGGCGGCTTCATCCACACGTAGGCGTCGATTCCCCTCAACCCTGAAGTGGTCCGGTCGGCCCGACACCTGGAACCCGTCAAATCCCGGCTCCAACACCGGACTTCACGTCTCCGTCGTCGACCGCACCGACGACGTGGGCGTGTCCGCCGCCTACGCCAAGACCCTCACGTACTACGCCGCGGCCACCGGCCACACCGAAGCCGCCACCACGGCCAAGGCCCTCCTGGACGGCATGTGGCAGCACCACCAGGACCCGCTGGGGACCCCGACTGGCCGAAGGTCGAGGCCTATCTCGCCGGGGGAGCGGCACCGCAGTTCACCTACCACCGCTTCTGGGCGCAGGCGGACATCGCGCTCGCCATGGGGACGTACGCGGAGCTCCTGGAACCGGGGTCCGCGTAAACTTCACAACTCCAGTGCGGGGCAGGGTGATCGAAGCGCTTCGATCTGTCTATGGACAGCCCAAAGGTGTCCCTCTAGGGTCGATGTGCCGTTGAGTCGAAACGCTTCGCCCCCGCCCCCACGACTGCCCTGGAGAGCTGAATGGTCACCCTCGCCGAGGTCGCCCAGCATGCCGGAGTCTCGGCCAGCACGGTGAGCTACGTACTCAGCGGCAAGCGGTCCATATCCGCCTCCACCAAGGACCGCGTCGAAGAGTCCATCCGGGAGCTCGGCTACCACCCGAACGCGGGCGCCCGCGCCCTGGCCAGCAGCAGGTCCAACATCATCGCGTTGATGGTGCCGCTGCGCACCGACATGTACGTACCGGTGATGATGGAGATCGCCATCGCCGTCGCCACCACCGCGCGCACCCATGGTTACGACGTGCTGCTCCTGACCGGCGAGGAGGGGCCCGAGGCGGTCCGCCGCATCGAGGGCAGCGCGCTCGCCGACGCGATGATCCTGATGGACGTAGAACTGCACGACGAGCGCCTTCCGCTGATCCGCGAGGCGGACCGACCCGCCGTACTCATCGGCCTCCCCGCCGACCCCACGGGTCTGACCTGCGTCGACCTCGACTTCGTGGCGACCGGCGCGCAGTGCGTGGAGCACCTCTCCGGGCTCGGACACCGGGAGATCGCCGTGATCGGCGAGGCGCCCGCGGTGTACGAGCGGCATACCGGCTTCGCCGAGCGGACCCTGGACGGGCTGCGCACGCGGGCCCGTGAGCTCGGCGTGCGGGTGCTGCACCGGCCCTGCGAGGGGACGTACGACGCACTGGCCGCGACGCTCGCCAGGATCTTCGACGAACGCCCCGGCACCACGGGCTTCGTCGTGCAGAACGAGTCGGCGGTGGAACCCCTCCTGAGCCTCCTGCGCCAGCAGGGCCGCGCCATCCCCGAAGACGTCTCCGTCATCGCCATCTGCCCCGACCAGGTCGCCACCCAGGCCTCGGTGCGCCTCACCTCCGTCGGCATCCCCGCGCAGGAGATGGGGCGCGAGGCAGTGGAGCGTGTCGTCGCCAAACTACGGGGACAGGGCATCGACGAAGTCTCCCTGATCGCCCCGGAGTTGACGGTCCGCGCAAGCTCGGGCCCGGGACCGGCGAAGGGCTGAGGCGAGCAAAGTCCACCCCTCCGTACGTCTCAAGGAGCCCCCCCATGGGTCAGGACAACAAGCATCGGCTGAGCCGGCGCGGCATGCTTCAACTCTCCGGCGGCCTCGTCGTCGCGGGTGCCGCCACCGGCGCCGCCGCCATCGCCCTCACCGACGAGAAGGCGGACGCCGCCCCCGCGTCGTTCGCCCACCCCGGCATGCTGCACAACGCGGGTGACCTCAATCGCGCCAAGGTGAAGGTCGCCGCGGGCGCCGCGCCCTGGACGGCAGGCCGGCAGAAGCTGACCGCCAACGCGCACTCCGCGGCCACCTGGAAGCCGAACCCCAGAGCGGTGATCATCCGCGGCGGCGAAGGCCAGAACTACCCCACCCTCTACAACGACATCCACGCCGCGTACCAGAACGCCCTGCGCTGGCGGATCGGCGGTTCGGCCGCCCACGGCGACACCGCACGCGACATCCTCAACGCCTGGTCGGCGACGCTCACCCGGGTGACGGGCAACGCCGACCGGTTCCTTGCCGCCGGGATCTACGGCTACCAGTTCGCCAACGCGGCCGAACTCATGCGTGGCTACGACGGGTTCGACCTCGACCGTTTCAAGTCGATGCTGCTCAAGGTCTTCTACCCGCTCAACGACGACTTCCTGAGGAACCACAACGGCGCCTGCATCACCAACTACTGGGCCAACTGGGATCTGTGCAACATGGCGTCGGTCATGGCCATCGGCATCCTCTGCGACGACAAGGCCAAGTACGACCGGGCGGTGGATTACTTCAAGAACGGCGCGGGCAACGGCTCCATCAAGAAGGCCGTCCCCTTCGTGTACGACGGCGAAGGCCTCGCCCAGTGGCAGGAGTCGGGCCGCGACCAGGGCCACACCGTGATGGGCATGGGCCTGATGGGCGCGATCTGCGAGATGGCCTGGAACCAGGGCGACGACCTCTACGGCCACGACGGCAACCGGTTCATGAAGGCTGCCCAGTACGTCGCCAAGTACAACCTGGGCCAGGACGTGCCGTTCACCAAGTACACCTGGGGAACGGGCACCAACTGCGCCTACCGTGAGCAGACCGTCGTCTCCGACGCGGGACGCGGCCAGGCCCGCCCGGTGTGGGACCTGCTCCACTTCCACTACGCGCGCCGCCGCAGGCTGTCCGTGCCGTACATCACCGCCCTCGCGGAGAAGGTGCGTCCGGAGGGTGGTGGCGGTGACTACGGCCCCAACAGTGGCGGGTTCGACCAACTGGGCTTCGGGACGCTGCTGTACGCGAAGTAGGCGCGAAAGGTTGCCGCCTGTAACGGATCCCACGTGGCTCAGACCTGACTGGGATTCCGGACGTTGTTCGATGTCTCGCACATACGTTGCTATGCTCGCGCACCGCACTTCGGCGGCACGGGGGCCACCAGCGCGCGTGCGGAGTCGCGCGCAAGGACAGAGAGAGGTCACCCGTGGGGACAGCCGTCGACGACGCAGCCGCGGCGGAGTTCCATGACTTCTTCGAGCGGCACTACGCCGAACTCGCCCGCCTCGCCCACCTGTTGACCGGCGAGAAGGATGCCGCGGACGATCTGGCGGCGGACGCCCTGGTCGCGCTCTGGCACCGCTGGGACCGGGTGCGGGCCGCCGACCACCCGGCCGCGTACGCCCGCGGTGTCGTCGCCAACATGGCGCGCAGCCGCATCCGCAGCGCCGTCCGGGAGCGCCGCAGAGTGGCCCTGTTCTGGGGGCAGCGCTCGGAGGGCGTGGACGACCCCGACGTACCTGCTGTCGTCGACGTCCAGGAGGCGCTGCGTACGCTGCCGTTCCGTAAGCGGGCCTGTGTGGTCCTGCGGCACGCCTTCGACCTGTCGGAGAAGGACACCGCGCTCACCCTCGGAGTATCGGTCGGTACGGTGAAGAGCCAGACGTCCAAGGGAATGGCGGAGCTGCAACGGCTTCTGGGCGACCGTGCCGCGTCGCAACTCGTGGGAGGGAGGCAGTGATGGACGACGTACGCAAGCAGCTGCGCGATGCCGCGGCCGAGCACCGCCCCGACCGGGAGCGGATGCTCGCCCGGGTCGAGCGCGGCATGGAGCGCGACGCCCACCCGGGCGCCTCGTCCCGCGCCAGGCCGCCGCGGCCCGCTCCCTGGCTGCGCATCGCGGGCGCGACGGCCGCCGTGGCCGGAGTCTTCGCGCTCGGCGGGTACGCCGTCGCCTCCGTGGTCCACGGCGATGATGAGCCGTCCCGCACCGTCGGCACACCTGCCGCCCCCGACACCCCGGCCGACCCGCGGCCCTCCTCATCGGCGCCGGACGGCGCCACGGCCGAACCGGACTCGCCCGCCGAGCCCACGCGCCCGTCGGGCAAGCCGACGAAGAACGCGCCGGACGGGGATGAGAGCAAGGACCAGTCGCCCAGGAAGACCGAACCCCCGGCCGCCACACAGCCGTTGGACCCCGACGCCGAGGGGGTCGAGGACGGCTACCTGTGGAGCGACGGCTCCATCGACCCGCAGAGCAACGACTTCTGGGCGCAGAGCACCCTCACCTTCAAGACCGACAGGCCGCTCACCGCGCTCACCGTCGAACTGCGCGTCGCACAGACCGGCGGCGTCGCCGACACGGGCAACTGGCGTTCCCTGCCCGCCGACGACTTCTCCGTCTCCGTACGCGAGGCGGGCGGCGACCTGGTCTACCGGTGGACGCTGAAGGCGGGCCGCACCGTCCCGGCGGGGGAGCACGTCTTCGCGGGCCAGTACAACCACGCCGAGGGCGACAGGGACGCGGGCGACGACACCTACGCCGCGGAGGCGACCGCGTCGGGGCGCGAGGCGGCGGTGCGCGGGGATTTCGCCCGCACCTCGTAGGAGCCTTTCGCGCACCTCGTAGGCCACGGCAGAAAATTCCCGCGCAGCGGCAACCTTCTTCGGCCGGGTGGAGACCACCTGACGCAAGGACATCCCCCCAGCGAAAGAACGGTCCCCATGACCACGCAACGAGCCGAACTGCGCAAGAGCCGCAAGCGCCGCCTCACCCGCCGCCGCGTCGTCGGAGCGGCGAGCGGCGCGCTCCTGCTGACCGGCGCCGCCGTCGGCGCCAATGTGATGCTCTCCCCGGCGGGAGCGGCCACCACGGCCGCCGCCGACTGGCCGACCCCCACCGGCGACAAGCCCGTCACCGAGACCATCGAGGTGTCCGGAACCTTCGACGGTGAACTCCAGCGCTTCTACGGCAGCGGAGACCTCGGCGGCGACGGCCAGGAGGAGGGCCAGGACCCGATCTTCAAGCTGAAGGACGGCGCGGTCCTGAAGAACGTCGTGCTCGGCAAGCCGGCCGCCGACGGCGTGCACTGCTCGGGCAGCTGCACCATCGAGAACGTGTGGTGGGAGGACGTCGGCGAGGACGCGGCGACGTTCAAGGGCACATCGGCGAGCTCGACGTACACGGTGACCGGCGGCGGCGCGAGGCAGGCCGACGACAAGGTCCTCCAGTTCAATGGCGCGGGCACGCTGAACGTCACCGGATTCCAGGTCTCGGACTTCGGCAAGCTGGTGCGCTCCTGCGGCAACTGCTCGACCCAGCACAAGCGCACGATCACCATCGACGACGTGGACGTGACCGCGCCCGGCAAGTCCCTGGCCGGCATCAACACCAACTACGGCGACACGGCCACCCTGAGCCGGATCCGTATCCACGGCGACGACGACAAGAAGATCGAGCCGTGCGTCCGCTACACCGGCAACGACTCGGGCGACGAGCCCGAGGAGACGGGCAGCGGCCCTGACGGGACGTACTGCAAGTACAGCGCGTCGGACATCAGCTACGAGTAGCTGGTGGCCCGACGGTCGTCACGCCGTCTGCGAACGGAAACCGTGGCCGAGCTCCGCACCCCCGAGGCCGAAGGAAGGGGCGGCGTGTACGCGGACGACCTCGCACTCCATGATCCGGAAGCCGGAGTCGGGTCCCGCGGGTGCAGCCCGGCCGCGGCGAACTTGTCCGGCTCGTGGCGGTAGACCCCGCGCTTGGCGGCCGGTACCGGGTCCGCGCCGGTGAGCGGGGCGAGGCGCTCCACCGCCGCCCAGAGGTCGGGGGGAGGGGAGGTTGACGACCAGCTCCGGGCGGTCCGCGAGATTGGCGGCGGTGTGTCCCTCCGCGCCCAGGCCGATGACGACGGTGTGGCCGAGCGCCCAGGCCGAGGAGATGGGCGCGAGATTCGCCGTGCCGTCCGGGTTCTCGGTGGTCAGCAGGGCACCGCCTCCAGAGCCCGTCGGCGGACGGCGTCGTCGCCCCCGACCTCGCATCGCTGGCCGGTCTCCTTGCCGATCGCACCCGCGCTTCGATGTGCCTGGCCCTGCTCGACGGCCGCGCCTGGACGGTCACCGAGCTGGCCCGGCATGCCGGGGTCGCGCCGTCGACGGCGACCGGGCACCTGCATCAGCTGGTCGCGGGCGGGCTGTTGGCAGAGGAGCGGCAGGGGCGGCACCGGTACGTGCGCCTCGCGGGATCGTCGACCGCCGAGATGATCGAGAGCCTGGCCTCGCACGCCCCGCTGCGTCCCGTCCCGGTGCGCTCGCTGTCCGACGCGCACCGCCGACGCGCCCTGTCCTACGCCCGCTCCTGCTACGACCACCTGGCGGCGCCGTGGCCGTCGCGATCACCGACGCGATGACCGAACGGTCACTGCTGACCTGGGACTACGGGCCTTCGCTCAGCGAATCGGGCAAGGCGTGGCTGCGCGACATCGGCGTCGACGACCACCGCCCCCGCGGCTCCCGGCGCGCCCATGTGCGCACCTGCCTGGACTGGACGGAGCGGCGACATCATCTGGCGGGGGCGGTGGGTGCGGCCTTCTTCCAACGCGCACTCGACGACACCCTTGCTCAGGGAGAAGTCACCGACGTGGCCTGTGCGAGCAGCCCGTCGACGAACGCGCGGAGCCCCTGGGGGTAGATGTCCCGTGCGGCCAGCGCGGCCCATCGCACGCCGATGGCGGCCAGGCGGGGCACCTGGGACGGGTCCAGGTCGTCGCGGTAGGCGAAGGGATGGCCGGCGGCGTGCCGGCGGGCGGAGTGGGCGCGGACGAGCACCTCGCCGACGGTGTAGTACCAGAGGCTGCGGAAGACGTCGACGCTCTGCTCGGGTGTGCATCCATGGTCCTCGGCTCCGGCCACGACGGCTTCGACCATCCACATCGCCGATTCGTCGAGCAGGCCGACGAAACCGTCGGCCGACAGGACTTCCGCGGCCCATGGCCAGGCGGCGAGCGCGTCGTGCAGCGCGGTGGCGGCCACGACGATGCGCTCCCGTGGGGCGCCGGGCAGTTGGGGGTGCTCGATCTGGGCGACGTGGTGATTGAGCAGCAGGAGCAGGAGATCGTCCTTGCTCTGGATGTGGTGGTACAGGGTCGTCGCCCCGATGCCGAGCTCGGCGGCGAGCCGCCGGATGGTCAGCTTCTCCCAGCCGTCCCGGTCGATCAACTCGCGGGCCGCCGCCAGGATCTGCGCACGGGAGGTCACGGGCGGGCGGCCGGTGCGGCCCTGAGGTGCGGGAGGGCGCGGCGACGGGGGCGATGCGGGCATGGCCCCCATCATGCCGTCCGGCCGTCCTCCGTCGTGAAGCCGGTGCGGCTTCCGCATTTCGCGGTCGACAGCGGACAACCTCGATGCTACTTTCGGAACGCGTTCGGAAAGTCGTAAGGCAGTGCCGATGACGGGGGTCCGCGATGACGAACAGAGCGAGTACGACGGGGAGTTCGGCGGCTCCGCCGGGCCAGGGCGTGGCGGAGCCGCCGGGACAGAACATGGCGGCACTCCTTCGCCCGCATGCCCCGAGTTTCGCCGGCGTGGTGATCCTGCAGGTCATCGGCGCTGTCGCGGGCCTGGCGCCGCTCCTCGCGGTCCTCGAACTGGGACGCACCTTGCTGTCGCAGGGGCCGATCGACCGCGGTCATGTCTGGACCGTCGTCATCGCGGGTGCGGCCGGCTTGTTCGTCAGGCTGCTCTTCACGGCCGCATCGTCGGGCATCGGGCATGTCGTCGACGGCAAGGTGCAACTGACGTTCCGCCGGCAACTGGCCGCGCGCCTCGGACGCGTACCGATCGGCTGGTTCTCGCGGCGCCGGACCGGCGAGCTGGCCAAGGTGGTGGGGGAGGACGTGAGTGCCGTGCACCCGTTCATCGCCCACACTCCCGGTGAACTCGTCTCCGCGTTCGTGGTGCCGCTGGTGTCGCTCGTCTACCTGTTCACCGTCGACTGGCGGCTCACCCTGATCACGCTGATACCGGTGGTCCTCGCGGTGGCGCTGGTACCCCTGATGATGACGCCGACCCGGCTGCGCGAGCAGGAGGAGTTCGACGCGGCCATGGGGCGGATCTCGAGCTCCGTCGTCGAGTTCGTGCGGGGCATCTCGGTGGTCAAGGCGTTCGGCGGGTCCGAGCGCGCCCACGGCAAGTTCCGCACGGCCACGGACGATTTCGTCGGTACGTTCCACCGCTGGGTGCACGGCATCTCCCGGATCGCCGCGGGGATGCAGCTGGTGCTCTCGCCGCCGTTCGTCCTGCTCGTCGTGTTGATCGGCGGCGCGGCGCTGATCACCGACGGTGAGCTGGCACCGGCCGACCTGCTGCCCTTCCTGCTCCTCGGCCTCGGCCTGACCGCCCCGGTGGCGGCCCTCGGCCACGGCTTCGACGAGTTGCAGGCCGCCCGCCGCGCGGTCGGCCGGATCCGGGACGTGCTCGCGGTGCCTTCGCTGCCGGAGCCCGCGAAGCCGGTCGCACCGCAGGGGCACCACGTGGAGCTGCGTGACGTCCGATTCGGCTACGAAGCCGATCGCGAGGTGCTGCGCGGGATCGACCTGATGCTCGAATCGGGGACGGTCACCGCGATCGTCGGCCCGTCGGGCAGCGGGAAGTCCACACTGGTCCAGCTCCTTCCGCGGTTCTTCGACCCGACTCATGGCGCGGTCTTCATCGGCGGCGCCGATCTGCGCGAGCTCGGCAGCCGGGAGCTCTACCGGACCGTCTCCTTCGTTTTCCAGGACGTACGCCTGTTGCGCGCGTCGGTGGCGGACAACATCGCCCTCGCCGTACCGCACGCCGACCGCGACGACGTCGTGCGCGCCGCCCGCCTCGCGAACATCCACGACAGGATTCTCGAACTGCCCCGCGGATACGAGTCGGTGATCGGCGAGGACGCAGGACTCTCGGGCGGCGAGGCGCAGCGGATCTCCCTCGCGCGCGCCCTGCTCGCCGACACGCCCGTCCTCGTGCTCGACGAGGCGACCGCCTTCGCCGACCCGCAGACCGAACTCGCGGTGCGCCAGGCCCTGGCGACGCTGGAGGGCGAGCGGACCATTCTGGTCATCGCCCACCGCCTGGAGACCATCAGGGACGCCGACACCGTCGTGATGCTGGACGACGGGGAGATCGTCGAGCGCGGCAGGCCCGCCGAACTCCTTGCGCGCGACGGCAAGTTCGCCGCGTTCTGGCAGTCCCACCGATCGGCCGTCGCCGATGAGCTCGAATCCCATGCCGGTGTACCGCAAGGAGACGAACCCCGATGATCCGCATGCTCCTGCGCGTCCTGGGACGCGAGTACGCCCGGCCGGTCCGACGCACCGTGGCCCTGATGACCGCGACCGCCGTCGCCGAGGGCCTGTCGTACGCACTCCTGGTCCCCGTGCTGCGGGCCCTGTTCGGCAGCACACCCGACGACGCCTGGCCCTGGCTGACCGCGTTCGGGATCGCGATCGCGTGCTACGCGGCGCTGCGCTACCTCAGCGACCTGTCCGGCTTCCACGTCGGGACGGCGCTGCTGCGCGGCATGTACCACCGGCTCGGCGACCATCTGGCCCGACTGCCCATCGGCTGGTACGGCGCGGGCCGCCTCGGGGAGGTGTCCGTCCTGGCCAGTCGCGGCGTCCTGCAGGCGATGGCCGTGATCGCGCATCTCCTCGCACCGTTCATCTCCGCCAGTGTGACCCCTCTGACGATCGTCGTCGTGATGCTGGCCTTCAACTGGCAGATGGGCCTTGCCGCGTTGGCCGCCGTACCGATCGTGGCGGCGATCCAGCTCTGGACGGGGCGCTCGATGGCCGCGGGCGACGCGGAGCGCGCCGAACGCGACGAGGAGGCCACCGGGCGGGTCATCGAATACCTTCAGGTCCAGCCGGTGCTGCGGGCCGGGGGCCGCACGGCTGAACGCTTCCAGCTGCTCGACGACTCCCTCCAGGACGTCGAGCGCGCCTCCCGCCGCTCCACGCTGGCGGCGCTGCCCGGCGCGGTCGGCCTGACCCTCACGGTGCAGGCGATGTTCACCGGCCTGTTGGTCCTCGCCGCCTACCTCGCGCTCGACGGGGACACCGGCGTGCCGGAGATCCTGACGATCCTGGTCCTCGCCGCCCGCTGCGCGGATCCGCTCCTCTCCCTGACGGACATCGGCGGCAAACTCCGCGGCGCCCGTTCCGTACTCGTCAAACTCGACGTGGTACTGCGCACCGAGCCGCTCCCTGAACCTGCCGAACCGGTCCAACCGGCGGGCCACGACCTGGAGTTCGCGTCCGTCACCTTCCGGCATGGCGAGCGCACGGTGTTCGACGGGGCGTCCCTGTCCGTGCCCCAGGGGCAACGGCTGGCCGTAGTCGGCCCATCTGGCGCAGGCAAGAGCACCTTGCTGCAACTGCTCGCCCGCTTCTACGACGTGGACGCCGGCGCGGTGTGCGTGGGAGGCGTGGACGTGCGCGCCATCGACACGGAGGTGCTGATGGCGCAGATCGCCTTCGTCTTCCAGGACGTCTATCTCTTCGACGGCACGATCGAGGAGAACGTACGCCTGGGCCGCCCCGACGCCGACGAAGCCGAGGTCCGCGCGGCAGCGACCGCGGCACGCCTCGACGAGGTGATCGAGCGACTGCCCGACGGCTGGGCGGCGAACGTAGGCGAGGGCGGCGCACTGCTCTCGGGCGGCGAACGCCAACGAGTCTCGATCGCACGAGCACTCCTGAAGAACGCCCCCATCGTGCTCCTCGACGAGGTGACCTCCGCACTGGACCCGGTCAACGAGGCGGCTGTCCACGAGGGCATCGAGCGCCTGATGGCGGGCCGCACGGTGGTGATGGTGGCGCACCGGATGCGGACAGTCCAACGCGCCGACCGCGTCGTCTTCCTGGACGGCGGCCACATCATGGAGGAAGGCAGCCACGACGCCCTGCTGCACCGCGGCGGCCGCTACGCCGACTTCTGGAACATCTCCCTGACGCCCGCTGCGATGGAATGAGGCAGCGGGAAGGCAAGATCAGCGGCCCTTGCCGCGCCCGCGAGCACCGGCCGCGCGCCACGGGACCGCGCCCCGTCGACGTACTGCTGCAAGTACTCCCGGTACGTGGGCCGGTCTCGGGAGCCGCGTCCGTGTACTTCTGCGCGGCGGTGGAGTCACCGGCGGTGTAGAGGGTGACGGGCCGCGCCCCACCGGAGCGGGCGAAGGCCGACGGCGTCGGGCGCGCCGTCACTTGTGCTGGTCGTTCCACTCGGCCTGAGCGTTGTTCAGCTGCTCGGCAAGAGTGTCGAGGAAGTCCTTCGCCGACATCTTGCCGAGCAGGACCTTCTGGTAGTTCGGCTCGTTGTCGGCCTTGCTGATGGTGTTCCAGTCGGGCAGGTAGTACGGCAGCTGCACGACCTTCAGGGAGCCGTCGTTGAGCGCGGCCGCGGCCAGCTTCGTCGGCTCGGCCTCGTTCAGCCAGGCGTCCTTGGAGGCCGCGGTGTTGGCGGGGATGGCACCCGCCGACCTGTTCCACTTGCTGTTGGACTCGTGCGAGGCCGCGAACTCGATGAACTTCCAGGCGGCCGCCTTCTTCTTGCTGGACTTGAACAGGCCGAGCCCGTCGACCGGGTTGGACACCTGGACGCGTACGCCCTGGTCGGTCGTGGGGTTGGGCAGGCCGCGGAACTTGCCCACGCCGAGCGCCTTCACATGGTCGGTGTAGGAGCCGAGGTTGTGGCTGAGCATGCCGATCTGGCCCGTGTCCCACTGGGCGTTCATCTTCTTGAAGTCGTTGTTGACGTCGGCCGCGGGGGTGTTGTTCTTGTAGAGCGCGACGTACTTCTTCAACGCCGCCACGTTCTTGGGGTCGTTGACGGTGGTCTTCTCGCCGTCCCAGAACGAGCCGATGCCGGACTGGCCGTAAGCCGCGTCGAGCGCCTGCGCGATGGAACCCTCGCCGCCGCGAATCGTGTACCCGAACTTGTTCTCGCCCTTGGCGGTGAGCTTCTCGGCCGCCTCGTAGAACTTGCCCCAGGTGGTGGGTGCGTCAAGACCGGCCGCCTTGAAGAGGTCGGTGCGGTAGTACAGCACGCCGTTGCTCGCCGACGTCGGCACCGTGAAGAGCCGGTTGCCGCCGCCCGCAGCGCGGACGCTGTCGACCATGCCCGGGTTCAGCTTCCCCTCCAGGGAGCTGTCGCTGAGCCGCTGGTCCAGCGGCTCCAGGGCGTTCTGCGCGGAGATCCCGGCGAGCATCGCCGCACCGACGCCGCCGACGTCGGGCAGGCCGCCGCCCTGGATGGCGGTGTCGTACTTGGACTGGACGCTCTCGGCGGGGATCGGCACGTACTTGACGCGGATGTCCGGGTTCTTCGCCTCGAAGTCCTTGATGATCTCCTTCCAGACGTCGGTGCGGACACCGCCGTTGTTGTCCCAGAAGGTGATCTCGCCCTTGCCCGAGCCCTCCTGGCCCTTGTCGCCACCGGCCCCGCTGCCGTCGTCGCCACAGGCGGTGGCGGTCAGCGCGAGCGAGGCGGCGATGGCGACGGCGGCCACCGTGCGACGGCTTCTGCCGCCGCTTCTGCTTCTGTTTCGGGGGATGCTGATGTTCATGTCGGCTCTCTTCATTGAGGTGAGGTAATCCGGAAGTGGGTGAACAGGGCGGTCCCGGCGCCGCTGCGTCCGGCCGGGGCCGTGCCGAACAGGCCGAGCAGCGCGCCGACCCACCGCCACGGTGTCGCCGCGAAGACTTGGCCCGATGGGCACAAGCCGTCGCCGGTGTCGGCGGAGAAGCGGCAGCGTGCGCCGTCCGCGATGGCGATGCGCAGCCGCGCGGTGCCGTCGGGGGCGGGGCGCGGACGCTCGGCGTCGCGCTCACGCTCGGCGACGGACTCGGCGAACCGGTGCACGAGGCGCACCGCCCCGTCCCCGTCGCGTTCGAGGCCGATCCAGCTGAACGCGTCGCCGAGCACGGCAAGACCGGCCCTGGCGTCGGCCGCCGTGCCGTCGAGCCGAAGGCCGACCTCGACGGTGCACGGCGTCAGCGGAAGCCGCTGCGTCAGAACGTGGGGGAGGCGGCGCAGGTCGTGGGCGTCCGGGGACCGTACGCAGGTCAGTCGCAGACCGTCCGCTGTGTGCGAAGTCGCCCAGCCGTCACGGGGGTTGGCCGACCACTGCCACTGGTGGCCGTGGCGTCCGCCGGGGAAGTCGTCGTCGGTGGCGGGCGCGGACACCGGCTGCGGAGGCAGGTCGGGCTTCTTGTGTACGTCGACGGGGGCGCCGTCGTTCCCGATCACCGGCCAGCCGTCCGCGCCCCGGCGCATCGGCTGCAGATGGACGACCCGGCCGTACGCGCCGCGCTGCTGGAAGTGCAGAAACCAGTCGTCGCCGGACGGCGTGCTCACCCAGCCGCCCTGGTGCGGGCCGTTGACGTCCGTGCCGCCCTGCTCCAGGACGATCCGCTCCTCGTAGGGGCCGTGGAAGGTCCGTGAACGGAAGGCACCCTGCCAGCCGGTCTCCACACCGCCGGCCGGGGCGAGGATCCAGAACCAGCCGTCGTGGCGGTACAGCTTGGGCCCCTCCAGCGTGAACCAGCCGGGGATGCGGTCCGCGTCCACCAACACCCGTCCCTCGTCGAGGAGTTCACGGCCGTCGGGGCTCATGCGGTGACCGGTGAGGCGATTCTTGACGCCGGAGCGCGACTTGGCCCAGGCGTGCACGAGATACGCCTCGCCGCGCTCCTCGTCCCACAGCGGGCAGGCGTCGATCAGCCCCTTGCCCGCCTTGACGAGATGCGGGGCGCTCCAAGGGCCGCGAATATCGGGGGAGTTGACCTGGAACACGCCGTGGTCGGGGTCGCCCCAGAAGATCCAGAACCGCCCGTCGTGGTGCCGGATCGACGGCGCCCACACCCCGCAGTCGTGCCGCGGCGCGGCGAACGCCTCGGCCGGTTCCAGGCGCTCAAGGGCGTGCCCGATCAGGGTCCAGTTCACCAGGTCGCGGGAGTGGAGCAGCGGCAGCGCCGGGGCGCGGCCGAAGCTTGACGCGGTGAGGTAGAAGTCGTCGCCGACCCGGACGACGTCGGGGTCGGACCAGTCGGCGGCGAGCACGGGATTGCGATAGGTCCCGTCACCGAGGTCACCCAGCTTGTGGAGGATGGTCGTGCTCACGCGGTCACCGCCTTGCGGACGAGCCCCGCGGCCTCGGCCCGGCTCGGGCGGCCGTCGGCGACGACGGTGACGACACGGCGTACGACGGTGTCGCCAGGACCGATCGGCAGGCGCCGCTCCTGCGCGAGCGAGGAGCCGACGCCCGGATACTCGGCGGTCCGCACGAACCACGGGTCGCGCCGCGTCTCGGGCGTCGCCCCGGCGAACACGAGGGTCCAGCCGTGGCCCGCGAGGGCCAGCCAGTCGGCCGGGGCGCCGTGCACGGCGGCCTCCCCCTCGGCGTCCGCGGTGAACACCTCGGGAGTCCGCGCCTCCTTGGGGGCGCGCCAGAAGAATCCCCCGTAGGCGGCGCCGGGGCGGCCGTTGGTGGCGGGGCTGCCGATCGAGATCTCCGCGGCGCCGGGATTGGTGAGGGAGAACGTGAAGTCCAGCGCCCAGGCGGACGTGGTGAGGGGCGTGACGGCGACGGTGCGCCGCTCGCGCAGCAGCTCGCACTCCCCGTCGAGCCAGCCGATCTCCTCCACGAAGCCGTCGGGGTCGCGCAGCTTGAACTCCAGGTGGCGCTGTTCACCGTGGTTGTCGAGCTCGGTGGGCCCCTGATCGCGTACGAAGGTGCGGCCGCCCCAGAAGTTGCGGCCCGCCGCGTCGGGCACGGCGACGCCCACGCCGAGGTGGTGCGGGTGGTCGGCGGGACCGAACTCGGTGACGGGGAGGCCGCCGAAGGTGCGGACGGGATGGAGGTAGGGGCGCGGGGCGAGCCGCGGGCCGACCGAGGGGTGGATGACGTAGCGGCCGACGGTGCGGCCCGAGCAGCGCAGCAGGAGCGCGGTGTCGGTCGAGGTCCGGTTCATGGGGGTCTCACCTCGGTGGGGTTTCGGAGGGGGAGGGATCGGAGGGGCAGGGCTCGGGGGTGGAGGTACGCGGGGCGGTGGGACGTGTGGTGGGGGTCTGCGGGGCGGTGCCCCGAGCGGCGGCGGGCTCGGTGGTGGAGGTTTGTTGGGCCGGTGTCCCCGAGGTGGCGGGCCTAGTTGCGGAGATCTGAGGTGCTGGGATCCCAGGGGCAGGGGCAGGGGCAGGGGCAGGGGCAGGGGCCGGGGCCGGGAGGGCAGGGGCCTGAGCGGCCGCAGGCTCAGCGGCGGAGAGCCGTGAAGCCGGGAGCCGAGCTGCGGGGTTTCCGTTGGGCAGGGCCCAGAACGTGCCGAGCTCCGCGTAGCCGCACAGCGTGTCGGCGCTCGCCGCGACGATGCCGTCGATGCCGTGGACGACCCGGCGCCGGGCCGCGCTCTCACCCGTACCGGGCACGCTGCGCCAGGCCTCGACCGGGAGGGGGCGCGGGTCGGGTGCGAGCCGTATCGCTTCAACGACCTTCATGAAGGCGCCCGTCGACGCCGGCGGAACCAGCAGCTCGGCGCGGCCCGCGAGATGGTCGACGAGGTTCTCCAGGAGGTCCGTCCGCCCGTGCAGGACCTCATCGGGTCCGTGCCCGGCGCGCTGCACGAGCACCCGGTCCTGCTTGTACCAGAAGGTGATGCGGCCCTCGGCGCCGTGGACGATGACGTACGGCTCGTCAGGGCGCTCGGCGCAGAGGGTCGCGGCGACACCGACGCGGCCGCCGCGCGCGGTGCTGATCCCCACGAACGAGGTGTCGTCGGACTCGATGGCGTTGGCGCGGAACAGCTCCGTGTCCACCCGCGTGACGTCATCGGTCCGTGTGGACCCGTCGACCGCCAGGGCGGTGGCGACGGCATGGGCGAGGGGGTTGGTCAGGACCCCGTCCACGACGTCCACGCCGTCCATGCGGCGTCGCCCGGCCCACGGGGCACGCCGGTAGTACGCCTCGTCGCGCGCCCAGGCCCCGGCCGCGCCGACGCCCATCGGCTCACCGATCGCACCGTCGGCGACCAGCGCGCGCACCGCGGGCACGGCGTGCGAGCCGAGCGACTGGAACCCGACCTGGCAGGCCACGCCCCCTGCGGTCACCGCTTCGGTGATCCGCAGGAACTCGGCGTACGACGGTGCGGGCGGCTTCTCCAGGAGCAGATGAACACCCCGCGCCGCCGCGGCGACGGCCAGGTCGGCGTGGGTGGGAATGGGCGTGCAGACGACGGCGACGGCGGCTCCCGTGGCATCGAGGAGGCCCGCGAAGTCCGCGGACTGCGCGGGCGCGCCGGCCACGTCAGGCTCGCCGACCCCGTCAGGCTCGTACACCCCGTCGAGCTCGGCGGCGCTCAGCGGTTCGAGCTCGCAGATCCCCACGAGGCGTACGAGACCGGCCTGTTGGAGGCGTCGGATGTTCTCGAGGTGCCATCGGCCGTGCCCGCGCGCACCGGCGAGGACGAGCGGCAGCGGAGCGCTTCTCATCCCTTCACCGCCCCCGCGCTGAACCCCGTGACCAGCCACTTCTGGATGAAAGCGAAGACGATCACGACGGGCAGGGCGGCGATGACGCCGCCCGCGGCGAGCGCGCCGAGGTCGACGCTGTCGGCGCCCATCAGGGTGGCGAGGCCGACCGGGATCGTCTGCTTGTCCTGGTTGGAGAGGAACATCAGGGCGAACAGGAAGTGGTTCCAGCTGTGTACGAAGGCGAAGGAGCCCACCGCGATCAGACCCGGCCGCAGGAGGGGCAGGACGACGGTGCAGAAGGCGCGGAATCGTCCGCAGCCGTCGACCCAGGCGGCCTCTTCCAGGGAGTACGGCACGTTCTTGATGAAGCCGCTGATCAGGATCATCGAGAGCGGCAGCTGGAAGACGGCCTCGGCGATGATGACGCTGCCCAGGGAGTTGATCATCTGGAGGTTGGCGAAGATCTGGAAGAGGGGCACCAGCATCAGGGCGCCGGGGATGAACTGCGAGCACAGCAGCGCCAGCATGAAGCCGCGCTTGATCTTGAAGTCGAAGCGGGCCAGGGCGTAGCCGCCGGCGAGGGCGACGAGCGTCGTCATCAGCATCGACAGGACGCCGACGACGAGGCTGTTCTGGAAGAAGAGCCCGAAGCTCCGCTCGGTCCACACCTTGTCGAAGTGCTCGAACGTGATCGGCCAGGGAAGCAGCGAGGTGGAGCCCGCAGGGCGGATCGCGAAGAGCAGCATCCAGTAGAACGGGATGAGGGTGAAGAGGAGATAGAGGCCGAGCGGCAGATAGATCTGCCGGCGCGGGGCCTCGTCCCAGGCGCGCCGCAGGGTGGTGGTCATTTCTCCTGACCTCCGAACTTGCTCAGCCGCAGATAGACCATCGAGCAGAAGAGGAGGATCACGAACGCGATGGACGTCAGCGCGGAGGCGTAGCCGAAGTCGTGCGAGTCGACGGCGATGGACGCGATGCGCAGCGGCAGCGTCGTCGTCTCGCCCGCGGGTCCGCCGCCGGTGAGGGTGTAGAGCAGGTCGACGTTGTTGAACTCCCAGACGGCGCGCAGCAGCGTGGAGAGGATGATTGCGTCCTTGAGGTGCGGCAGCGTGATGTGGAAGAACTGCCGGAAGCGGCTCGCGCCGTCGACCTCGGCCGCCTCGTACAGGTCCTTCGACACGGACTGCAGATCGGCGAGGATGAGGATCGCGAAGAAGGGCACACCGCGCCAGAGTTCGGCGACGACGACGGCCGGGAAGACGGTGCCGGTGTCGGAGAGCCAGGACGTCCCGTACGAGCCGATGCCCATGTCCGCGAGGTAACGGGTGATGCCCGTCTGGGAGTTGAAGATCAGCAGCCAGATCGTCGAGGTGAGCACGCCGGACACGGCCCACGGCGAGAAGACCAGGGCGCGGGCCATCGCTCGTCCGATGAAGGTCTGGTTGACGATCAGCGCAAGGCCGAGGCCGAGGAGCAGCTGCAGGACGACCTCGACGGCCACCCACTGCAGGCTGAAGCCGAGCGTCTGCCAGAACTGTGGGTCCTCCGTGAACGCGGTGACGAAGTTGTCGAAGCCCGCGAAGCCGTCCCGCCAGGGCTTGGTGGGGTTGTAGTGGCGCAGGCTGTAGTAGAAGACGCTGATGACCGGGTAGGCGATGAAGCCAAGCATCAGGAGTCCGGCCGGCGCGATCAGCAGATACGGGAGGCGGCGCGGGGTCGCTCCCGTCCGGCGCCGTCGCGCACCCGGCGTGCGGCGCCGGGGCGGTGGCTGCGGTGGCGCTTTCGCCACAGCTGAGGCCATGTCTGCTTCTCCGTTCTCAGGGTCTGCTTCAGGGTCTGCTTCAGGGGCTGCTTCACGGTCGGCGAGATGAAGCGCTTCGCAGACGTTGTTCGAAATCTCGCACAAACAGAAGGGCGCACAGCGCGATCGGAGTTCAGCCCGCGTACGGGTCGGGAACCTCGCCCTCACGGGCCAGGAACGCGAAGTCGCAGCCGGTGTCGGCCTGTGTGATCTGCTCGTTGTAGAGCGCGCCGTAGCCGCGCCCGTAGCGCGCGGGCGGCGGTGTCCACGCGGCGCGCCGCCGCTCCAACTCCTCGTCGGGCACGTCGAGATGGAGCGATCGAGCCTCGACGTCCAGGGTGATCAGGTCGCCCGTGCGGACCAGGGCCAGCGGCCCGCCGACGTACGACTCGGGCGCGATGTGCAGCACACACGTGCCGTACGACGTGCCGCTCATCCGCGCGTCGGAGATCCGCACCATGTCGCGCACCCCCTGCTTGAGCAGGTGGTCGGGGATCGGGAGCATGCCGTACTCGGGCATGCCCGGGCCGCCCTTGGGGCCGGAGCCGCGAAGCACCAGGACGTGGTCGGCGGTGATGTCGAGCGCGGGGTCGTTGATGGTGCGCTGCATCGTCCGGTAGTCGTCGAAGACGACCGCGGGGCCGGTGTGCCGCAGCAGGTGCGGTTCGGCGGCGATGTGCTTGATCACGGCACCGTCCGGGCAGAGGTTGCCGCGCAGGACCGCCACCCCGCCCTCGTCGGCCAGCGGCCTGTCGCGGGGGCGGATGACCTCGGGATTGTGCACGGTGGCGCCCGCGAGCTGCTCGCGCAGGGTGTCGTGCGCGACGGTGGGCCGGTCCAGGTGGAGCACGTCGGTCAACTGGGCCAGAAACGCCGGGAGTCCGCCCGCGAAGTGGAAGTCCTCCATGAGGTACTGCCCGCCGGGGCGCAGATTGGCGAAGACCGGCACGGTCCGCGCGATTCGGTCGAAGTCGTCCAGTGTCAGCGTTACGCCGCTGCGGCCCGCCATGGCGATCAGGTGGATCACGGCGTTGGTGGAGCCGCCGAGCGCGAGCACGGTGGCGACCGCGTCCTCGTACGCCTCACACGTGAGCAGCTTCGACAACTTCACGTCCTGGTGGACGAGTTCGACGATCCGCATCCCGGACGCGGCCGCCATCCGGTCGTGCCCGGAGTCCACCGCGGGAATGGAGGATGCGCCGGGCATCGTTACGCCGAGGGCCTCGGCCGCCGCGGTCAGCGTCGACGCGGTCCCCATGGTCATGCAGTGGCCGGGAGAGCGGGCCAACCCGCTCTCCAGCTCGGCCAGTTCGCAGTCGCCGATAAGACCGGCGCGCTTGTCGTCCCAGTACTTCCACATGTCGGTGCCGGAACCGAGCACCTCGCCCCGCCAGTGCCCCGGCAGCATGGGCCCTGCCGGTACGAAGACGGCCGGCAGGTCGGCGCTCGCGGCCCCCATGAGCAGGGCGGGCGTCGTCTTGTCGCAGCCGCCGAGCAGCACCGCGCCGTCCACCGGATAGGACCGAAGGAGTTCCTCGGTCTCCATGGCGAGGAGATTCCGGTAGAGCATCGGGGTCGGCTTCTGGAAGGTCTCCGAGAGCGTGGAGACGGGGAACTCGAGCGGGAATCCGCCCGCCTGCCACACCCCGCGCTTGACCGCCTGGGCGCGGTCGCGCAGATGGACGTGGCAGGGGTTGATGTCGGACCAGGTGTTGAGGACCGCGATGACGGGCTTGCCCAGATGCTCCTCGGGCAGATACCCGAGCTGCCGGGTGCGCGCCCGGTGGCTGAAGGACCGAAGCCCGTCCGTGCCGTACCACTGGTGGCTGCGCAGTTCGTCGGGTCTCATATCGCCCACGCCTTCACCAGCGCCGCCACCTCGTCGCGCCGCTCGACGGGAAGCACCCGGCTCGGCGGGCGCACCTCGCGGCGGCACAGACCGAGCGCGGCGAGCGCCTCCTTGACGACGGTGACGTTGTCCGCCGACTGGTCGGCGGCGCGCAGCTCCTCGAAGCGCCGGATCCGCTCCCACACCTCCATGGCCGCCGGATAGTCGCAGGACCGCAGGGCGTCGCGCATGCGCAGCGACACCTCGGGCGCGACGTTCACCAGACCCGAGGTGAAGCCGGTGGCGCCGACGGCCCAGTACGCGGGCGCGTACAGCTCGGCGAGCCCCGCCACCCACACGAAGCGGTCGAGCCCCGCGTCCCGCGCGAAGGCCGCGAAGGCGGCGGCGTCCGGCGTCGCGTACTTCGCACCGATCACATTGGGGCACAACTCACCGAGATCCGCGAGGCGTTGACCGGTCAGCCGCGGGTTGCGGATGTACGGCACGACGCCGAGATCGGGCACCGCCCCGGCGACGGCACGGTGGTAGTCGACCCAGCCGTCCTGTGACACGTACGGATGCACCGGCTGATGGACCATCACCATGTGCGCCCCGGCATCCCGCGCGTGCCGGGCGGCGGCGACCGCGGTCGGCAGGTCATGGCCGACACCGACCAGGACGATGGCGCCGCTCCCGGCCACTTCCTCCATGGTCAACTCGGTGACCAGGAACCGCTCTTCGGGGTCAAGCGCGTAGAACTCGCCCGTGTTTCCGTTCGGCGTGAGCGTGCGCACGCCGCCGTCGATGAGGCGTCGTATCAGCGCGCGATAGGTGTCCCGGTCCACGGACCCGTCATCGGCGAACGGCGTGACAGGGATCGCGACGACGTCGGCGAGCGCGGAACGCAGCGCGTCGAAACGGGAGTTGTGGCTCGGTCCGGTCATGAAAGCTCCCCCTCCGGGAACGCCCGCCGCACGAACGAGGCGATGTGGTCATGGAGTCCGCGCGCCGCGGCGTCGGCTTCCCCCGCGAGCGCGAGCCGCAGGATCTCCTTGTGCTCGGCCGCCTCCCGCTCCCAGGAGGGCTGGGCGGCCCAGGCGACGGCGGAGACCAAGGCAGCCTGGTCGCGTACGTCGTCGAGCATCCTGGCGAGCAGCGGATTGCCGCACGGGATGTAGAGCGCGCGGTGGAACTCCCGGTTGGCGAGGGAGCGTTCGGCCGCGTCCGCCGCGTTGTCCGCCCGCTCCAGCGCGTCGCGCGCCTCGTCCAGGAGGGCCGCGCCGCCCCGGACGGTACGCCGCAGCGCCTCCGGTTCGAGCAGCAGGCGTACGTCGTAGACCTCCTGCGCCATGGCCGCGTCCACCATGCGCACGGTGGCGCCCTTGTACTGGCTCATCACGACGAGCCCGGTCCCGGCGAGCGTCTTCAGCGCCTCCCGTACGGGTGTCTTGGAGACCCCGAACTGCGCGGCGAGCTCGGTCTCGACGAGGGTCTTGCCGGGCGCCAACTGCCCGGTGAGGATGCGGTGTTTGACCGCTTCGAGCACGTACTGCGTGCGCGAAGGGATGGGGTGGGGCGCAAAGTTCATCGATGCTCTCAGTCGTCGTGCAGCCGTCGTGCAGTCATCGCGTATCGCGTCTCATATATGACGTACGAAGTACGACGCGATGAAGCTAGGGCGCCCGTTGCCCCGCGTCAATGTTTCGTGCAGGAAAAGCCGTTGAGTTGTTCGAAGCGCTTCGACCGTTCCTGCTCGAACCGTTGACGTACCCATCGCGGCTTCTTACCTTGTCTCAGCAAGCGCTTTCCTGTAACGATTCAATCGCGTACCGATGTACTGACGGAGGACGAACTGTGCCGACGAATGGGGAAGTTGACAGGCGCGGCCTGTTGAAACTGGCCGGCGGCTCGTTGGCGGCCCTCGGACTGACCGCGGCGGGCTGCGGCGGCGGAAGCGGGTCGGGCGACGGGACCGTCACCATCCGGTACGCGTGGTGGGGCTCCGACGACCGCGCCAAGCGGATCAACCGGACCATCGAGCTCTTCGAGAAGAAGTACCCGAAGATCAAGGTGAAGACGGACTTCCAGCCCTACCTCGACTTCTGGAAGAAGTTCAACACCCAGGCGTCCGGGGGCAATCCGCCGGACGTCTTCCAGAACGCGATCGGCTTCCTGCGCAAGTACGACCAGCGCAACGTGCTGCTCGACCTGAACGCACAGGCCAAGGCGGGCAACCTGCGCCTGGACGGTTTCCGCGCGGGCCTGGAGAAGTTCGGCGAGGTCGACGGCAAGCTGCTCGGCGTCCCTGTCGGCAGCAACTCCATGGCCCTGGTGATCGACAAGCCGGTCTTCGAGAAGGCCGGGGTCACCCCGAAGGCGGGCTGGACCTGGGACGACTTCCACACCGCGATGGAGAAGATCCGCAAGCAGGGCAGGGCGGGTGACAGCGGCCTCTACGGCGTCATGTACCTGTACGACCCCTATCTGCGCCAGCGCGGCAAGGCGTTCTTCACCGAGGACGGTCTCGGCTTCGACGAGGCCGACCTCAAGGAGTGGTGGACCAAGGGGTACGACGGTGTGAAGTCGGGGATCTACGCCGACCCGAAGAAGGTAGCCCAGATCAAGCCGAAGTCGGCCGTGGCCGCCGAGATCGCCGCCGCCGAGTTCACCTGGGACAACTTCACCGTCCGCTACACCGCCGAGGGCAAGAGCGAGTACGGCCTCGCACCGCTCCCGACCACCGACGGCAAGAAGACGGGGCAGTACCTCGGCTCGCTGATGCTCAGCGGCTCCAAGCGCACCCAACACCCCAAGGAAGTGGCGCAGTTCATCGACTTCATGGTGCACGACCCCGAGGTCGCCGAGATCATGGGCTACGACCGCGGGGTGCCCACCACGACCGCGCAGTACGAGGCGTATAAACCCGCCGACGAGAAGGACAAGGTGATCGCCTCGGTCAACAAGGAGATCGCCGCGTACGAACAGCAGCTGGTCGACGCCGGTGTCCTGGAGACCATCACGCCGCACCCGGCGGGCGCCGACGTCTGCGAGGCCGCCTTCCTGCGCATCGCCGAGGAACTCGCCCTGGGGGAGCGGTCGGTGGACGAAGCGGTGAAGCAGTTCTTCACCGAGTGCAAGACCGCGCTCGGCTCCTGATGGGCGGCACGATGACGTCCCTGCACACCCCGGTGGCCCCGGCCACCCCCGAGAAGCCGCCGCGCGGTCCGCGCCTCCCCGCCGCCGCGCGGCGGCGACGGCGGGGCGAGACCCTGGCCGGGTTCCTCTTCATGTCGCCGTGGCTCGCGGGCTTCCTGATCCTGACCGCCGGGCCCATGGTCGCCTCGCTCTACTTCGCGTTCACCGACTACAACCTGTTCGACGCCCCCCAGTGGATCGGCTTCGACAACTTCACCGAGATGTTCGGCGACCCGCGCTGGCGCAAGTCGGTCGAGGTGACGCTCTGGTACGTCGTCGTCGGCACCCCGCTCAAGCTGGCCGCGGCGCTCGGCGTGGCGCTGCTGCTCAACCAGCAGCGACGCGGACAGGCCTTCTACCGGGCCGCGTTCTACGCCCCGTCCCTGCTCGGCGCCAGCGTCTCGATCGCCGTCGTCTGGAAGGCGATCTTCTCCGACGACGCCATCGTGGACCGTACGCAGCGGGCGATCTTCGGCATGGACGTGGGCGGCTGGACCGGTGACCCGCAGTGGATCATCTACAGCCTGATCGCGCTCACCGTCTGGCAGTTCGGCGCGCCGATGGTCATCTTCCTGGCGGGCCTCAAGCAGGTGCCGCGCGAGCTGTACGAGGCGGCGGAGATGGACGGCGCGGGAACCTGGCGGCGGTTCTGGAACATCACGCTGCCGATGATTTCCCCGGTGCTCTTCTTCAACGTCCTCCTGGAGACGATCCACTCCTTCCAGATCTTCGCGTCGGCGTACATCGTCGGGGGCGGCGCGGGCGGCAACGCCTGTGGTCCTGCGGACGGTTCGCTCGTCTACACCTGCTATCTCTACGTCCAGGGCTTCGAGAACAGCCGGATGGGCCTCGCTTCCGCCATGGCCTGGATGCTGCTGCTCGCGGTGGCGCTCGTGACGGCGGTCCTCTTCTGGTCCCAGAGGCGCTGGGTGCATTACGAGGAGGGATCCCGTTGAGCAGCGCGTCCCGCGTTTCACCCGTACGCCATCGACGCACGGCCGGTTCGGCGGCCTGGCACATCGGCTCCCTGGCGGTCCTCGCCGTCGTCCTCTACCCCGTGATCTGGGCGATCGGTGGCTCGTTCAAGCCGAACGAGGAGATCGTCGGCAGCCTCGACCTGTTCCCGACCGACCCCATCGTCGCGAACTACGCAGGACTCGCCGACGGCATCGCCGACATCTCCATCGCCACCTTCTTCTCCAATTCCCTCTTCCTGGCACTCGGTTCAGTAGTCGGCGTGCTCTTCTCCTGCTCCCTCGCGGGCTACTCCTTCGCCCGGATCAGGTTCGCGGGCCGCAATGTCCTCTTCACGCTGATGATCGGCACCCTGCTGCTGCCGTACCACGTGCTCCTGATCCCGCAGTACGTGATGTTCCAGAAGATGGGCCTGATCAACACCTATACGCCGCTGCTGCTCGGCAAATATCTGGCGGTCGACGCCTTCTTCGTCTTCCTGATGGTGCAGTTCATGCGGAACCTGCCCAGGGAACTGGACGAGGCGGCGCGGCTCGACGGCTGCGGGCACCTGCGGATCTACTGGTCGATCGTGCTGCCGCTGTGCAGGCCCGCCCTGATCACCAGCGCGATCTTCACCTTCATCAACTCCTGGAACGACTTCATGGGCCCGCTGATCTATCTCAACGACCCTTCCAAGTACACCGTCTCGCTGGGCCTGAAGATGTTCGTCGACCAGGAGGGCGTCGCCAACTACGGCGGCATGATCGCCATGTCCCTCGTCGCGCTGCTGCCGGTCCTCGCGTTCTTCCTGGCCTTCCAGCGGTATCTGATCGACGGCATGGCCATGTCGGGCCTGAAGGGCTGAGGCCGAGTGAGCGGCCGCGTGCGCGCCAAGTCCGTCTTCATGGACCGGTTCGGTGCCTTCGCCGAATGTCTCCTGACCGGGGTGTGGATCGCGCTCGCCGCCCTGCCCCTGGTCACCCTCCCCGCCGCCTTCGCTGCGGGCGCCCGTCATCTGAACCGCCATCTGGCCCATGAGACCTCCGGCTGGCGGGAGTTCACCGCCGATCTGCGCGCGGCGGTGCGGCACGGCTGGCTGGTGGGCCTCGCCGGATGGGCGGCGCTCGCCCTGCTGCTCGCCGACATCGCGTTCGTACGGGCGGGGCTTCCCGGCGGGACGTTCGTCGGCGCGGTCGGGGTCCTCGCCCTGTTCGTCCTGGTCGTCGCGGGGCTGCGGGCGGCCGCGAGCTGGGGCCCCGATGCGTCGTGGCGCGCGCTGCTCACCGGGGCGGTGCGTCGCACCCTGGGCGATCCCGCCGGTTCGCTGGTGATCGTCTGCGGCTTCGCCGTGGTCGCGGCGTCCGCGTGGTTCGCCCTGCCGCTTGCGGCTCCCGCACTGGGGATGGTCGCGGCGGCCGCGCTGGCCGTCGAGCGGCGGGGCGCGGCGGACTGAGCCCCGCCTCAGGGCCGGTCCTGCGACGAGCCGCCCGCAGCTCTGTATCTGTCATGCCCACACAAAGAGAGAGGATTACCGTGTCTCCGATCCCCCGCAGGTCCCTCCTCAAGGCCGCCGCCGTGGCCGGTGCCGCCGCGCAGTTCAGCTGGGCCCTTGGCCGCGGCGAAGCCGAAGCGGCTCCCCGCGCGTCTGCAGACGACGGCCCCGTCGGCATCGGCTGGCTGGAGAAGGGCGGGCTCGGCGCCGCCCCCGGCTCCACCTTCGGCGTCCCGTGGCCCAAGGGGGCCCACCCTGCCGGGCAGAAGTTCGCCCTCACCACCGCCGACGGCAAGGACATCCCCGTACAGACCTGGGAGACCGCCAGCTGGCCCGACGGCTCGCTCAAGTGGACCGCCCACGCGGTGGGCCCGGCGGCGGAAGGCGCTGAGAAGTTCACGCTCAGAGCCGGGACACCGGCTGCACCGGACAAGAAGATCAAGGTCACCGAGACCGGCCGTGCCATCACCGTGGACACCGGAACCATCAAGACCGTCATCGCCAAGGACGGCGGGCAACTCGTCGAGTCCGTCACCCGCAACGGCGTGAAGATCGCCACCGACGGGCGGCTCGTGCTGCTTCGCCAGGGCGACCTCGACGACGGCGACCACGGCAACGCAGATCCGCACCGAGCCGTACGAGCCCGACCGCAACGCCCTGTCCATCGGCTTCGGCACCGACTGGAGCGGCCTCGCGGCAGCCTGGCTCACCGAGTGGGAACGCGGCGGCCCCAAGGCGGCCGAGGCCGAAGCCCGCCTCCGCTCCACCATGGAGACCATCGCCGCCCAGCCGAACGGCTTCGTCCAGGGCAGCGGCCTCTACGACCTCGACACCGGGAAGTTCGCCGTGGCCGCCGAGCCCGCCGTGAACGTCGCCCACCTCTCCGCGATGTTCGGCCTGGTCGAGATGTGCGCCGAGCTGATCGGCCTCGTCGACCAGCCGAAGTTCAAGGAGGCATGGCTGGACTACTGCCGCTACTTCAACGCCACCAAGGCCGAGCAGAAGGAGCGCTACGGCAAGGACTTTGGCAGCCTGCTGCTCTTCCAGGGGCACTCCCGCCAGGACGCTTACGCCGCCGCCCAGTTGAAGGACGAGAAGCTCGCGGCGCGCGCCTGGCAGAAGTTCCACGACAGCGACGGCTATACGAAGGCCATGAGCTGGGACCGCACCGACCTCACGGGCCCTGCCGTTCTGGAGCCCGGCTACGAGAACCTGCGGATCAACACCAACGAGACCGCCCTCTTCGGCCTCGCCGCCATCCAGAACCTGGCCCTCGTCGGCGATGAGCTGCCCGGCTAGCCGCCCGACACCGTAAGGGAGTTGGTGGTGAAGTCGAGGCCTCCGGCCGAGCCGCTGATCTCGTAGCCGAACTGCACGTCACCGATGGTCTCGTTGCCCATCCAGCCCTTGGTGTTCTTGATCCACTTGAGGATCGGGAGGATGTCGACGGTGCCGGCCGAGGAGTCGGAGGTGCGCAGGAACGAGAAGACCTCGTTGGCGCCGTTGGTCCCTTTGTAGACCTCCCAGGTGTGACCGCCGAGGGCGACGGTTCCCTGGGAGGTGCCGAGCGGGCCGACGTTCCCGTTGTAGTTGACCCAGAGCATGATCTCGTAGTCGTGGTCCGTGTCCCAGATGTCGTACGAGGAGTTGTAGTCGCCCGCCGACGGGACCTTCACGTCGTACGAACTCTTCAGCGAGGACAGCGAGTCGACCGGCTTGCCGATCACCTTCGTGGCGTTCGGGTAGGACTTGATGCCGCTGGTGTTGGGGTGGTCGGCGTGCACGCTCCACTTGGTGCCGGAGTCCGCCGACACGCACTGGCTGCCCGCGCCCGAGCCCCAGATGTTGTTGTAGAGGGTGTAGCCGTCGAGGGTCGTGTTGCCCCACTGGTCGCAGGTGCTCCACACGGCGGCCTGGGCGGGGGCGGAAGCGAGCCCGAGCGCCGCGCCCGCCAGCAGGGTGGGGGCGAGGAGCAGGCGGGGCAGTGTGCGGCGGGGGTGTCGTGTCATGTGTGGTCTCCAGGGTGGGGGGATTGCCGCGGGTCCGGGTCGGGCCCGCGGTCGTCGTCGGTGGTGCGGCGCAGGACGGCCACACCGTGGCGGCCGAGGGCGATCGCGCCCTCGACGGTCCTGCCGGTCAGCAGATCGAGGTGCCTGCCCGGCACGGGCACGGTCACCTCGCCGCGGCCGTGGTGCAGGAGGAACAGGAGAGCGCCGCGGCGTACGGCCTCCACTCCGCGGGGGAGGCCTGCGAGCGGAGGTCGTACGCCTGCTTCGGCGGCCACGCGCGCGAGCAGGCCGCGCAGGGCCTCGGGCTCGGGGAGCGTGGACACGTACCAGGCGCGGTCGCGGCGCAGGACCGCGGGCAGCCCGTCGAGCTCGCCGACCTTGTAGGCCGTGACGGTCACCGCGTCGTCGTCGGGCTGCAGCTCCTCCGACCAGAGCGTGCCGGTGAACTCCCCGCAGTCCACGGTCTCTTGGGCCTCCAGCGGCCACCACTCGTGCACCGTGCGGATGCCGAAGAGCGCGCGAAGGCGGGCGTCCATGCCGCCGGGCCGTACCCGGTCGTCCGTGTCGGCCACGCCGGTGAGGAAGCCGCAGACGAGGGTGCCCCCGTCGCGTACGTACGCGATGAGGTTGTCGATCGCCGCGTCGGTGAGGAGATAGAGGTGCGGGACGACGACCAGGCGGTACGGGGTCAGGTCGTGCTCGGGGTGGGCGAAGTCGACCGGCGTGTTCGCCTCCCACAAAGCGCGGTGCCAGGCGCGAAGGACCTCCGCGTGGTCGACCAGGGCGGAAGGGCGGCCCTCCTGCTGCCCGGCCCACCAGGAGTCCCAGTCGTGCAGGACCGCCACCTCGGCCGTGACGCGCGTGCCCGCCACCTCGGGGCCGATCGCCGCGAGTTCGGCGCCAAGACCTTTGACCTCCTGGAAGGTGCGGCCGTGCTCACCCGCGTGGCTCAGCATCCCGGAGTGGAACTTCTCCGCGCCCTGCCGGGACTGGCGCCACTGGAAGTAGCAGACGGCGTCCGCGCCACGCGCCACGGCCTGCCAGGTCCAGAGGCGGCCCAGCCCACGCGGCTTGGGGTGGTTCACGCCGCGCCAGTTGACCGGTCCCGCAGCCTGCTCCATCAGCATCCACGGGCCGCCGCCCGCCTGCGAGCGCGTCATGTCCTGGACCAGCGCGCCCTGTTGGGCACCGAACGGATCCCTCGGATCCGGGTAGAGGTCGACGGAGACGACGTCCTCGTGCGCGGCCCACTTCCACGCGTCCTGGCCCGACCACAGCGGCATGAAGTTGGTGGTGACCGGCACATGCGGCGTGTGCGCCGCGACGATGTCCCGCTCGGCGAGGAAACACTCGAGCCAGGAGTCGGACGTGAAGCGCTTGAAGTCGAGCACCTGGGTGGGACTCTTCAAGTAGTGGGCGCGGCGCGGCGGCAGGATCTCCGCCCAGTCGTCGTAGCTCTGGCCCCAGAAGGCGCTTCCCCAGGCCGAGTTGAGCGCGTCGAGCGACGCGTACTTCGCCCGGAGCCAGCGGCGGAACGCGGCCGCAGCCTCGTCGCCCCAGTCGTAGGTGCAGTACTCGTTGTTGATGTGCCACATCGTGAGCGCGGGGTGGTGCGCGTACCGGGCGGCCAGATCCTCGGTGATGGCGGCCGCATGCCGTCGGTAGGTGGCGCTGGAGTGCGCGAAGTGCTGGCGCGAGCCCCACCACTCCACCTGGCCGTTCTCGTCACGGGGCAGCGTCTCGGGGTGCAGCCGGCCGAGCCACGGCGGGGGAGCGGACGTCGGAGTCGCGAGGACGACGCCGATGCCGTGCTCGTGCATCAGGTCCATCAGCCGGTCGAGCCAGCCGAACTCCCTTGCTCCAGGCCGGGGTTCGAGCTTCGCCCAGGAGAAGACGCCGAGCGTGACGGAGTTGACCGAGGCCTCACGCATCAGGCGTACGTCGTCGGGCCAGACCTCCTCGGGCCACTGCTCGGGGTTGTAGTCGCCGCCGAACAGGATCCGGCCGCGAGTGGCGTCGTGAAGAGAAGGCATCGTCAGCCCTTCACCGCGCCGGTGAGCATGCCCTGCTTGAAATGCCGCTGCACGAAGGGCGAGAGGACGGCGACCGGAAGCAGGGCGAGCACCATCACGGCCATCTGGATGGCGAGCGGTGACAGATGGCCCGTGTTGATCGCCTGGGCCAGGCCCGTCGGCCGCTGCTGCTTGATGACGAGCTGCTGCATGACGTTCTGCAGCGGCATCATGTCCGGGTCGCTGAGGTAGATCGACGCGTTGAACCACGCGCTCCAGTAGCCCACCGCGTAGAAGAGCGTGATGACCGCGATCACCGCGCGGGACAGCGGCATGACGATCCGCAACAGGATGCGCAGGTCACCGGCCCCGTCGATGCGGGCGCTCTCGATCAGCTCCTGTGCCGTGCCCATGAAGAACGCCCGCAGGACGAGGATGTTGAAGACGTTCAGGGCGCTCGGCAGGATCAGCGACAGATAGGTGTCCGTGAGGCCGAGGCCCTGCACCACCAGATAGGTGGGGATGAGTCCGGCGCCGAAGAACATCGTCGCGACGATCACCAGGAGGATCGGGCGGTGCAGGACCGATCCGGGGCGCGAGAGACCGTACGCGCACAGGACGGACACCACCATGCTGAACAGCGTGCCGACGACCGTGACGACCACGCTGACCAGCGCTGCCCGCGACACCTGGCCGCCGCCGAGCAGCTCCTGGTAGTGGACGAAGGTGACGCCCCGGGGGATCACCACGAGCCCGCCCGTCTCGGTGATCGTCTTCACCGAGGAGAGGCTGGTGACGACCACCACCCACACCGGGAAGAGGACCGCGAGGCAGACCAGGGTCAGCGTCACGCCCTTGGTGGCGAGGCCGGCCCGGGTCGGGGGTTCTTCCCACACCGGGCGCAGGCCGGTGCGGCTTCCGGGCTTGATGCCGAAGTTCAGGAGGCCCTGGCTCATCGCTTGTACACCCCCTGCTCGCCCATGAGATGGGCGGCCTTGTTGGCCCCGAGCACCATCAGGAGTCCGAAGACGCCCTTGACGATGCCGATGGCGGCGCCGTAGCCGAAGTTGCCGTTGTCCAGGCCGGTGTTCCACACGTAGGTGTCGAGGACCTCGGAGGCGGTGGGGCCCACGGCGGTGCGCTGGAGCAGGATCTGCTCGAAGCCGACCGTGAGCGCGTTGCCGACCTGGAGCACGAGGAGCAGGGCCACCACCGGGCGCAGCGCGGGCAGTTGGATGTGCCACATGCGCCGCCAGCGGTTCGCGCCGTCCATCGCCGATGCCTCGTACAGGTCCGGGCTGACCGCTGCCAGTGCGGCGAGGAAGACGATGACGCCCCAGCCCGCGTCCTTCCAGACCATCTCGAAGGTGACAAGGAACTTGAACAGGCCCGGGTCGGTCATCAGGTCGAAGCCCTCGTGCCCGTGGTCCCGCAGAGTCTGTGCGATCAGGCCCGCCCCGCCGAACATCTGCTGGAAGACCGTGATGACCAGGACCCACGAGAAGAAGTGCGGAAGGTAGAGGATCGCCTGGGCGACCGCCCGCACACGGGGCCGCACGAAGCTGTTGATGAACAGCGCGAGCGCGATCGGCAGCGGAAAGAACAGCGTCAGCTGGATCGCGAAGATCGCGAGGGTGTTCCTGACCGCCTGCCAGAACAGCCGGTCCTCGACCATGTGCCGGAAGTGCTCGAAGCCGATCCAGGGGCTCTGCGTCATCGCCTGGAACGCGTTGTCGGCGATGTAGGGGTCGTAGTCCTGGAAGGCGACGACATTGCCGATCAGCGGTACGTAGTTGAAGACGAGCAGGATCAGCAGCGCGGGCAGCACCATGAGGAGCAGGACGCGGTCGCGGCGCAGCCGGTGCCGCAGGGGGAGTTGCGCCATGTCAGGACGCCGCGTCGCCGGTCTCGTCGAGCAGCTCCCTGTACCAGTCGCGCAGCTTGTCGCCGCCGCCCGACTTCCAGTCGGATGCCGCCTGCTGCATGTCGCTGACCTTCTTGCGGCCGCGCACGATGTCCTTCTCCAGGTCCTCGAACTCGGCGTTCAGCTCGGTGTACCGGGTCGGCTCGATGATCATCATGCCGTGGAAGAGCGGCTTCTTCGTGTGCGCTCCCTGGCGCTGCTGCCACTCGACCATGCCCTCGGTGACGTCCGGCAGATCGGGGTAGGCGACGAAGGGAGCGGGCGACGCCAGATACTCGTACGTCGAGAAGACCTCGTTGTTGCCCTTGCCGTTCTTGGTGAGGACGCCGTCCTTGAACGTGTGGTGGACGCCCTCGACGCCGTACATGCGAAGGCGCTGCTCCTTCGAACCGTAAGGAGCGGCCGTGTAGTTGGCGAGGGCGAGGATGTCGCGGACCGTCTTCTCGTCGGCCTTCTCGCTGATGAACGTCCAGATGTCGGCCGGCGGACGCGCGTACAGCGTGGGCGTGCCGCCGTCGGCGGCGAAGTAGTCGAACGCCTCCATACGGAACTTCTTGTCGTCCACGCGCTGCACGGCCGCCTTGCCGTACCAGTCGGACAGGTCGTGGCAGTACATCCAGACCTTGCCCGCCGCGCACAGGTCGCCGATGCTGCCGGTCTCGGCCTTTGCGTCGGGGTGGACGAAGCCCGCCGAGTAGAGCTTGCGCGACCACTCAAGGGCTTCCAGGTACTCGTTGGTCTCGTAGCGGTTGACGAGCTTGCCGTCGACGAGCTTCCAGTAGTACGGCTTCTCCGGCAGCACCCCGAAGATGTTCCAGGCCGCCCAGCTCATGTCGCCGCACGCCCACACCTTGCTCTTCGGGGCGTTGAGCTGCTTGCACAGGTCGTAGAACTCCTGGGCGCTCGTGGGTGCTTCGAGCCCCTCCTTCTTGAAGAGGTCGGTGCGGTAGAACGGCGCGATGTTCGGAGTGGTGGCGGAGGGCATCGGCAGGCCGCGCAGCCTGCCGCCGAAGATGGAGCGCTGCCAGGCGCCGGTCGGGATCGCGGCGAGGTTCGGGTACTCCTTGACCTTGTCGCCGCTCAAGTAGGGGCCGAGGTCGGCGAACTTGTTGGCGATGGCGCTGGGTATCTTGCCGGTCAGCTCCCAGCCGGGCACGACCACGGCGTCCGGCACACCGCTGGATGCGAGGACCGCGCCCAGCTTCTGGCCGTACGTGTCGCCTTGCTGGTTCTGCCACTTGACGCGGACACCCGCCCCCTCGTCCATCGCCGTCCAGTAAGGATTCCCCTGCTTGGGGACGTTGCCCCAGATTGGCGCCATGACGGTGAACTCGCCGCCCTGGCCCAGCTTCTGAGGCACCGACACCTTGAGCTCGGCCGCGGGCAGGGCCTTGGTGAAACCCGCGGCCGAGCCGTTCTTGGCGGGGATGTCAGGCGCGGCGAGGTCCGAAGCGGCGTACGCGGGCAGCAGGTCCTTGAGCTTCTTCCCCGTGGTGGTGCCCTCGTTCTTCGAGCCGCTGCCGCCGCAGGCCGTGAGCAGCGGGGCGCCGCCGGCCGCGGCGAGCGCTGCGAGGCCGGAGGAGGCGAGGAATGATCTCCGGCTCGAACGGGAGCTAGTGGAGGGGGAGTTCGGCGTCATGGCGTCAACCCTTCGTGGCGCGTGCCCGGACACACGGCGATCACCGCCGGTCGGCTTTCGAAGCGCTTCGATATTGCTGCGAGGTTAAGTGAAGCTCTGAGTCGTAACAAGACTCGGTTCCGAATTGCTGTGCTGCATACGGGAGTTCTGAGTCGGCGCCAGGTCAAGGGAGATCGCCGGGTCTCGCGTGGCCGCCGCCTTGACATCGGCTTGAGTGACACAGAACATCGAAGCGCTTCGAAGAGCGCGCCACCTCCATCGCTCCCACCGCTTGCCAAGGGGATCCGCACGTGACCGCAAGCCCGCTTCCCTTCCGCGACCCGCAACTGCCCATGGAGCGGCGCGTGGACGACCTGCTGTCCCGCCTGACGACCGACGAACGCATCGCGCTCCTGCACCAGTTCACGCCCGCCGTCGAACGTCTCGGCATCGCCGCGTTCCGCACCGGACAGGAGGCCCTGCACGGAGTCGCCTGGATGGGACCCGCCACCGTCTTCCCGCAGGCGGTCGGACTCGGCGCCACGTGGAACGACGACCTCGTCCGCAGGGTCGGCGAGGCCGTCGCCACCGAGGCGCGCGCCATGCGTGCCAGGGACGACCGCGTCGGCCTCAACCTCTGGGCCCCGACGGTCAATCTCCTGCGCCACCCCCTGTGGGGCCGCAACGAAGAGGGCTACTCGGAGGACCCCCGCCTCACCTCCGCCATCGCCGTCGCGTACACCCGCGGCCTGCGCGGCGACCACCCGGTCCACTGGCGCACCGCCCCCGTGCTCAAGCACTGGCTTGCCCACAACAACGAGACGCACAGGGACACGTCGTCCGCGTCGGTGCGCCCGCGCGTCCTGCACGAGTACGACATGCGGGCCTTCCGCGCCGCCGTCGAAGCGGGCGCCGTGGCCGGGGTGATGCCCGCGTACAACCTGGTCAACGGCCGCCCCAACCACGTATCGCCGTATCTGCGCGAGCACTTGCGCACCTGGACCGACCAGGAGCTGCTCGTCTGCTCGGACGCCGGGGCGCCCAGCAACCTCGTCGACTCCGAGAAGTACTTCGACTCCCACGAGGAAGCCACCGCGGCGGCGCTCATTGCGGGCGTGGACAGCTTCACCGACCACGGCACCGACCCGTCCGTCATCACCGGACGCATCCAACGAGCCCTGAAACAGGGCCTGTTGACCGAGACGGACATCGACACGGCAGCACGCCGTCAGCTGTCCGTCCGCTTCCGGCTCGGCGAGTTCGACCCCGGCCAGGGCCCGTACGCGGACCCGGCCTCGCACGCCTTCGACACCCCAGGACACCGCACGCTGGCCCAGGAAGCCGCCGAGCAGGCCGTGGTCCTCCTGAAGAACGACGGACTGCTCCCGCTGCCCGAAGGCACCCGGATCGCGGTCGTCGGACTCCTCGCCGACGCATGCAAGACCGACTGGTACAGCGGCACCCTCATCCACCGCAGCACACCCCTCGACGGGCTGCGCGAGCGATTCGGAGCCGACCGCGTCACCTTCGTCGAGGGCGTGGACCGGGTGCGCCTGAAGAGCGCGGGGGGCTGGCTCCAGGTGCCAGAGGGTGAAGGGGACGAGCAAATCCCCGTAACCGAAGGTGTCCTGGACCCGGCCCTGATCTCCGGGCGCACCGATCTGGCCCCGCTGACCTGCGGCCCCGAACCGACCGAGTTCGCGCTCGTCGACTGGGGCGGCGGCAGATGGACGCTGCGCGCCTCCGACGGCCGCTACCTCTCGGTCGCCGACGACGGCTTCGTGCGGGCGTCCGCGGACCAGCCGGCAGGTTGGGTCGTACAGGAGACGTTCGTGCTGGTCGGCCACGGTGACGGGTACCTCATCGAGCACGCGGGGACGGGTGGATACGTCTCTGTCGCCGCCGACGGCGTGAAGGTTGCCGATGAGCCGGAAGTCTTCACGGTCGACGTCCTGGAGCGCGGCGATGACGCGGTCGCCCGCGCCGCCGCCCAGGCCGACGCCGTGCTCGTCGTCGCCGGGAACGACCCCCACATCAACGGCCGCGAGACCGAGGACCGCACGACGCTCGCCCTGCCGCCCCACCAGGAGCGGCTGTGGCGCGCGGCCCACGCCGCCAACCCGCGCACCGCCCTCGCCCTCGTCTCCTCGTACCCCTACGCGGTCACCGACGCCGATGCCGCGCTCCCCGCGCTGCTGTGGACCGCCCACGGCGGACAGGCCGCGGGCACCGCGCTCGCCCGGGTCCTGGCCGGCGACGTCTCCCCGGCCGGACGCCTCCCGCAGACCTGGTACGCCGCCGACACCGACCTGCCTGACCTGCTCGACTACGACGTGATCGGCTCCCGGCAGACCTATCTGTACTTCGACGGCACCCCGCTCTATCCGTTCGGGCACGGCATCGGCTACTCCTCCTTCGTATACGAGGACCTGGCGGCCGCGCGCGAAGGGGAACTGCTCCGCGTCGCGTTCACCGTCACCAACACCGGGTCCGTCGCCGCCGACGAGGTGGTGCAGCTCTATACCCGCGGCCCCGGGGAAGCGAGCCTCGCTCTGCCGCACCGGCAGCTCGCCGCGCATCGCCGCATCCATCTCGCGGCCGGGGCGACGCGCGGCCTGGAATTCCAACTGCCCGTGTCCGAGCTGGGGTTCTGGGATGTGCGGCACGACCGCTGGGCGGTGGCGCCCGGCACGTACGAGATGCTCGCCGGAGCCTCCAGCGGGGACATCCGGCTCACCACCGCCGTCGAGATCGACGGCACCCCGATCGCCGCCAGGCCGGTGCGGGAGGCCGGCCTGGCGGCCACCGGCTACGACGAACAAGGCGGCACCGAGATCGTTGATCGCGCGAGGAGCAGCGGTGATGCCGTGCGCGCGGTGGACGACGCGATCGGTGAACTGATTTTCCGTGACTGCGACTTCGGTGACGGCGTCTCGGCCGTGTCCGTCGAGGCGGCGGGCGCGGGCGCCGTCGACCTCATCTCGGGCAGCACCGCCACCACCGTCACCGTCCCGCAGACCGGCGGTGTGTACGACTACGCCCTGCACGCCTCCGCGTTCACCGCATCGGGAGTGCGCGACCTGCGGGTGCGGCTGCGCGGTCCGCTGCGGCTCGCGCGGATCGCCTTCACCGCCGCCACCGCCACCGCCTCGCGGAGGGACACCGTATGAAGTTCACCGACGGCTGCTGGCTGATGCGCGAGGGGGTGAGCGCCTCGTACGCGCGAGAAGTGCGGGACGTGCGAGCCGGCGACGGACGGTTCACGGCGTACGCCGCCGTCCAGAAGGTCCGCGAGCGTGGCGACACCCTCAACACGCCGCTCATCACCGTCGAATGCTTCTCGCCCGCCGAAGGTGTGATCGGCGTCCGGGCGACCCACCACGCGGGAAAGGCCGAGCACGGACCGGAGTTCGGCCTCGACACCGCCGACGGCGCGGGATTCGTCAAGCGGCAAGGCACCGTCACCGAACTCACCAGCGGTCCGCTCACCGTGCGCCTTGACGCGGCCAAGCCCTGGAACCTCGACTTCCGCGACGCCGATGGGCAACGGCTGACCGCCGTGGAGGGCAGAGGCACCGCCTTCGCCACCGCACCCGACGGCACCCACCACATGATCGGCCAACTCGCCCTGGGCGTCGGCGAGTACGTATACGGCCTGGGCGAGCGCTTCACGCCGTATGTCAGAAACGGCCAGAGCATCGACATCTGGCAGGCAGACGGCGGCACCAGCAGTGAGCAGGCCTACAAGAACATCCCCTTCCACCTCTCCTCACGCGGCTACGGCGTCTTCGTCAACCACCCCGGCAAGGTCTCCTACGAGATCGGCTCCGAGTCGGTCGGCCAGGTGCAGTTCAGCGTCGAGGACCAGTCGATCGAGTACTACGTCGTCGCCGGGCCCACCCCCAAGGACGTGCTGCGCCGCTACACCGCCCTGACCGGCCGCCCCGCGCTGCCGCCCGCCTGGTCGTTCGGCCTGTGGCTGACGACCTCCTTCTGCACGCCTTACAACGAGGAGACCGTCACCGCCTTCGTCGACGGCATGGCCGAGCGCGACATCCCGCTGAGCGTCTTCCACTTCGACTGCTTCTGGATGCGCGAATACCAGTGGACGGACTTCCGCTGGGACCCGGAGGTCTTCCCCGACCCGGAGGGCATGCTGCGCAGGCTCCGCGAGCGTGGGCTCAAGGTCAGCATGTGGATCAACCCGTACATCGCGCAGAAGTCGGAGCTCTTCGCCGAGGCGGTCGCCGATGGGTATCTCGTGCGCCGCCCGAACGGCGACATCTGGCAGTGGGACCTGTGGCAGCCCGGCATGGCGCTGGTGGACTTCACCAACCCGGCCGCCCGCGCGTGGTACGCGGACCGCCTTCGCACCCTGCTCGACCAGGGCGTCGACTGCTTCAAGACCGACTTCGGCGAACGCGTCCCCACCGACGTCGTCTGGCACGACGGCTCGGACCCCGAGCGCATGCACAACTACTACACGCAGCTCTACAACAGCACGGTCTTCGAACTCCTGGAAAAGGAGCGGGGGACGGGCCAGGCGGTCCTCTTCGCCCGGTCCGCGACCGTCGGCGGCCAGCAGTTCCCCGTGCACTGGGGCGGCGACTGCTTCGCCTCGCTCGGTGCCATGGCCGAGTCGCTGCGCGGCGGCCTCTCCCTCTCGCTCTCCGGCTTCGGTTTCTGGAGCCACGACATCGGCGGCTTCGAGGGCACCCCCGACCCGGCGGTCTTCAAACGCTGGCTCGCCTTCGGCCTGCTCTCCTCGCACAGCCGCCTGCACGGCAATGTCTCCTACCGGGTGCCGTGGGCGTTCGGCGACGAAGCGGTCGCCGTGGCAAGGCAGTTCACACTGCTCAAGCACCGCCTCATGCCGTATCTGTACGCGGCCGCCGTCGAGGCCCACCGCACGGGCGTCCCCGTCATGCGGCCCATGCTCCTGGAGTTCCCGGGCGACCCGGCCTGCCGCACCCTGGACCGGCAGTACATGCTCGGCCCCGACCTCCTGGTCGCCCCCGTCTTCACCACGGAGGGAGACGTCGAGTTCTACGTACCCGAAGGCACCTGGACCCACCTGCTGACCGGCGAGAGCGTCCGGGGTCCCGCATGGCGGCGCGAGCGGCACGGCTTCGACAGCCTCCCGCTGTACGTGCGGCCCGGCGCGCTGCTCCCGCTGGGCGCCGACGACCGGCGCCCCGACGGTGACTGGCTCCAGGACCTCACCCTCCTGGTCACCCCGGACACGGAGGACGGTACTGAGATCACCGTCCCCGACCCGGAGGGCAGGCCCGCTGCCGTCTTCCGCGCGGCACGGGACGGCGCCGGGCTGCGCGTCACCGTGGAGGGGACGGCCCGCGCCTTCCGGGTGCGGACGGTGGACGGCAGCGCGGAGGCACACGGCACCGGCTCCGTGAACCTGCCCCATGTGGCCCCGAATTGATCGTCGCCGCCGTCGTCGGCGGCATCGCCGCGCTGGGCGTGACCGCCGCCGCCCTCGTCACCACCTCCATGATGTCGACCGCGGGGGTCTTCCAGTTCAATGGCGCGGGCAAGCTGGTCATCACGAAGTTCCAGTGTCCGACTTCGGGAAGCTGGTGCGCTCCTGAGATCGCCACCTGCGACCGCTTCACCGGCAACAACACGGGCGCCGAGCCGCACAAGACGGGCTCGGGTCCCGACGGCAAGTACTGCAGGTTCACCGCCGGGGACATCAGCTACAAGTAGGCGTCTGCTACAAGGAGGCGTCCGCGTCGAGCAGCCGGTCGTACTCGGCCTGCGTCACGGGTAGCACCGTGCCGTGCCGAGCGCCGGCCGGCAGCTCGGCGTTCTTCGTCTCCGTCCACGTGCCCGATGCCAGGTCGGACGTCTCGAACAGGACATAGCCGCGGCCGCCGAACTCGTCGATGAGCATGTACCACTTGTCCCTGGTGTTGGACTTGAACACCGCGGGCCCCTCGCCCCGTTCGACCGCCTCCTTCCCGATGCAGTCGGCCACGAAGTCGTACGACGTGTCCGTGAGGGACGCCGACTTCTCCGCGGTGATGAACTTCGAGCAGGGGGTGCCGGACGCGGGATCCCGCTCGTCCTTGGTGAAGCGGTAGTAGTCGCCGCCGTCCTTGACCACCGTGGAGTCGATCACCGAGTAGCCGGGGTCGTTCCACACCTTGGGCTCGCTGAAGGTGCGGAAGTCCTGCGTCGTCGCGTACAGCATTTTGTTGTACGTCGATCCGGTGTGGTCAGGGTCGTCGGCGGCGTAGATCTTGGACGCCCAGAAGACGACGTAGGCGTCGAGCTCGTCGTCGTAATACGCCTCCGGGGCCCAGGTGTTGCCCGCCGTGTCCGGGGCGACCTTCACCAGGCGCTGGTCGGTCCAGTGGACCAGGTCGGTGGACTCCCACACCATGATCGACTTGCTGCCGGTGCGCTGCACCTGGTCCCAACTGCCGCCGCTGCCACCGTACATCCGCAGATCGGTGGCGATCTGATAGAACTTGTCGCCCTTCGGGGAGCGGATGATGAACGGGTCGCGCAGCCCCTTGGTGCCGAGCTCCGACGTGAGCACGGGCTTCCCGCCGTTCAACTCCCGGTAGTGGGTGGGGTCGTTGCCGCGGCTGAGTGCCATGCGGATCTGCTCGCCGTCCGCGGTGCCCTCGCCGGTGAAGTAACTGAAGAGATATCCCGCGTACTTCTCCTCCGCCTTCGCGGGGGCCGGACCCGGGTGCGCGGCGGCGCCGGGGGCGGCGAGCAGACCGGCCATCAGGGCAAGCAGCGGGATCAGGATTCTGGGGCGCAAGGTGTGTCCTCTCGGGGCCACGGCGCGGCTCAGCGCGCCGAGAAGGTGTGCACCGTGCTCGACCGGTAGGTCTCACCGGGCCGCAGCACCGTCGACGGGAAGGACGGCTGGTTGGGGGAGTCGGGGAAGTGCTGGGTTTCCAGGCAGAGGCCGTCGCCCTGCCGGTAGATGCGTCCCGAAGGCCCGGTCAGGGTGCCGTCCAGGAAGTTGCCGGAGTAGAACTGCACGCCCGGCTCCGTGGTGGCGATCCGCATGGAGCGCCCCGACTCCGGGTCCCGCAGTGTCGCGAAGTGCTCGGGGCGGCCGGTGCTGCCCTTGTCCAGGACCCAGTTGTGGTCGAAGCCCTGGGCGGTGACGAGCTGCTCGTGCGAGGTCCGGATGTCCTTGCCGACCGTCTTCGCGCGCCGGAAGTCGAAGGGCGTGCCCGCCACCTTCGCCAGCTCGCCCGTCGGGATCAGACCGGAGTCGGTGGGCGTGAACCGGCCGGCGGCCAGGGTCAGTTCGTGGTCGTAGATGCCGCCGCTGCCCTCGCCCGCGAGGTTGTAGTACGTGTGATTCGTCAGGTTCACCACGGTGGCCTTGTCCGTGGTCGCCGCGTAGTCGATGCGCCAGTCGCCGCGCGCGGTGAGGGTGTACGTCACCTTCACCCGCAGCGTGCCGGGATAGCCCATCTCGCCGTCGACGCTCACATACCGCAGGACCAGGCCGACGCCCGTGGAGTCGGTGAACGGCTCCACGTCCCACACTCGCGTATTGAAGCCCTTGGCCCCGCCGTGCAGGCTGTTCTCGCCGTCGTTCACGGAGAGCTGGTGGGTCTTGCCGTCCAGGGTGAAGCGGCCCTTGGCGATGCGATTGCCATAGCGGCCGATGAGGGCGCCGAAGAAGGTGGTGGCGGTGAGGTAGTCGTCCAGGTTGTCGAAGCCGAGCGACACGTTGGTGTACCGGCCGTGCCGGTCGGGGAGTTCGAGGGACTGGACGATGCCGCCGTACGAAAGCACCTTCATGCGGGTGCCACCGTTTGCCAGCGTCCAGCGGTACACCTTGGTGCCGTCGGTGAGCTTCCCGAACAGCTCCTTGGTGGGTGTCCTGCTGCCGTGCGCGGCCGCCTGCGAGGTGCTGGTCGCTGCCACGGTGAGTCCCGCGGCAGCGGCCGCGGCGAGGACAGTGCGTCTGCTTGTTTCCATGTGCGGCTCCAATGTCTCGGGCCCCGAAGGGGCGCGGGGAACTGCGCGGCCGGCCAAGGGCGGCCCGCAGGTTTCTCTCTGCCTCCAGCGGGCGCTCAGCGCCCGACCTTGCGCTTGTTCCAGACGTCGAACCCGACCGCGGCAAGCAGCACCAGGCCCTTGATGACCTGCTGGTAGTCGGTGCCGATGTTGACCAGGGACATGCCGTTGTTGAGGACGCCGAGTACCAGGCCGCCGATCACGGCGCCCATCACCGTGCCGACGCCACCGCTCATCGACGCGCCGCCGATGAACGAGGCCGCGATCGCCTCGAGTTCGAAGTTCAGGCCCGCCTGCGGAGTGCCCGCGTTCAGGCGCGCCGCGTACACACAGCCCGCGAGCGCGGCGAGCACACCCATGTTGACGAAGATCAGGAAGGTGACGCGCTTGTCCTTGACGCCGGACAGCTTCGCCGCGGCCTTGTTGCCGCCGAGCGCGTACACGTGGCGTCCCACGACCGCGTTGCGCATCACATAGCCGAGGGAGATGAGCAGGCCGCACATGATGAGCAGGACGACGGGAACGCCGTGGAAGCTCGCGAGGGTCAGCGTGAAGGCGACGACGGCGGCGGTCATGGCCACCAGCTTGGCCACCCACAGACCCGTCGGCGTCACGTCGAGGTCGTACGCCAGCTGCTGCTTGCGGCTGCGCCACTCGCGGAAGAGCAGGAACGCGACCGTCACGGCACCGAGCAGCAGCGTCGGGTTGTGGTACTGCGTGTACGGGCCCATCTCGGGGATGAAGCCCTTGGCGATGTTCTGGAAGCCCTCGGGGAACGGCGAGAGCGACTGGCCCTCCAGGACGATCTGCGTGAGACCGCGGAAGAGCAGCATGCCGGCCAGCGTCACGATGAACGACGGGATGCCGACGTAGGCGATGAAGAAGCCCTGCCACGCGCCCGCGACCGCGCCGATGAGGAGCGACAGGACGAGTGCGAGCACCCAGGGCATGTCGTGTTTGACCATCATCACCGCCGACATGGCGCCGACGAAGGCGACAAGGGAGCCGACGGACAGGTCGATGTGGCCGGCGATGATGACGATCATCATGCCGATGGCCAGGATGAGGATGTAGCCGTTCTGCTGGATCAGGTTGGAGACGTTGTTCGGCAGGAGCAGCGTGCCGTCGGTCCAGATCTGGAACAGGATGACGATGAAGGCCAGGGCGACGAGCATGCCGTACTGGCGCATGTTGGAGCGCACGCTCTGCAGCAGCAGATCACGCGCGGACTCCTTGGCGGGCGGCGTGGACGAGGTGTCACGTGGTGGCGTGGTCGTGGTGGTCATGGCGGATGCCTCAGCTTCTGTTCTTGGTCATGTGGCGCATCAGGAGTTCCTGGGTGGCGTCCGCGCGGTCGACCTCACCGGTCAGCCGGCCCTCGGCCATCGTGTAGATCCGGTCGCACATCCCGAGCAGCTCGGGCAGTTCGGAGGAGATGAAGAGCACCGCCTTGCCCGAGGCCGCCAGCTTGTCGATGACGGTGTAGATCTCGTACTTGGCACCGACGTCGATGCCGCGCGTCGGCTCGTCGAGGATGAGGATCTCGGGATCGGCGTGGATCCACTTGCTCAGGACGACCTTCTGCTGATTGCCGCCGGAGAGCCGGCCCACCTGCTCGAAGACGGTGGGGGCCTTGATGTTCATCGACTTGCGGTAGCGCTCGGCGACGGAGCGCTCCTGGTGCTCGTCGACGAAGCCGTCCCGGCGCCGCATGCCCGGCAGCGAGGCAAGGGAGATGTTTCGGTTGATGTTGTCGATGAGGTTCAGGCCGTACTGCTTGCGGTCCTCGGTGACGTACGCGATCCCGGCGTCGACCGCGGCGGGCACGGTCTTCGTCATGACCTCGCGCCCGCCGACGGCCACCGTGCCGGCGACGTACTGACCGTAGGAACGCCCGAAGACGGACATCGCGAGCTCCGTGCGGCCCGCGCCCATCAGGCCCGCGATGCCGACGATCTCGCCGCGCCGCACGGTCAGCGACACGTCGTCGACGACCTTGCGCTGGTGGTCGACCGGATGCCGCACCGTCCAGCCCCGCACGGCCAGCGAGAGGGATCCCGCGTCCTCGCCCTCATAGGGCGTGCGGTCGGGGAAGCGGTGGTCGAGGTCGCGGCCGACCATGCCGCGGATGATGCGGTCCTCGGCCACCTGCGGTGCGGACGACGGGGTCTCACGGACCCTCAGGGTCTCGATGGTCTGGCCGTCGCGCAGGATCGTCACCGAGTCGGTGATGGCCCGGATCTCGTTCAGCTTGTGCGAGATGATGATGCAGGCGATGCCCTGCTCGCGCAGCTCCAGGATGAGGTCGAGGAGCTTGGCGCTGTCCTCGTCGTTGAGCGCGGCCGTCGGCTCGTCCAGGATGAGCAGCTTCACCTCCTTCGACAGGGCCTTGGCGATCTCCACCAACTGCTGCTTGCCCACGCCGATGTCGGCCACCGGTGTCTGCGGCTTCTCGCTCAGGCCGACCCGCTTGAGCAGCGCGCTCGCCCTGCGCAGCGTGTCGTTCCAGTCGATGAAGCCCCGGCTGCTCTGTTCGTTGCCGAGGAAGATGTTCTCGGCGATGGACAGATACGGGACGAGCGCCAGCTCCTGATGGATGATCACGATGCCGTGCTTCTCGCTGGCACGGATGTCCTTGAAGGCCATGCGCTCGCCCTCGAAGTGGATCTCGCCGTCGTAACTGCCGTGCTCGTGAACGCCGCTGAGGACCTTCATCAGCGTCGACTTGCCCGCGCCGTTCTCGCCGCAGATCGCGTGGATCTCCCCGGCACCCACGGTCAGATTCACATCGGAGAGCGCCTTGACGCCGGGGAACGTCTTGGTGATCCCGCGCATCTCCAGTACGGGCCCGCTCACTTGAGCTGCCCAGCCTTGAAGTAACCCTCGTCGACAAGGAGTTGGGTGTTGGACTTGTCGACGCTGACCGGGTCGAGGAGGAAGGACGGCACGGTCTTCTTGCCGTTGTTGTAGTCCTTGGTGTTGTTGACCTTGGGTTTCCTGTCGTTCAGGACCGCGTCACCCATGGCCACCGCCTGCGCGGCCAGCTTGCGGGTGTCCTTGAACACTGTCTGCGTCTGCTCGCCGCGGATGATGGACTTCACCGACGCGAGCTCCGCGTCCTGCCCGGTGATCACCGGCAGTGGCTCGCTCTTGGATCCGTAACCCGCGCTCTTGAGGGCGGAGATGATGCCGAGCGAGATCCCGTCGTAAGGCGAGAGGACCGCGTCGACCTTCTCGGTGCCGTAGTTCTTGCTGATCAGGTCGTCCATGCGCTTCTGCGCGGTGCCGCCGTCCCAGTCCAGAGTGGTGGCCTGGTTCATCCTCGTCTGCTTGCTGCGGACCGTCAGCTGGCCGCTCTTGAAGTACGGCTGGAGCACCTTCATGGCGCCGTTCCAGAAGTACTTCGTGTTGTTGTCGTTCGCCGAACCCGCGAACAGCTCGATGTTCTTCGGGTCGCCGCCCTTCTCGGGCTTGCCGAGCTCCAGCTTCTTGACGAGGTACTGGGCTTGAAGGCGGCCGACGCGCTCGTTGTCGAACGACGCGTAGTAATCGACGTTGTCCGTGCCGAGGATGAGGCGGTCGTACGAGATCACGGGGATGCCCGCGTCGTGCGCGCGCTGGAGGACCTCGCTGAGCGCGGAGCCGTCGATGGCGGCCACCACGAGGAGGCTGCGCCCCTTGGTGATCATGTTCTCCAGCTGGGCGATCTGGTTCTCGACCTTGTTGTCGCCGTACTGCAGATCGGTCTTGTACCCGGCCTTCTTGAACTGCTTGGCCATGTTGTTGCCGTCGGCGATCCACCGCTCGGAGGCCTTGGTCGGCATCGCGAGGCCGATGGTGCTGCCCTTGCCCTCGTCCGGCTGGTAGCGGCTGCCGCCCTTGGCCTCCTGACCGCAGGCGGTCAGCGAGCCGAGCAGCACGGCGGTGGCCACGGCGGCGGTGAGACGTGCTTTTCTGGTGATGCGGGTACTCATGGTTCAGTCCCCTTCCGGGACGGGGAAGCGCTGGAGCTCGCCGGGCAGACGTGCGCCGAGCGGCGACATTCCGCCGTCCGCGCCGTGCCGGGCGAGCAGATCGAGGACGAGCCGTCCGCGCCGGACGCGCTCGCGGGCGGTGGCCAGGGTGTGGTCGCGCAGCTGGGCGCCGTAGGGGTAGATACCGGGCGACCTGCTGAGGCCGAACTTGAGGTAGAGCGGGGCGCCGCGCCGGATCAGCTCGGCCGCCTCGTACATCCGCACGTAGCCGCCGAGGTCGTCCGGCGCCTCGACGTACAGGTCCATCGGGGCGCGGCTGACCCGGCGGATCTCCGTGAGGTGGTCGAGCGCGAGATCGGACGGGATGTTGAGCGAGTCGGCGCCGAGCTGCTCGAAGACCGCGTACGAGGCCGGGTTGACCGGTCCGATGAGGGCCGACACCTTGAACGTGGTGTCGGCGGGCAGTGCCCCGGCGGTGCGCAGCCGGTGCAGGGTCCACAGCACGCCCTCGTCGGCGACGAGCAGGCAGCGCACCCCCAACTCCGTTGCGCGCACGGCGTCTTCGACGCATCCGGCGAGCGCGTCATGGCCGCGCGAGCGCAGTCCCGCGCCACCGGAGTCGGTGCGCGTTGCGGCGCCGATGTCCCAGGTGCCGCGCGGCCCGGTGAACAGGCAGAGCTCGATGTCCCGTTCCGCGCAGGCCTCCACCATCTCGGTGATCTCGTCGTCGGTGAGCATCCAGACGCCGCTGCCCTGGCTGATCCGGTGGATCGGCACATCGAGCCGCGAGCTCTCCTTGAGCACCACGGCGAGCGCCTCGGGGCCCTCCACGGAGGGGATCTCGGTGCGCCAGGTACCGCCGTCGGGGAAGCTGTGCGGCGATGCGTCCGCCGGGTCGAGTGCGGGCACGGTGTGTCCGATGCGGGCGAGGGCGTCGGCGCCGGGGCGACGAGGTGCTGACGGGCTGGTCACGGGACTCCCATATGCAGTGTTCGATATTTCGTACGTTGGTCGGGTCGATGGGTGTACGGCGGCGCGGGGGCCGTCGGGGGCGCCGCGCACCGCCGTACGGATCAGGGGGCGCGGATCAGGGCCGGAGCAGCACCTTCCCGGTCTTCGGGTCACCGCCGCCGACCAGCGCGACGGCCTCGCCGAACTGCTCCAGCGGGAATTCGTGGGTGATCAGCGGGGCCGGGTCGAGCGGCCCGAGCCGGAACGCCCGTACCGCGTCCGACCAGGCGGCGGACGGCGCGCCGAAGACGCTGCGCACCTCCAGCTGGCTCAGCGACAGGTGCACCGGGTCGATGCCGGTGGCGCCGGGCGTGAACATGCCGGTGAGCACCACCCGGCCGCCCCGGCGCGCGAGCAGACAGGAGGAGGCCGCCGTGGTCGGCGCGCCCGCGGTCTCCAGGACCAGGTCGTAGCGGCCGTGGTGGCCCTCCGCGTCGGCGGGTGTCAGGCTCTCGCTCGCGCCGAACTCAAGGGCCTGCGCGCCGCGTTCGGACCGCGGGTCGATCACCGTCAGCTCCGCGGGCGAGGATGCGGCGAGCAGCTGCACCGCGAGCAGCCCGAGGGTGCCCGCGCCGACCACCGCGATCCGCTCACCGGGCCGCGGCCGCCCCGCCCGCACCGCACCGGCGATCACCGCAGCGGGTTCGAGCAGGGCGGCGGCGCTGAGGTCCGCGTCGTCGTGCAGCGGGTGGACCAGCCGGGCGGGGACGGCCACGTGGTCGGCGAAGGCGCCGGGCTCGGTGAAGCCCGTCTCCGCGTAGCCGCCGGTGCACAGGCTCGTCTCGCCGCACCGGCACCGCTCGCACGTCCCGCAGGCCCGGAAGCCCTCGGCGACGACCTTCCGCCCGACGAGCGCCGGGTCGACGCCCGCGCCCGCGGCCTCGACGGCGCCGGACCACTCGTGCCCGGGGGTCACGGGGTAGCGCACGTACGCGGCGTCCCGATGCCCGTCGTAGACCTCACGGTCGCTCATGCAGATCCCGGCGGCGGCCACCCGCACCAGGACCTCGCCCGGGCCGGGCTCGGGCGTCGCCCCCACCACGAGCCGGTGCGAGCCCGGCTTGTCGATGACGATCGCGCGCGAGGAGCCGGAGCTCACTTCCCCGCCCCCTTGGGCTTCCCCGCCCCCTTGGGATCCCGCTTCTCCCAGCCATCGGCCCACAGGTCGAACCGGGCCTGCTGCTGCGGGAACTCGGCCGCCGCGTCGGTGTCCAGCTCGACGCCGAGTCCCGGCTCGTGGGACACCTCGAAGTAGCCGTCGACCACCTGGGGCGCTCCCTTGACCACCTTCTTGATCTCCGCGTCCGCGAAGTCGTTGAAGTGCTCAAGGATCTTGAAGTTCGGTGTGCAGGCGGCGACTTGGAGCGAGGCCGCGGTGAGCACCGAGCCGCCGACATTGTGCGGGGCGACCAGCGTGTAGTGCGTCTCGGCGGTCGCCGCCAGCTTGCGGGTCTCCAGGATGCCGCCGATGTGGCCGACGTCCGGCTGGATGATGTCGGCGGCCTGCGACTCGAAGAGCTCCCGGAACTCGATCCGGTCGTGGATCCGCTCGCCGGTGGCGATCGGCATGTCCACCTTGGCGGCGACCTTCTCCAGGGCCTTGAGGTTCTCCGGCGGCACCGGCTCCTCCAGCCAGGCGGGCCGGAACGGCGCGAGTTCCTTTGCAAGCCGCACCGCCGTGGACGGGCTGAACCGGCCGTGCATCTCCAGCATCAGCTCGGCGTCGGGACCGATCGCGTCCCGGACCGCCTCGATCAGCGACACCGCGTACGACGTGCCCGCCTGATCCAGCTCGAAGTGCCCGGTGCCGAACGGGTCGATCTTCAGGGCGCGGTAGCCCCGCTCGACCACCGCGCCGGCGGCCTTGTGGTACGCCTCCGGGGTGCGCTCGGTGGTGTACCAGCCGTTGGCGTACGCCTTGACCTTGTCGGTGACCTTCCCGCCGAGCAGCTGCCAGACCGGCACGCCGAGCGCCTTGCCCTTGATGTCCCAACAGGCCATCTCCACACAGGCGATGCCCGACATCACGATCTCGCCGGCCCGGCCGTAGTCGCCGTACTTCATGCGCCGCACGAGATCCTCGACGGCGAACGGGTCGGACCCCACGATGTGGTTGGCCGCCGCCTCGCCGAGATAGCCGAGCAGGGCGTCGGTACGACCGAGCATGCGGGTCTCGCCGACGCCGGTGAGCCCCTCGTCGGTGTGGACCTGGACGTAGGTGAGATTGCGCCAGGGCGTCCCCACCACGTGCGTGCTGATTCCCGTAATACGCAAGGCAGTTGCCCCTTGGTTGTTCGGTATTTCGTCACACGTTCGAAATGTTGGCGTGACGGTATTCACGCAGCCGGTGGGGTGTCAATGGGTCGTACGAAAAGGTCTTGACCCTCGGGGGACCGCCGGGCCATTGCGCGCCGAACGTGGCTGTGACTAGCCTGTGTTCGTCATATCGATCATTGACCGAAGTTTCGGACGCGACTTCGGACCACGGGGTGGGAGGCCGACCATGGGACGACTGGTGCCAGCGGTGACCAGGGCGCTGGACATACTCGAGCTGTTCCTCGAGGGCGACGGGACCCTGTCCGCCCCCGAGGTGACCCGCAGGCTCCAGCTGCCCCGCACCACCGTGCACGAACTGCTCACCACCCTTGCGGCCCGCTCCTACCTTGTCCAGATCCCGGACCAGACGGGCCGCTACCGCCTCGGCGTACGCGCCTATCAGCTCGGCAGCCGGTACGCCGAACAGCTCGACCTGGCCGCCGAGGGCCAGCAGGTGGCGCGCGAGGTCGCCGAGACCTGCGACGAGACGGTGCATGTGGCGGTCCTGGAGGACACCGACGTCATCTACATCGCCAAGGTGGACTCCACGCACGCCGTCCGCATGGTCTCCGCCGCGGGCCGCAAGCTCCCCGCCCACTGCACATCCGTCGGCAAGATGCTGCTCGCCTCACTGCCGCCGGCCGAGCTGGAGGCACGCGTGGCGGGCCGCGAGCTGACGGCGATGACCCCGAACAGCATCACGGAGCCTCGGGCGCTGCTCGCCGCGCTCGCCGAGATCCGCGAGCGCGGCATCGCGGCCGAACACCGCGAGTCCAACCCGGACGTGAGCTGCGTGGCCGCCCCGGTCCGCGACAGCGCGGGACGGGTCGTCGCGGCGCTCTCCATCTCCGTACCGATGATCCGCTGGAGCGAGGACCGCGAGCGCGAACTGGCGGGGCTCGCGGCCAAGGGCGCGGACGATCTGTCGGTACGGCTCGGTCACCGGGGCGGGCGCTGACCTGAAGGGCCTTTACGCCGACTCGGACTCCAGGTCCAGGAGCCGCTGCTTGCGCTCCAGACCGCCCGCGTAGCCGGTCAGCGAGCCGTCGGCGCCGATGACTCGATGGCAGGGGCGCACCACGAGCAGCGGATTGCGCCCGATGGCCGTGCCGAGCGCGCGAACGGCGGCACGCGAGAGTCCCATCCGTTCGGCGAGCTTCCCGTACGTCGTGGTCGTGCCGTACGGGAGGGTGTCGATGGCGTGCCAGACCCGCCGCTGGAAGTCGGTGCCGACGCCGCTCACGTACTCGATGTCGAACCGCGTCAGGCTCCCCTCGAAGTACGCGCGCAGCTGCCCGGCGATCTCCGCGAAGGCCTCGTCGTCGCGCACCCAGTCGTCCTGGACGACGGCGCCGCCCTTCTGCCCCGGCATGGACAGCGAGGCCAGCGCGGTGCCGCCCTTCGCGGTGGCCGACGCCTCGCCGACCAGCAGCAGCTCGCCCAGTGGGCTGTCGATGGTCGTGTAGAGGGCCTTGGCGGTGGCCTTGGACATCGGATGCTCCCTTCTCTGCCCCGGGTGGCTGTTCGCGGCTGTTCTCCGTGTGCCCCGTGTCCCCCGGTGACAGGGACAAGTCTGCGGGGTGCGGAGCGGTCCGGCTGGCGGGATTCGGACGCAGCGCTCAGGCGGCGTGCCGCAGTGGTCCCCGCCACGTCTTTATGCAACTAGTTGCACAACGGTCGGGCGTCCTCTAGAACTGTGCTGACGACACACCGCGTACGGAGGGCCCGCATGTCCCGCTACCCGAACCTGCTGAAACCGCTCGACCTGGGCTTTACCACCCTGCCCAACCGGGTCCTGATGGGCTCGATGCACGTGGGCCTGGAAGAGGCCCCGAACGGTTTCGAGCGCATGGCGGAGTTCTACGCGGCCCGTGCGCGCGGCGGCGTCGGCCTCATCGTCACCGGCGGCATTGCCCCGAACGAGCTCGGCCGGCCCTGGGACGGCGGGGCCAAGCTGACCACCGAGGCGGAGGCGCAGGAGCACGCGGCCATCACCGCGGCCGTGCACGCCGAGGGCGGGAAGATCGCGATGCAGATCCTCCACTTCGGGCGGTATGCCTACCACGACAAGCTGGTCGCGCCGAGCGCGCTCCAGGCGCCGATCAGCCCCTTCGTGCCCCGTGCGCTCACCGACGACGAGGTCGAGCAGACCATCGAGGACTTCGTGCGCGCCGCCGAGCTTGCGAAGCTCGCGGGCTACGACGGCGTCGAAGTCATGGGCTCCGAGGGCTACTTGATCAACGAGTTCATCGCGGCCCCCACCAACCGGCGCACCGACCGCTGGGGCGGCTCCTACGAGAACCGCATCCGCTTCCCCGTCGAGATCGTCCGCCGTGTCCGCGAGCGCGTCGGCGCGGACTTCATCATCATCTACCGGCTGTCCATGCTGGACCTGATCCCCGGCGGCTCGACCCTCGAAGAGGTCGTCCACCTCGCCAAGGAGATCGAGGCCGCGGGCGCCACCATCATCAACACCGGCATCGGCTGGCACGAGGCGCGCATCCCCACCATCGCGACGTCCGTGCCGCGCGGCGCGTACACCTTCGTCACCAAGAAGGTGATGGGCGAGGTCTCCGTGCCGCTCGTCACCACCAACCGCATCAACACCCCGGAGATCGCCGAGCAGTTGCTCGCCGACGGCGCCGCCGACATGGTGTCCCTGGCCCGTCCGCTGCTCGCCGACCCCGACTTCGTCGCCAAGGCGCAGGCCGAGAAGTCCGAGGCCATCAACACCTGCATCGGCTGCAACCAGGCCTGCCTCGACCACACCTTCAACCTGCAGATCACCTCCTGCCTGGTGAACCCGCGCGCCTGCCACGAGACGGAACTGGTCCTGTCCCCGACGCGCACCAAGAAGCGCGTCGCCGTCGTCGGCGCGGGCCCGGCCGGACTCGCCTTCGCCGTCTCGGCCGCCGAGCGCGGCCACGACGTCACGCTCTTCGACGCGGCCTCCGAGATCGGCGGGCAGCTCAACGTGGCCCGCAAGGTCCCCGGCAAGGAGGAGTTCGACGAGACCCTGCGCTACTTCCGTACCCAGCTCGAACTGCACGGCGTGGACGTCAAGTTGGACACCCGCGCCACCGCCAAGGACCTCGCTGACGCGGCGTACGACGAAGTGGTCGTCGCCACCGGAGTCAGTCCCCGCACACCCGAGATCCCGGGCGTCGACCACCCCAGCGTGGTCGGCTACCTCGACGTGCTGCGCGACAACGTGCACGTGGGGGAGCGGGTCGCGATCATCGGCGCGGGCGGCATCGGCTTCGACGTCGCCGAGTTCCTGACCGACGGCGGCGAGAAGGCCAGCCTGGACCCCGCGACGTACTTCCGGCAGTGGGGCGTCGACATGGACTACAAAGACCGCGGCGGCCTGACGAAGCCCGAGCGGCCGACCCCGCCGCGCTCCGTCCACCTCCTGCAGCGCAAGACGTCCAAGGTCGGCCAGGGCCTCGGCAAGACGACCGGCTGGATCCACCGCACGGAGCTGCGCCACCGCGGCGTCACGATGGTCGCGGGCGCCGCCTACGACCTCATCGACGACGCGGGCCTGCACATCACCGTCGACGGCCACTCCACGGTCATCCCCGTCGACACGGTCGTCCTCTGCTCCGGCCAGGACCCGCGCCGCGACCTGTACGAGGAGCTCGTCGCCGCCGGCGTCGACGCGCACCTCATCGGGGGCGCGGACGTGGCCGCCGAGCTGGACGCCAAGCGCGCCATCAAGCAGGGCACGGAGCTTGCCGCCGCCCTGTGACGCGGCCGCACCGCTTCGTACGCCGTACCTAGGATGGCCGCCATGTCACTCCCGCACGCGATCCTCACCGCTCTGCTCGAAAAGCCTTCGTCGGGTCTCGAGCTGACCCGCAGGTTCGACAAGTCGATCGGCTACTTCTGGTCGGCCACGCACCAGCAGATCTACCGCGAGCTGGGAAAACTGGAGCGGGACGGGTCCATCCGCGCGCTGCCGCAGGAGCAGGCGACGCGCGGGCAGAAGAAGGAGTACGAGGTGCTGCCGGCGGGCCGCGCCGAACTGGCCCGCTGGACCGCGGCGAGCCAGGACCCCAAGCCGCTGCGGGACACCCTCCTGCTGCGGCTGCGGGCGGCTGCGGTCGTCGGAACGGACGGCATCGAGGCCGACCTGCGCCGCCATCTCACCCTGCACCGGCGGCAGTTGGCCGAGTACGAGGAGATCGAGAAGCGGGACTTCCCGCCGGGGAAGGACGCGGTGGAGGACCGGCTGCGGCATGTGGTGCTGCGAGCCGGGATCGACCTGGAGACGTTCTGGACCCAGTGGCTGGAGCGGACGCTGGAGGAGCTGGGCGCGCCGCGGGCGTGACAGCGCGCGCATGACGGCTGCCGTCGGCCCGACGTGGGTCGGCCCGGCGGCAGCCGCTTCCTTCCACGGCCTGGTTCAGAGCCGGGGTGGTGCTCCGCGGCGGCGCAGGTACCAGGCGCCGCCGCCGACCGCGGCCGCGGCCACCAGGGCCCCGCCCCCGACGAGGGTCAGCGTGCTGTAGTCCACGCTGCCACCGCCCATGCCGCCTCGGACGCCGAGCGCGGGCGCCGTCGCCGTCGACGAGATCGTCGGCGTGGAGCCGACCCTGACCGTCGAGGGACCGACCGTCGACCCGTCGTCGCACCGCACCATCACCGAATGGGTGCCGGTGGTGACGTTCGTCCAGGAAGCGCTGCCGTTGATCAGCGACGTCTGCCGCCCCGCGGCGAAGCTGGCCGCGGAGGGGCTCATCAGCGAGGCAATGCCGCCGTTGGCGCAGTCTGTCGTGGTGGCCCGGACCGTTGTGCCGGTGGCGGTCACGGTGAGCCCCGGACCCGCCGCCGCCGGAGCGGCCAGTGCCAGCGGAAGAGCTGCGGCTGCGGCGGCGATGGTCAGTCCGGAGCGGACGGATATCTGAGTAGAACGCATGAGTCTGCCCTCCGGTGGCACGGGAGGCGGTACGTCCCATGCGCCGCCGGAGGTAGGGAAGCGCCCGTGCTACCTGCGGACGAGCCAACGTGCCATCGGCCAGGACCGCATGCGGACGGCCACCGGGCAGGTGACGGAATCCTTCGTACGGCCGACAGCCGACCCGACGTCACGTCCGGGGAGCCGTGCCGCCGACCCGGGTGGCGCAGCGGTACACGTCGTAGCCGGTGACCCCGGTGTCGTCCGTGGCCCGGTTCCACATGACGTGGGCGGTGGTGGCGCTGCCCGCCTGGACGGTGACGCCGCGCGGGGCGGCAGGGGGCGCCACGTCCTTCGTGCCACGCAGTTGGCGGGGGCACGTCAAGAGGCCCGCGTGCACCGTCCGGACCCTGAGCGGTGGCCGGGACGTACGAGCCGGGACAGATTGGGACTTCTGCGTCTTGGCCATGCCCCCTGGCCCTCCGGCCTCCGGTCCATGGCCGACCGGCCGTCAGTTTCCTCCCAGGGAAGGTCTTTTCTCGTGCGTACCAGAACGGCGGCGCTCGCCGTCGCCGCCGGAGCCGCTCTGCTGGCCCCCGCTTCACTGCCCGCGACGGCGCAGGAACAGGGCGAGCCGAACCCCAAGTCACCGGATATCAGGGAGAGTTCACTACCGGGCCGTGAGGCGCTGCGCGGGAGCACCGCCCGCGAAGGCTCGGTCAGCGCCGCCGCCCTGCTCGCCAAGGCCGGATCGTGCCGGCAGATCTCCCACGGCAAGTACCGCAGCGACGACGGCGCCCCGGCGAACATCCCCGTCTGCGGCAGACGAGGCGCCGTGTTCTGGAAGGCCGACATGGACATCGACTGCGACGGACGGCCCGGCAAGGCCTGCAACCGCCGCGCCGACCCCCTCTTCTTCCACGCCACCGCCTTCCAGCAGTCCGACGGCCGCCAGCTGAACGCCGAGCGCCTGCCGTACGTCGTCGTGCCGGGCGCGAGCCGCCGCTGGAACCACACGGCACACGGCGTCAACGGCGGCTCCGTCGCCGCCGTGATCCACCGGGGCAAGGTCCTGTACGCGGTGGTCGGCGACACCGGTCCCACCGACCTGATCGGCGAGGCGTCCTACGCGGCCGCCAAGGCGCTCGGCATCCGTGCCGACCCCAAGTCCGGCGGCGCGGGCGCCGGCGTCACCTACATCGTCTTCAAGGGGCGCGGCGCCTCCCCCATCGAGAGCCACCGGGCCGCGGTCGCCCGTGGCGACGCGCTGGCCCGGCAGTTCCTCCACCAGAACTGAGGCGGCGAGAGCAGAGGCTCACACCTTGCGGTACGCGTACGCCTCCGCTGCCGCCGCCTCCACGGCGTCGAGGTCGGCGCCCGCCGACGCGGTCACCACGGCCGCGACCGCGCCCTCCACGAACGGGGCGTCCACCAGGCGGGCGCCGTCCGGGAGTTCATCGCCCTCCGCGAGCAGCGCCTTCACGGTGAGGACCGCGCTGCCCAGGTCGGTGAGGACCGCGACGCCCGCGCCGCGGTCGACCCGCGCGGCGGCCGCGGAGATCAGCTCGGCGCTGGTGCCGAGGCCGCCGTCCTCGGTACCGCCCGCACCCGCCACGGGCGCGGTCGTCCCGCCGCCCGCGAGCCCGGCGGCCAGCGCGGCGACCGCGTCGGCGACGGGCCCGCTGTGCGAGACGAGGACGATGCCGACCAGCTTCTCGTCACTCATCGCCGGCCCCCTCGCCGCCGGCGGTCCCGCTGCCGGCGGTCTCGCTGTCTGCGGTCTCGGAGAGCGCGTCGAAGAGCAGCGCCGACGACGTCGCGCCGGGATCCTGATGCCCGATGCTGCGCTCGCCCAGATAGCTCGCCCGGCCCTTGCGTGCCTGCAGCGGCGTGGTGGCGAGCGCGCCTTCGTTGGCGGCGGCGCGCGCCGCGCCGAAGGACTCCCCGAGCGCGTCGACCGCCGGTACAAGGGCATCCAGCATCGTCTTGTCGCCGGGCGCGGCGCCGCCCAGCGCGCCGACGGCGTCGACGCCCGTACGGAACGCGTCGGCGAACTGCTGCTCGCTGACCTCGGCGGCGTCACCGAGCGCCTTGCCGGTACGCCGAAGCAGCGTGCCGTACAGCGGCCCCGAAGCGCCGCCGACGGTCGAGATCAGCTGCCGCCCGGCCAGCATCAGCACGGCCCCCGGCGTGGCGGGCTCCTCCTTCTCCAGGACGGTCACCACGGAGGCGAACCCCCGCTGCATATTGCTGCCGTGGTCGGCGTCACCGATCGGCGAGTCGAGCTCGGTGAGCCGCTCCGCCTCCCGGTCGACGAGAGCGGCGGACGAGATCAGCCAGCGGCGGAAGAATGCGGCGTCGAGCACGGAATCTCCTTGCGCGGTAGAGCGATTGACTACGAGACGTACGAATGCCTATGAGACGTACGCGAAGTGCGAGACGTACGAGGCGATCACCGGGGTCAGACACCCCAGCGCAACCCGGGTGTGCGCACCGGCGCGTTCCACAGCCGCAGCAGCTCCTCGTCGACCTGACACAGGGTCACGGACGCCCCGGCCATGTCCAGCGAGGTCACGTAGTTGCCGACCAGGGTGTGCGCCACCACGACATCCCGCTCGGCGAGGACCCGCTGCACCTCGGCGTTGAACCCGTACAACTCGAGGAGCGGAGTGGCACCCATCCCGTTCACGAGCACGAGCACGGGATTGCGCGGACGAAGATCCTCGAGCACGGCGTCCACCGAGAAGTCCGCGATCTCGCGCGACGTCATCATCGAGCGCCGCTCACGCCCCGGCTCTCCATGGATCCCGACCCCCAACTCCAGCTCGCCGGGCGGCAGATCGAAGGTGGGACTCCCCTTGGCGGGCGTGGAGCAAGCACTCAGGGCCACCCCGAAGCTCCGGGAGTTCTCATTGACCTGACGGGCGATCGCCTCGACGCGCTCCAGCGGCATGCCCTCGTCGGCCGCGGCACCGGCGATCTTCTCCACGTACAGCGTCGCGCCGGTACCGCGCCGCCCCGCCGTGTACAGACTGTCGGTGACGGCCACGTCGTCATTGACGAGCACCTTGGCGACCTGAATCCCCTCGTCCTCGGCGAGTTCGGCCGCCATGTCGAAGTTGAGGACGTCCCCCGTGTAGTTCTTCACGATGAACAGCACGCCCGCCCCGCTGTCCACGGCGGCCGCGGCGCGCACCATCTGATCCGGCACGGGCGAGGTGAACACCTCACCGGGACACGCGGCCGACAGCATGCCCGGACCCACGAACCCGCCGTGCAGCGGCTCGTGCCCGGATCCCCCGCCGGAGACGAGGGCGACCTTCCCCTCGACGGGAGCGTCCCTGCGCACGATCACACGATTCTCCACGTCGACCGTCAGCTCCGGATGCGCGGCGGCCATCCCCCGCAACGCGTCCGCGACGACTGTCTCCGCAACGTTGATCAGCATCTTCATGGATACCTCCTGGTGAGCTGCGAACCTGAGGCCAGTATCAGGCCAGTGGCGTCAGTCGGTGCTCACCGAACGAGTTCGTGACGAGCACGTCGACGGATGAACCATGGAAATGAGGGGCTCCGGGATTGCCGGAGATGGCGGGATCGCAGTGCCTACGACAACAGCCTGGACCTGACCACGCGTAGGACATGAAATCTTCGGCCGGGCGACGGGACCACTTGCTCGACGGAGCGGGTAGGGCAGAGCCGCCGCATGAGACCGGCACGCTGCCCGCGACGGACGGTCAGGTGCGGGACGAGCTGGACGGTGCCGGCCGTCGAGTCTGGTTCGACCAGTTCCTTCCGGTGGAGCGGTGGTTCCTCGTCCGTCTGGACGCCACAGGTCCGGTTCTGCTGGCGCATCCCTGGCCCGTAGGGCATCGTCCTGATGCCGACCGGCTGACGGGGGACATCCCTGCCGGCACCGTATGGATCGCGGCGCAGTTCACGCCCGGTCAGCTGGAGGTGGCTCACAACACCCGGGTGACTCTGACTCTCGCCCTCGATCCGGGCAGCAGCGCCGGAACCGACACCGACACCGACATCGGACCCGATACCGGCCGGGGCAGGCCCCGAAGCCGCCCGGTCCGTCTGCGGCATGCCCCGGACCGGGTTCTTTCCAATGCCGACTGGCAACAGACCCCGATCCGACCAGTAGTAGGACACCAGTTCGCCGGTGGCAGAGACGAAAGGCGTTCGGCGACGGCCTATGCCGGGGCCTGTGCTTCCTTGGCGGGCTGTGGGCGCAGGAACCAGAACAGGACGGGTGCGAGGTAGAGCGCCCAGGCGGTGGCTTGGAGCACGCTGGGGTTGGGCTGGAAGTTGAAGATGCCCTTGAGCAGGGTGCCGTACCAGCTGTCGGGAGGGATGGTCGCGCTGATGTCGAAGAGCCGGTCGTCCAGGCCGGGGAGGAGGTCGGCTTCCTGCAGGTCGTGAATGCCGTAGGCGAGCACGCCCGCTGCCACGACGACGAGCAGGGCACCGGTCCAGGTGAAGAACTTCGCCAGGTTGATGCGCAGCGCGCCGCGATAGAAGAGCCAGCCAAGGACGACGGCCGTGAGCAGTCCGAGGGCGGCTCCGATCACCGGCCGCACGCCGTCGCCGGTCGCCTGGACGGCGGACCATATGAACAGCGCCGTCTCCAGGCCCTCGCGGCCGACCGCGAGGAATGCGGTGGCGACCAGCGCGCCGGTGCCGATGGCCAGGGCTTCGTTCAGCTTGCCCTGCAGCTCGGCCTTGAGGTGCCGGGCGGTGCGGCGCATCCAGAAGACCATCCAGGTGACCAGGGCGACGGCCACGATGGACAGGCCGCCCCCGAGCGCCTCCTGTGCCTCGAAGGTCAGCTGGGAGGAGCCGAATTGCAGCACAGCGCCCACGGCCAGGCTCAACCCGACGGCGATGCCCACGCCGAGCCAGATCGGCGGCAGTTTGCCGCGGTTGTCGGTCTTGACGAGATAGGCGACGAGGATGCAGACCACGAGGCTGGCTTCCAGGCCCTCGCGCAGGCCGATCAGGTAGTTGGCGAGCACGCAGGTCTCCTAGCGAAGATCGTGAGGTGTCGGTTCATTCGTGCGGTGTCGCTTCAGCGGTGACTGTTGAGGAAGCCGATGACGCTGGCGCCCCACCATCCGATCTGGGAGATCGAGGCGGCGATCCCCGTCTGCATCAGCAGGCGTCGTGGCACGCTCCCGGCTTCGGACTCGGGTTGCTCCTGCAGGCGCCCCAGGCGTTGGCCGATCCACTGCGCGTAGAGGCCGTTGAGCATGACGGCGAGGACGAGTCCGAGTTTGATCAAGGTCAGCGGCGATGCCAGATCCGGGCGGAGGAACAGCCCGGACAGGACGAGTCCGCCAAGGCCCAGCCAGATCGGGGTGTGCAGGGCGCAGGCGGTCTGGAGGACGTCGCTCAGTCGTCGACGTCCCAGCAGCCAGAGCAGCGCGAACCAGTCGACGGCGAGCACGGCACCCAGTCCGACGACGAGAGCCGCGAGGTGGAGGAAGCGGGCCGCGGCCAGCAACGGCGGGTCGGCGTGGACATGGGAGGCCGTCCAGCAGGCTGCTGCCATGACCGCGCACGCGACGATGCCCAGGGCGACCAGCGCCCACGGAGGTGTCGGAGCACGGTCGGGGCTTTCGTCTCCGACGGCGAGGGCGGGCCGCCCCGGTCCCCGGGCCTTTTGGGGTCCGGGGGCGGCCTGGCCTCTGGCGAGGGTGGATTCCACCGGTCAGTTCTCCGGCTTGAGTTCCACGTTACGGAATGTGGCGGTGGCTCCCTCGCTGAGCGCGGGCTTCTCGCCGCTGCCGCCGTGCCGCAGGAAGGTCGGGGCGTCGAGCTTCGCGCGGAGGGTGTACTTACCGGCCTTGGGTATCGAGAAGTTGTTGGCGTAGTGGAAGAACTCCGAGTAGTAGAAGTTCAGCTTCTTGGCCTGGACGACCTTGCCGTCCTTGTTGACCACTTCGAGCGTGATGGGCACGTTCGGCACGATGCGGCCGGACTTGGCCTCCATCGGAATGATCTCGATGTGGTGGGTCTCGTCCTTGGCCGGGGGCCGGTGGACCTGCTTGCCGTGCTTGCCGTGCTTGCCGTGTTCGGCGTGGAACCACGGCTCGGCCGCCTCGACGATGTAGCCGACGTTGAATTCGCCCACGCGCGCCTTGCCTCCCCGGGCCGCGATCTCCGCCGCCAGCACGGTGTGCTGGTGGGCGACGCCGGCCGGGGCAGTCTCCTTCGACTTGCTCTGGGCGGCGGGCTTCTTGTCCGAGTCGGCGCCACCGCAGGCGCTCAGAGCAAGGGCAAGCGGCACGGCGAGGCAGACGGCGGGAACCAATCTGGGCATGGCTGAATTCCTTCTGTTGGGGAGTGAGGTTAGGCGAACCTAAGTCCGTGGTGCGTCCGCGTCAACTCTCCTCATACTTCGGGCATTAGCGCTCAATGCGGTTACTAACCGTGGGAGTGGGCTGCCGTTTTCATGGGAGTTGGGCGAGGGTGAGTGGTTCATGACGCTCACGAGGCGTCCAGGGTTGGTCGAGATTTGGACAGCCCGGCGGCTGTGTTGCTTACACTGCGTCCGCCTCCCCCGCCCCACCTCCGCCCTCCCCTGGAGAACCTCATGACGCTTCGCATGTCCCAGCCCATGACCGCGGCCCTGCTAGCGGCAGGCGCACTTGCCGCGCTGGCCGGCTGCACCGAGAAGAGCGACACCGGCGACGCGAAGTCCGGAGCCATCGCCGTCGAGGCCACCGACGACGCCTGCAAGCTCTCCAGGACTTCCGCCAAGGCCGGGCCCATCGCCTTCAAGGTCTCGAACGAAGGCGACAAGATCACTGAGTTCTACGTCTACGGACCGGACCGCAAGGTCGTCAGCGAGGTCGAGGGCATCGGCCCCGGCACCTCCCGCACGATGATCGTGAAGGTGTCCAAGTCCGGGACGTACACCACGGCATGCAAGCCGGGCATGGTGGGCGACGGCATCCGCGGCGAGTTCACCGTCACGGCCAAGTAGCGGCCCCGCGGCGGCTTGATGTCTGCGGTTCCCCCGCCTCGAGTCTGAGCACGCCAGTTGTCCATCAGTGTCAACTGGCGTGCTCAGTCACAACCGATAGGTGGCCATTCCGATCGATAGTGGCCCGTCGGTCGCCCGTGTCGCCGCGTGCGCGGCGCTGGTTCTCCCTGGCGTCGCCCTGCCCGGAGCCGGAACGGCGCTCGCCGAGCCCGCCGACCCGACCATTACGTGCACCGAGGAGGGCAACTTCCCTCACCCCAACGACTTCACGAAGTTCTACCGCTGTAACGAGGGCGGCGAGAGCGCCGTCTTCCACTGCCCGCCCGGGACCGTCTACGACACGGACCTGCCGCCCGGGCACTGCAACTACCCCTGGGCCGGGGAGACAAGGGACAGGGGCCGGCCCGACTCGGCCGCCGGTGCCGCTCCGTAGGCTGCGTGACCTGCCACTGCTGACACCCGGCAGCTCGCCGGGGTGGCTCCTCGCGTTACTCCGCGGGCGTGCTCCGCCAGGTGTCGTGACGTGCTGCCCTTCCCCTGTGTGACACCTGAAGTGCCGAGCCGCACGCACGGAAACCGAGGAGGGGGGCTCAGAGGGGGAGGACACCGGGGAAGGCGCCGTGGCCGGCGTGCGGGGAGGTGAGGGCGAGCCAGCCGTGGCCCCGGGTTTCGGTGCCTGAGCCGACCATGCCCGGGTCGACCGAGAGATGGCCGCAGGCGGTGCGCGCGCCGGCGGTTCCCGCGTTGGGCGGGGCATCGTCGTACTCCGGGTCGAAGTCGGGGTCGTCGGCCGCGAGGGTCTCCCAGGGGAGCGGGTCGCCCTCCCATTCGGGGTCGCTCTCGGCGGCGTACTGCCGGATCACGCTGCCCTCCTCGGCGACGAACCACACGTCGGAGCCGCCCGCGTCGTCGACGAAGAAGAGCTGCGCCTGGGCGCAGTGCCGGCTGACGCGCTCGACGGTCTCGACCATGTCCTCCCAGCCCTCCCCGATGAGGAGGTCGTACGGGCCGAAGACGAGGCGCCAGCCGTCCAGCTCCGGGGTGACAAAGACGCGGCCCACGGTCTGGACGGCGCCGTCACCGCCGGGGACGGGCACCTGGATGTCCCGGCCCGCCGCCTCGACGCCAGTGGCGCACGTGATGGGTCGCCGGTGGTGCAGGTCCAGGGCGTCGAAGAGCCCTTCGTAGGAGGCACCCGGCACGGCCAGCCACCAGCCGGAGAGCTGGGGCGACGGTGCGCTCGGCGTCTCGCCCACGATCTTCACCCGGATCAGGCGCTCGATCGCCGCACGGTCGCGGGTGTCGAGCCCGTCGGCACCGCCGCCCGCGACGAGCGCGGCCATCGCACCCCGCCGGGTCCGCGGCGAGGCGGCCGGGTCCCGGCGCAGCGCGCGCAACCTGGTGCGGTACGCCTCGTGCGTCAGGAGGGCGTAGTCGTCGGCCTTGTACGGGGCGGGGCGGCGGCCCGCGTAGCACTCCACCAGGGCGCGCAGCCCGGCATCGGAGTCCGTCCGCAGCCGGACGAGCCCCGCGAACCCGTTGCCCGACGCGCCGCGAGCGGAATCGATGGCCAGCTCCGCGTACCGGTCGGCACACCGCTCGTCGAACGACCCGAGCAGTCGGCCCGCCGCCCAGTCCTTCACGTTGCCGCTCCGCCAGGCCGCGAGCACGGCGTCGAAGGCGGGCGGCCCGACCAGTGCCAGGATCCGTATGACGGGCTGGAGCGTGGCAGTCGACCGGGCGTCGGCGACGCCGGCCAGCAGCGCGGGCACCACCTCGTCGGCCCGCTCCGTGAGGAGCGCGAGGACGGCCTCGGCCCGGGCCCGCTCGTCACCGTCGGCGCCGGTCGGATCCCCGAGGTCACGGAGACCACCAAGGTCACGGAGACCACCAAGGTTACGGAGACCGTCGAGGGCACCCGGATCGCCGAGGTCTTCCCGCTCGTCCACGGTGCCCAAGGCGCCGCGGTCGCGCAGCGTACGGAGGTCGTCGAGAAGGGATTCGATCTTCATGCCGCGCACGGTATCCGGCCCCACCGACACTGCAACGGCCCACCCCGGCCGAACGTCGCGCGACGGTCCGATCAGCCGCCCGCGGACCTCAACTCAAGGCTCCCGGAGCGGCTTTCGCCGACCGGTGGCACCTAGGGGTCCTCGCAACGGCGTTGGACGTGTCGATGGGTGATGAGGCGGGTGGCGAGGCTGAGGAAGGCTTTGTGGACGTCGTCGCGTCGCCCCCTGCAGTCCTCCCGACAGAAGCCGGGCACGAGGCTCAGTCACACGGGCGTGAGGTGGCACCTCGGGCCCGTGAGGCCTCCACCCCCGCCTGCGCGACGGGGAGGCGGGCGTGAAGACGCGGCCTTCCTGCCCCGCTGACGGCCACCAGGGGTGAGGGTGAGCCGGTCCGGTGTGGGACGGGTCGCCCAGCCGTCGGCGATCACGGTGTCGATGGCCGCGATCAGCGTGGGGATGTCGGCGTTCGCGGCAGGAGTCGACCGGACTTCGGTGTCGGTGGCCTGGGGGGTGTCGTGGATGACGTTGAGGACCTGCCAGGCGATCCTGGTGAGACCGAATCCCTCCAGCTGTCGTTCATGTAGCGGGTGAGGGCTTTGTCGGTGCGGTTGAGCCAGTAGCCGATGGGCTTCATGAAGGTGCTTCTTCAGCGGTGGTGCCGGGTATTTGTGCGGCATCAGCTGGCCAAGGCCGCAGGTGAGGTCACTGATGTGCGGGCGCGGAGGCCAGGAGCGTCCAGTCCTGGTCGGCGGCCCAGTCGGTGGAGCTGTGCCGGCCGACTTCGGGGTAGTCACGGCGCAGCCCGGCGACGTCGGCATCGAGGCCCGAGGTGGTGAGTGCCAAGACCGGCGACGGCGAGGGCGGCGGGCAGCACTGCCGGGTAGCCGGCGGGGCCCGCGGCGCGGTGCGCGAGGACGGCGGTTGCCAGGCCGATCGCGAGGACGGCGATGCCGGGTGCATGATGCGCGTCCCGTACCGGGGGACCAGGTGGGTGCCGGCGGCCCAGGAGCCGATCGCCAGTCCGGCGGACCACGGCAGCAGGGTGAGTCCCGCGGTGAGCGGGCCGTCGTGGAGGCCGAGTTCGGGGTGCAGCACGACGGTGATCATGACGCCGTTCATGACGGCGAAGAACAGCGTCGAGGTGGCCGGCGCGGCGGGGAACGCCCGGCCGCGCAGCAGGGCCGGTTCGATCAGGGGGGCGTGGCCGCGGCGGGCGGCACGATCAAGACACCGCCCGGGGGGGGGGAAGTCGCGGTGGTCGGCGGATGATGCGAAGCGGGGCAGACGACGCCATCTTCAACAGCCGCACGGTTCTGGCTGGTTGGAGCCTCCGGACCGGGCCGGGCCACCGGGAGGGTGCGTGAGACGATCGTGAAACAGACCTCAAGGAGAGGAATTTCATGGGGGGCAAGGGTCGGCTGCATGTCAGTGCGGAACTGGCGGGGGTGCTGGAGCGGATCGACGCGCTCGGCGGGATGCTCGATGAACGGGCCGATGCTGCCGAGGAGTTGGGGAGGCTGCCGGAGGACACGGCGCGGGCGCTGCTTGACACGGGGATCGTACGGGCCGGGCTGCCGCTGAGCCTCGGCGGATACGAGTTCGCCCTCAAGGAGCTTGATCAGGGCCATCTCGGGGCTGACCACGGCGACCGAGTCGGTCTCGGCCTGGGACGGCTCGCCCGCGGCGAGGGCGAGCCGGTCGTCGTGCTGGGCGCCGGTCGGCACGACGAGTCCCGCAACTCCGCGTAGAGGGCGAGCGCCAGATCCTCGGTGCGCGCCCCGGTTCTCTCCACGGCCCTGACGACTGTCACCGCACCGCCCCCTCGCTGTCGGTTCCCCTTCCCTGCGCGCGATCCTACGTGAACCAAGATCACGTGCTTCGGGACCCGAACGGCGGTCAAACGGCCGTCAGGGGAAGGAGACCACCGTGGAGGGCACGGTGTCGCTGCCCGACGTGGGGGCGCCGGTGGCGTTGATGACGTGGGCGTACTGGCCCTTGCCGCCGAGCGAGACGACCAGGAGGTGGTGGAACTTCACGCCCGGTGTGTTCGGGGCGGCGAAGCCGTGCTCCTGGACGATGGTCGGGTCGACGTTGTAGTAGCAGTAACTGCCAAGGCCCCAGCCCTCGTGGGCGGTGACGGAGTCGGCCACCTTGTAGGCGGCGAAGCCGCGGAGGTCGCCGTTCTGGATGGCGGCCTGGTTCGGGGCGTCGTAGGCCTTCTCGTTCTGGTAGAAGATCGTGCGGCCGCGCTCGCCCTTCCACTGCACGTCGTACTTGTTGAAGTGCTCCACGAACAGGCCGGTGGCCAGGACGTCGTCGCCGTTGACGACGAGGCCGTAGTCGGCCCGGTTGGTCTCCCAGCCGACGCCCTCGCCGTGGTCGGCGCGCCAGATCCAGGTGTGGTCGACGACGGTGTGCCGGCTGTTGATCACCATGCTGGTGGTGGCCTTGCCCGCGCCCGCGCCGCCGATGCGGACGAACACGTCCTGGACGGTGGTCGGGTTGCCGGCGTGGGCGGCGCTCGCGCCCTGCGGACCGATCTCCACCAGGGTCTCGGAGTTGGCCGCTCCGGCATCGACCAGGAAGCCCGCGAGCCGCACCCCGTCCACGTCGGCGGTCTTCACGGCGGTCACCCCGCCGTTGGGGACGAGGGTGGCGTAACCGATGCCCAGGACCACGGAGTTCGCCCGCTTGACCTCGATCGGCCGGTCGAGGTGGTAGATGCCGGGGGTGAGCAGCAGGTGCAGGCCCTGGTCGAGGGCGGCGTTGAGGGTGGCAGCGGTGTCGCCCTCCTTGGCGAGGTGGAAGGCGGACAGGGAGAGGGATTCGCCCTGCGGGGTGCCGTCGCCCCAGCTGGTGCCGCGCGCGTCGGTGCGCGGCGCGGGCAGGAAGACCTTGTACTCCTGGCCGTCCAGGTGGAGGAAGGGCTTCTCGCGGGAGTACGGGGTGGTGTCCAAGGTGGTGTACGGCGGGTCGGGGAAGGCGTTGGCAGGGGCGCCGTCGACGCCGGAGAAGACCATGTTCCAGACGCCGTTGAGCCAGCCGCCGACCGAGCTGTCGCGGGTGTACCACTGCTGCTGGGAGTAGGGCTTGACGGTGCCGTCGATGCGGCTGTCGGCGATGTAGCCGCCGCTGGCCCAGCCGTAGCCGTCGGGCGCCAGATTCAGGTCGCCGCGCACATGCATCCTGCGGAACGGGGCGGCCTGGGAGACCGCCCAGCGATTGGCGCCGCTGACCGGGGCGAGGGAGAGATTCTCCGCCGAACGCCAGAAGTTCTGCGTGGCGTTGCCGTTGAACCAGCCGGCGTCGACGGTGACGTCGCCGTTGATGTGGGTGTCGTCGGGGGAGAGGCCAAGGCCCATGATCGAGGTGTAGAAGCCGATCTGGGCGTTGAGCCCGCTGTAGGTGCCGGGCTTGAAAAGCAGCGCGTAGCGGTCCGTGCCGAACTGCGCCGACTCCTGCCGCTTGAACACCTCGTCCAGCTTCGCCTGGATCCCGGCGGTGGACGGGTCGAAGACGATGACGTTCGGACCGAAGTCCGGGTCGGCGGCGGATGTCGCAGGCGTCTCGCCGGCGGTGGCCATGCGCGAGCCGAGCAATCCGGTGGCCGGAACGGCCAGGGCGGCGGCCAGGGCACCGCGGCGTGAGAGGGGAAGGTGCGTTGACATTGGCAACTCGCTTCGCTGATGGGGGGATTGCCGTGCCGCTCTGCGTTCGGAACGTGAACGAAGAGCGCTCTGAGAGCGCTCTCTCGCGTTGGATAGTTGTGTCTGAGGCGGGGCGCGTCAAGGGGGTGCGCGTGATGTGGTGCGGACTTCAGCGAAGGAAGTCAACTATGTGATGGTGTACGTGAGTTGGGGAGACGGTTCCCTCAGGAAGCCGGGGCCGGGGCCGGGGCCGGGGCCGGAGCCGGGGCCGGGGCCGACCGGTCGGCGCGGACCACGCCGAAGGCGTCCGCCATTCGCAGCGCCGCCTCCAAGTCGCCGTCGACGGTGATGACTTCGGCGCTCAGCGCGTCCTCGAGCGGCAGGGCGCCCGCGCCCATCTGGAGCAGCGTTCCCAGGTCGGTGACCAGGGTTGCGGCCGCGTCCGCGGCGGGGCCGATGGCCGTCTCGACGGTGCCGTCGTCGACACGGGCGTGGAAGACGAGCCCGTCGACCACGAACTCATAGGTCTCGCGCACCCCACGCGCGTGCTCGGGGCGGAAGGTCGCACCGACCGCGCCCACGATGCCGTGACGGCCGCCAGTGGCCTCGGGGTGCGCGCCCAGTATCGCGATCGCCCGTGCGGCCGCCGGGAGTTCGCCGTCGAGCCGGGCGAGCCCGCGCGCCACCGCGTCCTCGACGTCCATCAGGCGGGCACCGACGGCGAGGAACGTCCCGAGGTCGGAGGTCATCGAGCAGACGGCGTCCGGCGCCGAGCCGTGCCGGATGTCGAGTACGCCGTCGTCGACACGGAGGTGGAACACGTACTCGCTCACGGAGAACTGGTACGTCTCCCGTACGCCCCGCGCTTCTTCCGGCCGGAAGCTCGCGCGCAGGCACCCGAGCACCCAGCTGAGCCGGAAGGTGTCGCCGGGCCGGGACGTGACCGGAAGGCGCATGCCCCAGCGGGTGAGTTCATCGATCAACGGGCGCATGGCGGCACCGAGTTCGGTCAGCTCGTAGACCGTGGACGCCGCCGGTGCGGGCAGCTTGGTCTGGCTCAGAATGCCCGCGTCGCGCAGCCCGCGCAGCCGCTCCGCCAGGACGTTGGGGCCGATGCCGGGCAGTCCCGCGACGAGGTCGGTGTAGCGGCGGGGGCCGAGCAGCAGCTCGCGCACGATCAGCAGCGACCAGCGGCCACCGACGACGTCCAGGGCCCGTGCTGCGGGACAGAGCTGGTCGTAGCTGCGTGTCATGCGAGAGAGCTGCCTTTCTCATTGGTAGCGGCTACTTAGATTTTCTACAGTAGCCGTGAACTCGGGGGCACTAGTGGCCTGTTGGGTCGCGTCGGGCTGACCACCCGCGCCGAACACTCGACCAAGTTTCGAAGGGACCACTTGTGACTGAATTGAGCTCTCGCACGGGCCGACGTCCGGGCCGACGTCCGGGCCGACGCCCGGTCCGCTCCGCCGCGCGCACCGTGACGTCCGCGGGCCTGCTGTCGGCGCTGCTCGTGGGCGGTGTGCAGGCACCTGCGCAGGCATCGGGGGCGACGCGGGCGGCCTCGGCGCCGTGTGCCGAGCAGGGCCGTGTGGAGGTGTTCCGGAAAGGCGGCGTTCCGCTCCTGGACTGGCGGGAGAACCTGGAGTTCGACGGGCGCGGCACGCTCTGGGTCACCCACCTGATGGAGCACCGGGTCGAGGGGTACGCCCCGGACGGGACGCTCAGGGCCAGTTTCCCGCTCAACGGTCCGGGCGGGATCGAACGCGGCCCGGACGGCATGATGTACGTCAACTATGGCGCGAACCCGCTGACTTCGGTCCTCACCGGCGGGGGCGTCGTGCGCTTCGACCCCACCGCGGCCGAGCCCAAGCCCGAGAAGTTCGCGGACGGCCTCTCCGGCATCAACGGCCTGGCCGTAGACGCCGATGGCAACTTCTACCTCAGCCGTGAACTGTCCGCCGGCATCATCAAGATCCGCCCGGACGGCACACGGGACGAGGCGTGGACGCGGGCGGCGGACCTTTTCGGCACCAACGGCCTGGAGATCGTCGGCGACCAGCTCTACAGCACCAGCATCATCGACGCCACGTCCTCGATCGTGCGCACGCCGCTGAACAACCCCGCGGGCCGCACCACGATCGCCCGCCTCACGCCCAACCTCCTGGACAGCAAGGTTCTCGACGGCCTGACCTCCTTCGACGGCGACCTGCTGGTCGTCGGCTTCCGCAGCGGCGAGCTCATCAGGGTGGACCCGGCCACCGGCCGCTCCTGCGTGCTGGTGTCCGGACTGCACATGCCGAGCAGCGTCCGCGTACCGCGCGGCTTCGGCGACCACGACCCGCGGCGCGAGCTGTTCGTGGCGGAGACGTCGGGACGCATCGTGAAGGTGACGGTCTGAGCGCGACGCAGGTCCGGGCGGACCCCCGCTGAATGTCCCGCTGGGTCAGATGTCCCAGCGGGACATCTGGAGGAGTGCAGTCGGAGAACGACCCCGCACGACGCCGCGGTCCGCGCCCCCTACTGGGGCAGCAGGGCCGACGGCTGACCGCCCGGCGCCCACGGGGCGCGGAGGCCACCGGATGCGAAGTGCGCCGTATGCCGGGAACCTGGATATGGGGGCGACGCACAAAGGAAGGTTCCCCATGTCAGTCATGGACAAGCTCAAGCAGATGCTCAAGGGCCACGAGGACCAGGCAGGGCAGGGCATCGACAAGGCAGGCGACTTCGTCGACGACAAGACCCAGGGCAAGTACAGCAGCCAGGTCGACACCGCCCAGGACAAGCTGAAGGACCAGCTCGGCAGGGACCAGGGCGAGCAGGGGCAACCCCCGCAGTCATAGGGGTGGACGGCAGGACGGCGCCGGTGACGAACCCGGCGCCGTCGCCGTCTAGCGCAGTGACGGCTACCGGGTGAGCTGCCGTTCCTCCGCGAGGCCCGGGATCAGGGGGCGTGACGCCGCGATGTAGTCGTAGATCAACGTACGTGAGGTGTGCCGTACGCCCTGGAGTTCGTCGCGTGAATCCGCGCTCGGAATGGCGTCCACGGCCTCGAGCGCTTCTCGGCCAAGGGTGGCCAAGTCCGGTGCGTCGGTGAGCAGTTCGGCACGGAACATGGCCTCCATCGCCACCGCCCTCAACCGCTGTGCCTCGCGGCGCAGTTCGTGAAGCTCGACCTCTTCCCTGATCCGGCCGTCGTCGTGCCGGGCGAACCAGTAGTCCATCTGCCCCCGGCGGTAGTTCGCCAGCGTGCCGCCGAAGGAGCAGTAGGCGTCGATCCGTTCCTGCCGCAGGCGCTCGTCGCGCGTGAACTGCTCTGCCCGCAGTGCCGTTCGGTGCTGGAGGAGATGAGTCAGCCCGGCGCCCAGGAGGGTACCGAGTACGGCGACGACACTTGTGGCTACGACATCCATGGAGCCAGGGAAGCATGCGTGGCCGCCGCACCGGGCGTACGGGGGCGAGCGTGGCCGGATAGGCGCTCTTGCGCGCCGTCCCTGACCCGCTCGCACCGTCTCGGAGGGTCCCGCTCGATTGTCGGACGACTGAGTGTCGCCTGATGTTCGCCTCTGCTTCACCGGCCCGCATCCATGATCAGCGAGCATCTGGGTTCCATGTGCAGTAGCTCCAGGGGGGACAACGGTGCAGCGCCCACGCCCGACACGTACCAACTCATCGATCGTCGCGGTCGCTTCGGCCTCCATGGCGGTGGTGGTGTCACTGGCGGGATGCGGGGTCATCGGTCTCGGCGAGAGCGACGACAAGGCGAGCGCGTCCGCAAGCCCCTCCGCGCTGCCCCACATCGACTGTGCCAAGAAGGCGCAGGTCGCGGGGTCGGGATCGAGCGCCCAGCAGAACGTGATGAAGTACTGGATGAAGCAGTACCAGCAGGCGTGCCCCGGCGTTCAGCTCGCCTACAACCCGCTGGGCTCGGGCGCGGGCGCCGCCCAATTCCTGCGGGGCGCGACCGCGTTCGGCGGCTCCGACAGTGCGCTGAAGCCGTCGGAGGCCCACAAGGCGCCGGGCGTCTGCCCGGGCGGCAGGGTGATCAATCTGCCGATGGTGGGCGGTCCCATCGCGATCGGTTATAATCTGCCGGGCGTGGACGACCTGGTGCTCGACGCGCCGACCCTCGCCAAGATCTTCGACTCGCGCATCAGCAGCTGGGACGACCCCGAGATCCAGGAGCTGAACCCCGGCACGAAACTGCCGTCGATTCCGGTCCGGCCGCTGCACCGGTCGGACGACTCGGGCACCACCCAGAACTTCCAGGCGTATCTCGCAGGCGCCGCCCCCGAGGCCTGGCCGTACGAGGCGGAGAGGTCCTGGCAGGGCAGGGGCGGCGGTTCGGCGAGCGGCACCAGCGGGGTCGCCTCCGAAGTGAACTCCGCCTTCGGCACGATCGGTTACTTCGAGCTGTCCTTCGCGGAGAGCAAGGACATCAAGACGGTCCGCATCGACACGGGGGCGGCGGAGCCCGTCGCCCCGACCCCGGAGACCGCTTCCGCCGGTATCGCCGCGGCCCAAGTCATCGGCAAGGGCAAGGACTTGACACTGAAGTTCCGCCATGACCTGTCGGCCGATGGCGCCTACCCGATCTCCCTCGTCACGTACGAGATCGTCTGCGACAAGGGAAACCAGCGCGCGACACTGCCCGCCCTGAAGTCCTTTCTGACCTACACGGCGGGTGACGAAGGGCAGCGGCTCCTTTCCGAGATCAACTACGCGCCGCTGCCGAATTCCGTCGCGGAGCAGGTGCGGCAGGTAATCCGGGAACTGGCCTGACGGCCGGGCCCGGCCCACCTGCCGGTCAGTACCGCGCGGCCTGGGCGAACTTCTTGCGCCAGGCCAGCGACACGTACGCGAGGCCGATCAGGACCGGCACTTCGATGGGCGGGCCGACGACGCCGGACAGGGCCTGGCCGGAGGTCACGCCGAGGGTGGCGATGGCGACCGCGATGGCCAGCTCGAAGTTGTTGCCCGCCGCCGTGAAGGCGAGCGTGGCCGTGCGATCGTAGGCGAGGCCGAGTCCCTTGGCCGGCAGGAACGTGCCGAAGAACATCACGGCGAAGAGGACGACGATCGCGCGGAGATCGCTCCGAAGGGGGCGCACGGCAACTCGGCCTAGGACATGCCGGGTTCGGCATCCTCGCCGCCCTTCGGCGGTGCGGTGGTGCCGGGGTCGGTCGCGGTCATCAGCAGGCCCGCTTTCGGTCTGTCTGCTTGTAGTAGGTGAAGCGACAGGGTTCCGTCTCCACGACGCCGACCTCGCGCAGGACGCGCAGGTGGTTGGAGAGGTTCGTCCGGCTCGCGGCGTCCAGCGCCCGGCGTCCCCCGACCTGACTGATACTTTCACATCAGTGGCTGGTGATACCACTGGACGCTGTTGTCATCGAGTCCGGGTTCGAATCCGCGCCCCGGTCCCCTCTGTGAGAGAGAGTCCTGATGTCCGAGAAGCCCTCCGTCCTGTTCGTGTGCGTCCACAACGCGGGCCGCTCGCAGATGGCGGCCGCGTGGCTGACCCACCTCGCCGGAGACCGTGTCGAGGTCCGCTCGGCGGGCTCCGCCCCGGGCAAGGAGGTGAACCCGGCAGCGGTCGAGGCCATGCGCGAGGTCGGCATCGACATCTCCGCCGAGACCCCGAAGATCCTCACCGTGGACGCGGTCAAGGAGTCGGACGTCTGCATCACCATGGGCTGCGGCGACACCTGCCCGGTGTTCCCCGGCAAGCGGTACCTCGACTGGACGCTTGAGGACCCGGCGGGCCAGGGCGTGGAGGCCGTCCGCCCGATCCGCGACGAGATCAAGGTCCTGGTGGAAGGCCTGATCGCGGAGATCGCTCCGAAGGGGACGGGCGGCAACTCGGCCCAGGACACGCCGGGTTCGGCGTGAGTATCGGTATGAGTAATGGAGCGGCGGGTGCTCTTCGGCGTGTTTTCCGGGCGGACTTCTGGTATTCACGCCTGGGATCAACTGCCGCCCGCGAACTCGCGTTCGCTGCGCAGGACATCGCGTACTCGACCGAGGAGTTCTCGTGGCCCCAGCACGCCGTCCGCTCGGAACCACCGTCAAGGCGTCAGTGATCGGCCTCGCCGCGGCGGGGTTCATCGCCCCCGGTGTCGTCGCCGCTCCGTACGCGGACACCGCGGCCGCCGTGTCCCCGGCCTCGGTGCCGCCGCCCCTCGCGGGCTGGCAGCACGACCGCCTCGCCTCCGGGGTCGACCTCTACCAGGGGACGATCGCCGGCCGTCCGGGCGCCGACCACTGGACGGTCACGGTACGTGCGAACGGCGCCCAACTCGCCGCCGAGCAGGACGCCCAGGCGCTGGCGGAACGGCTGCGCGGGGCCGGCTTCGGCGCGCGCACCGAGCCGGTCGCCTGGCCCGAGAGGGCTGATCGCAGCGGGTTGATCGGCGTACGGGTCCGGGTGGGCGAGTTCGCGGCCCGGGCCGATGCCGACGCCCAGCGGCAGACGCTCGCCGCGGCGGGCTTCGACGCGGTCAGCGAGTGGACCGGCGCCGACGGCGCCCCCGGCACGGGAACCGCCCGGGTCAAGGTGGCGCTCGTCGACCCGAAGCGGTACGGCGGTGCACTGAAGGCGACCTACGGCACGGCGGTCGCAGGCCGCGAGAAGGTGTCCGACATGGCGGCGGGCGAGGACGCCCTGCTCGGCATCAACGCGGGCTTCTTCGTCATGGAGGGCAAGGACGGCGTGCCGGGGGCATCGGCCGGGATCGCCGCGTACGACGGTGAGTTGCAGAGCGCGGCTACCGACGGCCGGGTCGCGGCCGTGCTGCGTGGCGACGGCCTGCGCCCGGAGTTCAAGAAGCTCAGCACGGTGCTCCGGGTCCGGTCGGGCAAGGTGTCGGCGGTCGTGGACGGGGTCAACCGCGTGCCCGGCCTGGTGCGGAACTGCGGTGGCGTCGGCGGGGACGCCCCGACGCAGCGGCCGCAGCACGACGTGACCTGCACCGATCCCGACGAGATCGTCGAGTTCACGGACGAGCTCGGCACCGCGACCCCGGCCGGTGCGGGCCTGGAGGCGGTCCTCGACGCGAGCGGCCGGGTACGCGAACTGCGCCCGCGCGGCGGCGACGTACCGGAGGGCGGCAGCGTCCTCGCGGGCATCGGCGACGGCGCATCCTGGCTGCGTACGCACGCGAAGCCGGGCGGCACCCTGACCGTGCACCGGCAGATCACGGACGAGCGCGGCCGCACACTCAAGCTGGGCCCGCACGACGACATCGTCAACGGCGGCCCCGAGCTGGTCCGAGACGGCAAGGTGGCCGTGAACTACGGCGCCGACGGCATCGAGCGGATCGGCGACCGTTCGTTCGCGTACACGTGGGGCCTCAAGCGCAATCCACGCGCCCTCCTGGGCGTCGACGGGCAGGGCCGCATGATCGTCGTCGCCGTGGACGGCCGACAGCCCGGCAGCAGCGACGGCTTCGGCCTCAACGAGGGCGCGGAGCTCATGAAGTCGCTCGGCGCGGTACGTGCGATGGCACTGGACGGCGGCGGATCGGTCGCCATGACGGTGAACGGCAAGGTGATCAACTCACCTTCGGACGGCACTGAGCGCGCGGTGGGCGACGCGCTGCTGTTGTCGCGCTGAGGGGCTGTTGGGCGGGGGTGCGGCGGGGGAGGCGGACGCGCTGCTGTCCTCGCGCTGACGGGCTACCGGACGGGGACGTGGCGTGGTCCGCGCGTCAGCAGGGCGGTTTGGTGGGGGAGTTGCTCGGGATCGGTGGCCGGTGGGGTGCGGGGAGGGGGGGGAGGCGCTGCTGTTCTCGCCCGGTGAGGGCTACCGGACGGGGGCGTGGCGTGGTCCGCGCGTCAGCAGGCCGGTTCGGTGGGGGAGTTGCTCTGGATCGGTGGCCGGTCGGAGTGCGGGGAGGGTGGGCGCGCTGTTGTTCTTGCCCGGTGGAGGCTACCGGACCGGGACGTGGCGCGGTCCGCGCACCAACAGACCCGGCCGGTAAGGGAGTTGCTCCGGATCGGTCGTCAGCTGGAGTCCGGGGAAGGCGTCGAAGAGTCGGGGCAGGGCGATGGCGGCTTCGAGGCGGGCCAGGCGTGATCCGACGCAGAAGTGCGGGCCGTGGCCGAACGCGGCGTGCGGCGCGGCACGGGTGCCGGGGGATTCCGCGGCGGAGGACGCCATACTGGCTCCTGCTCCAGCCGGAGCGGTCGCCGCGCGAGTCGACGTGCCGGTCCCTGCCCCCACCGGGGCGGCGGCCGTACCAGCCCCCGCCGTAGCCGTCGCCCCACAAGTCACCGCCCCAGCCCCCGCCCCCGCCAAGTACCTCTCCGGGCGGAAGGCGTCCGGATCCGGGAAGTGGTGGGGGTCGCGGCTCGCCGCGGCGAGTACGGCGAGGACGGACGCGTCCGCGGGTATGACCGTGCCCCCGCCGAGGTCCACCTCCTCGGTGGTCCGTCGCCAGGTCGTGCCCTCCAGCGGGCTCGCATGCCGCAGCGTCTCCTCGACGACGGCCGGCCAGCGCGCGGGGGCCCGGCGCGCGGCCGCCAGTTCCTCGGGGTGGGTGAGCAGCAGCAGGGACGCCGAAGCCAGCAGGTTCATGGTCGTCTCGTAACCCGCGAACAGGAGCAGGAACGCCATCGCGAGCAGCTCGCCGTCGTCGAGCCCGCCCTCCGTCGCGTCGTGCGTCAGCGCGCTGAACAGATCCGGTCCCGGCGTACGTCGCTTACGGGCGATCAGCTCGGTGAAGTAGGCGTGCAGGGACGTCCATGCCGCGTCCACCGCGCCCGGCGTCAGCGCGTCGGCGGGCGAGCCGACCCGGTAGGTCCAGTCCCGCAGGTCCGCCCGGTCGGCCTCCGGCACCCCGAGCACCTCGCCGATCACCAGGACGGGCAGCGGGAAGGCGAAGGCGTCCACGAGGTCCACGCTCCCGTCGCGCCGCAGCCGCTCCGCCACGTCGGCAAGGAGTCCGTCGGTCAGCTCCTCGATCCGCGGCCGCAGCGCGTCGACGCGGCGCGGCGTGAACGCGGCGGCGGTCAGCCTGCGCAGCCGGGTGTGATCGGGGGCGTCGGAGTTGAGCATGTGGCGGGCAAGGCACGCGCGGGCGTGCCGCGCGGGGGAGTCGGCCTTCGGCCGTCCTGCGTCCAACGGCGGCACGTTCGAGAAGCGGGGGTCGGCGAGCACGGCCCGCGTCTCCTCGTACCCGGTGACGAGCCAGGCGTGCGTGCCGTTCGCCAGCGGCACCCGCACCGCGGGCCCTCGGCCGCGCAGCCGCGCGTAGTACGGATACGGGTCGCGCGCGAAGGCGGGATCCGCCGGGTCCAATGGGGCCAGGACGTCTATGCCGTCTGCGCCATCTATGCCGTCTACACCGTCTGCAACGATCACCCGCCCATCTTCGCCGGGCCGGGCCCGCCACAGGGGGCTGCCCTTGGCCAGGAACCGGGTGCCGTACCTGTCGGGACCGGACAACAATCTGGGATGGCCGGACGATGCCGGACGACAACCCGGGATGGCCGGACGACAACCCCGGAGGGCCCGACGACAATCCGGGAGGGCCCGACGACAAGGGCACTGCGGAACCCTCCTGCCAGGGGGCCCATTGGGCTACAAAGAGACGGTGAACCAGTCGTCCAATGATCTGAGCGGAACCGTCGGCGGTCCGGTCGTCCAGGCGGGCCACGTGGGGCAGTTGCACATCGCGCCCGCGGCGCCCGCCGTGCCCACCGCGCTCGCGGGCCTGCCCCCGGACGTGCCGGAGTTCACCGGCCGGGGCACGGCCCTGGACACCGTCACCGCCGCGCTGCGCCCCGACTCCGCTTCCTCCCCGCTCGTGGTGTCCACGCTGGCCGGCACCGCGGGCATCGGAAAGACCGCCCTCGCCGTGCGCGCCGCCCACGACGCCGTGGCGGCGGGCTGGTTCCCCGGCGGCGTGCTCTTCATCAACCTCCAGGGGTACGACGCCGACCGCGCCGTGGGGCCCGACATCGCGCTGTCCGTGTTCCTGAGCGCCCTCGGCGTCCCCGACGAACTCTTCCCGCCCACCTTCGACGGCCGCCTCTCCCTCTACCGCTCGAAACTCGCGGAGGTCGCAGCCCGGCACGGCGCGGTCCTGGTGTTCCTCGACAACGCCTCGTCGAGCGAGCAGATAGGCCCCCTGCTCCCCGCCACACCGACGCACCGGGTCCTCGTCACCAGCCGCCACACACTCGGTGATCTGCCCGGTTCGCGGATCGTCGACGTCGGCGTCCTGGAACCGGCCGAGGCCGCCGCACTGATCAGCCGCACGCTCCGCACACGCCGCCCCGGCGACACCCGGGCCCAGGACGAACCGGACGCCGTGGATGATCTCGCCGCCCTGTGCGGCCACCTCCCGCTCGCGCTCGCCGTCGTGGCCTCGATCCTGGCGGGCGATCCGGACCAGTCGGTCGGCGAACTCACCGCGGCGCTGCGCGACCGCGCGACCCGCCTGGAAGAGCTGGCGTACGGGGAACGCCGCTCCGTCGCCGCCGCCTTCGAGCTGTCGTACGCGCGCCTCGCCCCCGAAGAAGCGAGGACGTTCCGGCTTCTCTCGCTCAACCTCGGGCAGCAGGTGAGCGTGGCGGCCGCCGCCGCGCTGGCCGGTGGGTCCGTGCCCCGCGCGCGGAAACAGCTGCGTGCCCTGCGCGACGCCCACATGATCGAGCCGGGCGAACCGCGCGGCTGGGTGCGCTTCCACGACCTGCTGCGCCTGTTCGCCGAGCGGCGCCGCCAGGAGGAGGACGACGAGGCGAGCGTCGAGCGAGCCGTCGACGGTCTGCTCGTCCACTACCGGGACAGCGCGCGCGACGCCGTCGAGCGGCTGGTCACGGCGGCGCGGGCGGGAGAGAGCGACGAGGCCACGGAGGAGTGGCTGGACACCGAGCGGCTCAATCTGCGCTCGGCACTCCACCTGGCCCAGCTGCACGGCCGGTCCGCGGTGGTCCTGCCGCTGGCCCACAACGTCAGCTGGCTCCTGCGCCGCAGGCAGGACTGGCGCGCCGGGCTTGAGGTGTGCGAGATGGCGGTGGGGTTCGCCCGCGCAGGTACGGACCGCGCGCAGCTGGCGCTCGCCCTCTACAACAAGGGCGACTTCCTCAAGCACAAGCAGGACTACGGCCGGGCGTCGCCCGTCTTCGCCGAGGCCCTCGACGGCTACCGGCAGCTCGGCGACCTGACCGGCGAGGCCAGGACACTGCACAGCATGGGCACGGTCGCCCGGCGCGACCACCGGTACGCGGAGGCGGTACGGCACTACACCGCCGCCCTGCCGCTCTTCCGCGCGACAGACGACCAACAGGCCACCGCCCACACGCTGTTCAACCTGGGACACGCGGCCAGGGGGCAGGGCGACCAGGGGCTGGCGGAGGACCGCTACCGGCAGGCGCTCGACGCGTACCAGCAGGTCGGCCATCTGGTCGGCCGGGCCCGCACCCTGCACCGGCTCGGCCTGCTCGCCGCCGCCACGGACCGGCCGGACCTGGCCCGCGACTACTGGGAGCAGGCCGGGACGGCGTACGAAGCGGCAGGACATGCGGACTGCTGCGGTCGCAAGGTGGGCGCCCTCCTCGCCGACTGACCGACTCCCTCACCTGCGAGGACGGTTAAGATCGCGGGAAATTCGGCACGAATGACAGGGAAAAAGAGAACAGTGCGCGCAATGGGGAGGGGCATCGTGATGGCAGCCGTGGGGGCGGCGCTCACGGTGACGGTCGCGGGATGCGGCGGCGACGGCGGATCCGACCGCGGATCCGACCGCGGTGACGCGGGCAAGGGCCAGGGCCAGGGCGGGGACAACAAGAGCGACGCGCGGACCGACGCGCGCACCGTGCTGCTCGCGGCGGCGAAGAAGACCGGTGCGCAGAGCTCGTACAAGACGGTCCAGACGGGACAGGGCGGCTCGGACCGGTCCGAGATGCTCTACCAGCGCAAGCCCGCCGCCACGGTCATCAAGGCCGAGGTGACGAAGTCCGCGGCCAACCCGGACGGCATCAGCCACATGCTGTCCCTCGGCGGCACGACGTATGTGAAGACGGACAAGGTGCCCGGAAAGAGCTGGTACAGCATGGATGTCGGCGGTGGTGGTGGCGCCCCGCGCGCGGCCGGATACGTCCCCGAGTTCGCCGGTGCGCTCGCCGCGACGAAGTCCACGAAGTGGATCGCCGAGGAGAAGATCGCCGGGCGCACCGCCGACCACTACCGCGGCACGGTCGTGCTCAGCGAACTCGCCGAGTACACGGGCGCCGCCCTGGACGAGGACCTCCGCGACGCCTACGTAGAGGGCGCCCAGAAGCAGGGGATGAAGTCCGTCGTCATCGACATGTGGGTCGGCAAGGACGATCTCGTCCTCAAGTCCCGTGAGACCGGCGAGAGTTCCAAGGGCCGAGAGGTCATCAACGAGGAGTACTCGCACTTTGGGGCCGTCCCGAAGATCGCCGCTCCGGCGCCCGGAACCGTCGCCACCTGGGACGAGTTCATCTCGGCCCGGGCGACGCCGTGACGCGTCGGCCCGGTCGCGCGGGTGGTATTGAGGAGCCATGACGGTCCCTCACCGGTCGGCGGCCTCGCGGGAGATCCCCGAGGTCGCCTTCGCCGCCCCGGCCGGTACCCGCGCCCCGGTGGAGGTGCTCTCGCTCGCCGCGCTGCGCGAGCGGGCCCGCGGCAGGCCCTTGCAGCTCATGCGGCAGCCGCAGCGACCGGACTTCCACCATCTGCTCACCGTGGGCGCGGGCTCGCTTGAGCACATGGTCGACTTCACCGGATACGTCCTCGAACCGGGCTCCTGGCTGTGGGTGCGGCCCGGCCAGGTCCACCAGTGGGGCGACCTCGACGGCGCCGAGGGCACCGTCGTCTTCTTCGAACGGGGGTTCCTCGACCCCGCCACCGTCGCCGCCTCCGGGGCCGACGACGCATACGCCCCGGCCGTGCGGCTTCCGGCCGGTGACGACGCCGAGGGGCTGCGGATCGCCATCGCCCACCTGGAACACGAGTTCCGCGCGCTGCGCCAACTGCCCCTGGAGATCCACGTCGCGGTGCTCCGGCATCTGCTCGGCGTACTCGTCCTGCGCGTCGCCCATGTGTCCGTGCCCGGCAGCGCGGCCCCGGAGCCGGGGGAGACCTTCCTGCGCTTCCGGGACGCGGTGGAGCGCGACTTCACCCGCAGCAGACGGCTCGACGACTACGCCCACGCCCTGGGCTACTCCCCGCGCACCCTCTCGCGCGCCACCCTCGCCGGCGCCGGGGTCGGGGCGAAGGAATTCATCGACCGCCGGGTGATCCTGGAGGCCAAGCGGCTGCTCGCGCACAGCGACCAGCCGGCGGCGCGGATCGCCGACCGGCTCGGCTTCTCCAGCGCCACCAACTTCAGCAAGTTCTTCCACAAGCGCACCGGCCAGACGCCGATCGACTTCCGCGGAGCCATGCGGGGGCGCGGACCGCGCCCCTCGTAGCGTGTCGGATTTTGACCATACGGCGTCCGTAGCTCACCTCGCTCACCTGCGTAAACGCCCGTAGCGTCGTAGGTGCAGACGGAAACAGGAACTCCGAGAAAAGCGAGAAGAACTCATGCGCATCCTCCTCTTCGGCGCCACCGGCATGGTCGGCTCCCGCATCGCGGCCGAGGCCCTGTCCCGCGGCCACGCCGTCACCGCCGTCAGCCGCTCCGGCAAGCCGGTCGGCGACGCCACCCCCGTCACCGGCGACGCATCCGACGCGGTCAAGGTCGCCGAACTGGCCGCAGGACACGACGCCGTGGCATCGGCGCTCGCCCCGCCGCGCGACGGATCCGCGCCGGCCGTGCCCTTCCTCGCGGTCAACGCGGCGGTCGTCGACGGCGTACGCACCAGCGGGATCAACCGCCTGGTCGTCGTCGGCGGCGCCGGCAGCCTTGAGGTCGCCCCCGGCCAGGACCTCGTCGACCAGCCGGACTTCCCGGACCTGTACAAGGCGGAGAGCCTGGCCCAGCGCGATGCCCTCGGCTACTACCGCACCGTGAACGACATCAACTGGACCTACATATCCCCCGCCGCCCTCATCGAGCCCGGCGAGCGCACCGGCACCTTCCGCATCGGCGGCGACCAGCTCCTGGCCGACGCCGAGGGGAACAGCCGGATCACCGCCGAGGACTACGCGATCGCGTTCGTCGACGTGCTGGAGAAGAACACCCACCCGCGCGCCCGCATCGGCGTCGCGTACTGATCGGTTGCGCGTACCGATCGAGCGGGTCAGGCCCGCGCGGAGGGCCTGACCCGCACATGCACGCGCTCGCCCTGGGCCCCGTACAGGGCGAGGAACTCGACAGGATGGTCGCCCGCGTTGGCGAAGCCGTGCGGGGTCCGCGTGTCGAACTCCGCCGCCTCGCCCGCCGTGAGGACGAGATCGTGCTCGCCCAGGGCAAGCAGCAGACGGCCGGAGAGGACGTACAGCCACTCGTACCCGTCGTGCGAGCCCTGCTCGGGGCGGGCGCCGCTCCCCGCGTCCTCGTCGACGGGCATGATCTGCTTGTAGGCGTGCATGCCGCCCAGATGCCGGGTGAGCGGCACCCATGTCTTGCCCTGGCGGGTGAACGGGCGGGGGTGGATGCGCGGGTCACCGGTGGCGGGCGCGCCGACCAGCTCGTCGAGGGGCACGCCGTGCGCCTTGGCCAGCGGCAGCAGGTGCTTGAGGGTCGGCTCGCGCTGTCCGCCCTCGAGCCGGGAGAGGGTGCTCAGAGAGATCCCGGTCTCCTCACTGAGCCGGGCCAGCGTGGTCCCGCGTGCGGTCCGCAGCGCCCGCAGCCGTGGCCCGACGGCGGTCAGGACCTGCGAGAGATCGTCGTCGCTCATCTCTCCATTTGCTGCATCGGCAAAGAACTTTGTCAAGGCGCCCGGGGCGGGCGCACGGTGGGCACCGGGCGGTGAACGACACCGTCCACCGCTCACAGAAGGAGCGCAGCGATGACCGACCTCACCGCCGCATCGGCCGCAGAGTTCTGGGACGACCGCTACCGCGACAGCGACCGGATGTGGAGCGGCGAGCCCAACGCGTCTCTTGTCCGCGAGACCGCGGGCCTGACGCCGGGCAGCGCCCTCGATCTGGGCTGCGGCGAGGGCGGCGACGCCATCTGGCTGGCCCGGCAGGGCTGGCGCGTCACCGCGACCGACGTCTCCCGCGTCGCCCTCGACCGCGCGGCCGGCCACGCCGACCGGGCCGGTGTCGCCGAGCGGATCGACTGGCAGCGCCACGATCTCGCCACCTCCTTCCCCGCGGGCTCCTACGACCTGGTCTCCGCGCACTTCCTGCACTCCCTCGTCGACATGCCCCGCGAGCAGATCCTGCGCAACGCCGCGGCGGCGGTCGCACCGGGCGGCGTCCTGCTGGTCGTCGGCCACGAGGGATTCCCCTCCTGGGAGCCGGGCCCGCACCCCGAGGTGCACCTCCCCACGCCACAGGAGGTCCTCGCCTCCCTCGACCTGGCGGCCGGGGCGTGGGACGTGCTGGTCAGCGACAGCTACGAGCACCACCTCACCGCGCCCGACGGGCAGCCGTCCGTCCGTACGAACAACACCCTCGCGGTGCGCCGCACAGCGGCGTGAGCCGCCCCCGCACACCAGCTCCGCACGGCGTCGACCGGCCCACTGGCCGCCTCCTGTCGCACCCCGGGTGGGGGTGGGACATGAGCGTCCACGGAGCTCTTCGACTGGCTGCATGAGCACTACGGACTGTGATCGCGCCAGTACAACAGGGCCGCTTCGTGGAAGAGGGCGATCAGGAGATATCTTGATGTCGAGCAATGTTGCAGACGTGGAGCGGAGCACCGGTGACTGACTCGACCATCATCTACACCCACACTGACGAGGCCCCGGCCCTGGCGACGTATTCGTTCTTGCCGGTGGTCGAGGCCTACGCCTCGACGGCCGGGGTCACTGTGGAGAGCCGTGACATCTCCCTGGCGGGGCGCATCATCGCCCTCTTCCCCGAGTTCCTCGAGGAGAGCCAGCGCATCGACGACGCCCTGGCCGAGCTCGGCGAGCTGGCCAAGACGCCCGGCGCGAACATCATCAAGCTGCCGAATGTCTCGGCCTCGATCCCGCAGCTGAAGGCGGCCGTCGCCGAGCTGCAGTCGCAGGGCTACGCGCTGCCGAACTACCCGGACGACCCGAAGACCGACGCGGAGAGGGACATCCGCGCCCGGTACGACAAGGTCAAGGGCAGCGCCGTGAACCCGGTCCTGCGCGAGGGCAACTCCGACCGCCGCGCCCCCGCGTCGGTCAAGAACTACGCCAAGGCGCACCCGCACCGCATGGGCGCCTGGACGGCCGACTCGAAGACGAACGTCGCCACCATGGGTGCCGACGACTTCCGCTCCACCGAGAAGTCCGTGACGATCACCGACGCCGGTTCGCTGCGCATCGAGTTCACCGGTGAGGACGGCGCGACGACCGTCCTGCGCGAGTCCGTACCGGTCCTCGCGGGCGAGGTCGTCGACGCGTCCGTGCTGCGCGTGGCCGCGCTGCGCGAGTTCCTCACCGCGCAGATCGCCAAGGCCAAGGCCGAAGGCGTGCTGTTCTCCGTGCACCTCAAGGCCACGATGATGAAGGTCTCCGACCCGATCATCTTCGGTCACGTCGTGCGCGCCTTCTTCCCGAAGACCTTCGCGGCGTACGGCGAGAAGCTGGCCGCGGCCGGCCTGAGCCCGAACGACGGTCTCGGCGGCATCCTCAACGGCCTGGCCGCGCTGCCCGAGGGCGCGGAGATCAAGGCTTCCTTCGAGGCCGAGATCGCCGAGGGCCCCGAGCTCGCGATGGTCGACTCCGACAAGGGCATCACCAACCTGCACGTGCCGTCCGACGTCATCGTCGACGCCTCGATGCCCGCGATGATCCGTACGTCCGGCCACATGTGGGGCCCGGACGGCGGCGAGGCCGACACCCTGGCCGTGCTGCCCGACAGCAGCTACTCGGGCGTGTACCAGGTCGTCATCGACGACTGCCGCGCCCACGGCGCCTTCGACCCGGCCACCATGGGCTCGGTGCCCAACGTCGGCCTGATGGCGCAGAAGGCCGAGGAGTACGGCAGCCACGACAAGACCTTCGAGCTCGCCGCCGCCGGTACGGTGCGCGCGGTCGACGAGGCCGGCAACGTCGTCCTGGAGCAGTCCGTCGCCCCCGGTGACATCTTCCGGATGTGCCAGGCCAAGGACGCGCCGATCCGCGACTGGGTCAAGCTCGCCGTCTCCCGCGCCCGCGCGACCGGTGACCCGGCCGTGTTCTGGCTCGACGAGAACCGCGCGCACGACGCGCAGCTCATCGAGAAGGTCAAGGCGTACCTCCCGGAGCACGACACCGATGGCCTGCAGATCGAGATCATGTCGCCGGTCGACGCGACCAAGTTCTCCCTGGAGCGCATCCGCCGCGGCGAGAACACCATCTCGGTCACCGGCAACGTACTGCGCGACTACCTGACGGACCTGTTCCCGATCCTCGAGCTCGGCACCAGCGCCAAGATGCTCTCGATCGTCCCGCTGATGAACGGCGGCGGCCTCTTCGAGACGGGCGCCGGCGGCTCCGCGCCGAAGCACGTCCAGCAGCTGGTCAAGGAGAACTACCTGCGCTGGGACAGCCTGGGCGAGTTCCTCGCCCTTGCGTCCAGCTTCGAGCACCTGGCGCAGACCACGGACAACGCGCGCGCCCAGATCCTCGCCGACACGCTCGACCGCGCGACCGCCTCGTTCCTGGAGAACGACAAGTCGCCCAGCCGTCGCCTCGGTGGCATCGACAACCGCGGCAGCCACTTCTACCTGGCCCTGTACTGGGCCCAGGAGCTGGCCAAGCAGACCGCCGACGCGCAGCTCGCCGAGGCGTTCGGCCCGCTCGCCAAGACGCTGGCCGAGCAGGAGCAGACGATCGTCGACGAGCTGATCGCGGTCCAGGGCTCGCCCGCCGACATCGGCGGCTACTACCAGCCCGACTCGGCCAAGGCGGCGTCCGTGATGCGCCCCTCGGCCACGCTGAACAAGGCCCTCGCCATCCTCGGCTGAACGCCTTCCGGCTGAACCGACTCCGCCCCGGCCGCACTTGTGCGCGGCCGGGGCGGAGTCGTATGTCACTGTCCCGTACCGCTGCCATTCCCTATTTCTGAAACGAGTTCTACTGTGTGCGCCGTCAGTCCGCGGCCGCCCCGAGGCCGCCGGAGCAAGCGAACGCAGGAGGGGCCGTGCACCTCGAATACACGCCTGAGCAGCGGCAGTTGCGCACCGAACTGCGCGCCTACTTCGCCGAGCTTGTGCCCGACAACGCCTACGCCCGGTACGCCGACCCCGCGGCACAGAAGCGGTTCTACCGGGAGACCGTCCGCCGTCTCGGCATCGACGGCTGGCTCGGCGTCGGCTGGCCCAAGGAGTACGGCGGGCGCGGGCTCACGCCCATGGAGCAGTTCATCTTCTTCGACGAGGCCGCCCAGGCCGGGGTCCCGCTGCCGCTGATGGCCCTGAACACCGTCGGGCCGACGATCATGCAGTTCGGCACGGAGGAGCAGAAGACGTACTTCCTGCCGCGGATCCTCTCCGGGGAACTGGACTTCGCGATCGGCTACAGCGAGCCCGACGCGGGCACCGACCTGGCGGCCCTGAAGACCAGGGCGGTCAGGGAGGGCGACGAGGCCACCGGCCACTACACGGTCAACGGCCAGAAGATCTGGACCACCAACGGCGACACCGCCGACTGGGTCTGGCTCGCCGTCCGCACTGCCTTCGAGGACCCAGCCGCCCCGCCGCACAAGGGCATCACCATGCTCCTCGTGCCGACCTCCGACCCCGGCTACTCCTGCACCATCATCAACACCCTTGCCTCGCACGACACCACGGCCAGCTACTACGAGAACATCCGCGTCCCGGTCTCGCGCCGCGTCGGCGACGAGAACAAGGGCTGGCGGCTCATCACCAACCAGCTCAACCACGAACGCGTCACCCTCGCCGCCCACGGCACCATGGCCATCCGCGCCTTCCACAACGTGCAGCGCTGGGCAGCCGACACCAAGCTCGCCGACGGCCGCCGCGTCATCGACCTGGGCTGGGTACGCCAGCGCCTGGCCAGGACCCACACCAAGCTGGACGCGATGAAACTCCTCAACTGGCAGATGGTGAACGCCGTCCAGGAAGGCACCCTCACCCCCCAGGACGCCTCCGCCGTCAAGGTGTACGGCTCCGAGGCCCGCCGCGACGCGTACGCCTGGCTCATGGAGATCGTCGGCGCGGCCGGCGCACTGAAGGAGGGCTCCGCGGGCACCGTGCTCCACGGCGAACTGGAGCGCGGCTACCGCAGCGCCGTCATCTTCACCTTCGGCGGCGGCAACAACGAGATCCAGCGGGAGATCATCTCCTGGATCGGCCTTGGGATGCCGCGAGTGCGCCGCTGACGCCGACGCTGCCCGGGCCCCACCCTTCACTGATCGCGGCCCGGCACCACCATCACCTCGGTGCCGGCCGCGCGGATCGCGCGCACCTGCTCTGCCGCCAGGCCGTCGTCCACGATCAGCAGATCGAAGTCGGTCAGCGGCGCAAGGGCGTACAGACCGTCCTTGCAGAACTTGGTGTGGTCCGCGACCAGCACCCGACGCGCGGCGCACTCCATCATCGCCCGCTTGACCTGCACTGTTTCCGGCGAGGTGTGATAGCAGCGGCCGTTGGTGACGGCCGTCGTGGACATGAAGAGGACATCGGCACGGAAGGCACGGACCGCGTCCGCGGTGTGCAGGCCCATGAACGCGTCGTACGCCGGGAAGTACGCGCCGCCCAGCGTGATCAGTGAGATGCCGGGTTCCTTCGCGAGCGTGGTGATGGCGGGCAGCGAGTTGGTGATCACGGTCAGCGGGGTGTGCTCGGTGGCCTGGTGCGCGAGGAGCAGACAGGTCGTGCTGTCGTCGAGCAGTACCGTCTGGCCCGGCACGAGCAGGGTCGCGGCGGCCCGCGCGAGCAGCTGCTTCGTCTGCGCCATGGTGGCCATCCGCTCCGCGACGCTGCCGTGGAACTGCGCCGACGGCAGTCCGGTGGCACCGCCCCGCACCTTGCGCAGCCACCCCTGCGCCTGAAGGGCGTCCAGATCGCGGTGCGCGGTCATCAGGCTGACGCGGAACTCCTCGGCGAGGTCCGCGGTGCGCACGAAGCCGCGGCCGACGACGGCCTCACGCATCTGCCGCCGCCGCTCCTCCTGAGCCTCGACCCTGTCCATCGCAGAACTCCCTCCGGTGTGAACTCGCCACGTTATGTTCGCACGGATTTAACGCGCCTCTCCTGAGGAGTGCGGCGTCCGGGAGCGGTTCAGGTTCGACGCAACACGGCAGGTCGCCGCCCCGATGGGAAGATTTCGGCCGCCATTGACTCGCCTTTCCGGCCAGCTGTTCCATCACCTCGTCCGTCCCTCCTGCCCCCGCCGCAGAAAGGGGAGAGTCGATGCCGACCCCTCCTCCGCGTTCGCTGATCACACGCCTGGGCATTCCGCCGACACTCGCCTGGGGCTACCTCGGGCTCCTCCTCTTCATGATCGGAGACGGGGTCGAGTCGGGCTATCTCTCGCCTTACCTGATCGACGAGGGAATCTCGCAGCCCCGGGTCGCTCTGCTGTTCACCGTGTACGGTGCCGCCGCGGCCATCGCCGCCTGGCTCTCCGGAGTCCTTTCCGACCTGTGGGGCCCGCGCCGCGTCATGTGGACCGGCCTGGCCATCTGGGGCGTCTTCCAGCTCCTCTTCCTCGTCCTGGCCATCCCCATGACGAGCTATCCGCTGATGATGCTCGGGTACGGCCTGCGCGGCCTGGGCTACCCGCTGTTCGCCTACGGCTTCCTGGTCTGGATCGCCTCGGTGGCGCCGCGCGCCCGGCTCGGCACGGCCATGGGCTGGTTCTGGTTCGCCTTCACCGGCGGTCTGCCCACCCTCGGTTCGCTGGTGGCCAGCGGACTCATCCCGCAGATCGGCGCTTACGCCACACTCTGGTCCGCGCTTGCGCTGGTGGCCGCGGGCGGACTCATCGCCCTGCTGCTCGTCCGTGACGACCGGGGCGCGAAGCAGCCGCGGGGCGAGAGTGAGGGGCCGCTCGCCACGCTCATCGGCAGCGTCACGGTCCTGTGGCGCAATCCCCGGGTCGGCGCGGGATCGCTCGCCCGGGTCATCAACACGGCCTCGCAGTTCGGCTTCTTCGTGATCATGCCGATCCACTTCACGAAGACGGTCGGCTTCAGCCTCACCGAGTGGCTGCATCTGCTCAGCGCCATGTTCGCGACCAACATCTTCGCCAACCTGCTGTTCGGCGTGGTGGGGGACCGGTTCGGCTGGCGCAGGACCATCGCATGGTTCGGAGGCATCGGCTGCACCGTCAGCACGCTCGTGCTCTTCTACGTCCCGAACGCGGCGGGCGACAACTTCCCGCTCGCCCTGCTGGCCGCCGCCTTCTACGGCGCTACGCTTGCCGGATATGTACCGCTTTCGGCACTGGTGCCCTCGCTGGAGCCGTGGCACAAGGGACAGGCGCTCTCCGCGCTCAACCTGGGCGCCGGAGCCAGCACCTTCGTCGGCCCCGCGGTCGTCGCCGTCTTCGTCGGGCCGCTCGGCGTCACAGGGGTGGTGTGGATTTTCGCGGGGATGCATGCGGTGAGCACCGTGCTCGCGCTCTTCCTGAAGCTGCCGGACGACCCGGGCGCGGCGGAGACGGCCAGTGCCTCGGCGGACGCCGCGCCCGCCACCGCCCCGGCCCCGGCGTGAAAGGACCCACCTGATGTCCGTACTGACCATTGACGTCGGCACCACGATGATCAAGTCGGTCGTCTTCGACGACCAGGGCAAGGAGATCGCGGTGTCCCGGCTCGCCACCGAGGTCCTCCGGCCCCACCCGGGCTGGGCGGAACAGGACATGGACGCCGTCTGGAACGCCGTCGTCCACACCGTCCGCAGCGTGCTGGCCCAACTCGCCGACCCCGTCTGGCTGGTGTCCTTCACCGCCCAGGGCGACGGCGCCTGGCTCGTCGACAAGGACGGCCGCCCCACCGGGCCCGCGATCCTGTGGTCCGACGGCCGGGCCGGGGACCAGCTCATCGCCTGGCAGCGGGAGGGCGTTCTCGAAGCGGCCTTCCGTCGCAACGGCTCGCTGACCTGCGCCGGCATGCCCAACGCCCTCTTCAGCTGGCTCGCCGCCCACGACCCGGACCGCCTCGCGCGCTCCACCACCTCACTCACCGCCGCCGGCTGGCTCTTCCTGCGCCTCACCGGTGTCCGCGCCTGCGACGAATCCGACGCCTCCGCCCCGTTCCTCGACCACACCACCGGGGACTACGACCCACAGATCCTCGAACTGTTCGGCCTGAGCGCGTACCGCCGGCTCCTGCCGACCGTCCTCGGCGAGTCGGAGCGGATCGCCGAGATCACCGGCGACGCCGCGGGCCAACTGGGCCTCCCCGCCGGTCTTCCGGTCGTGATGTCCCCGTACGACATCGCCGCCACCGCCCGCGGCGTCGGCGTAGTCAACCCCGGCCAGGCGTGCAGCATCCTGGGCACCACCCTGTGCACGGAGATCGTCCGCACGGACGTCGACACCAGCGGCGAACCGTCCGGCATCAACATCGCCTACCGCGGCCGCGAGCGCGTACTGCGCGCATTTCCGACCCTCAACGGCGCCGAGGTGCTCGGCTGGGCAGCGCGGACGCTGGGTCTCTCCGGGCCGCCGGAGCTGGCGCGCCTGGCCTTCGAGTCCGAACCAGGCGCCCGCGGGCTGATGTTCCTGCCCTACCTCTCCCCGGCAGGCGAACGTGCCCCGTTCCTCGACCCGCGCGCCCGCGGCTCCTTCTGGGGGCTTTCCCTGGAGCACTCCCGCGCCGACCTGGCCCGCGCCGTGTTCGACGGGCTCTCCCTGGTCCTGCGCGACTCGCTGGCCGCCGCCCGTACGGACGTGAGCGAGCTGCGGCTGTGCGGCGGCGGCGCCAACAGCGACGCGTGGTGCGTGCTGATCGCCGACGCGACCGGCGTGCCGACCGCCCGCTCCGGCGACACCGAACTGGGCGCCAAGGGCGCCTTCCTCACCGGCCTCGTCCGCTCCGGCGCCGAGAGCAGCATGCACTCGGCCGCCGCCAAGTACGTCCGGATGCAGAGCAGTTGGGAACCCGACCCGGAGCGCGCACAGTTCTACGCCGCCCTGTACGAGGACTTCATCGGCCGGCGCGCCATCGCCCGCGAGGCCGGCTGGCGGGGCGGCGCCGTATGGCCGGGGAGCCGCGCCACCGGGCCTGCCGGGACGCAGCACGACGGAGACAGCAGCCCCACCGCCCCAGGAGACATCCATGTCTGAGACCCCTGCCGCCGACCACGCCCCCGCTTCCCTCGACGGCATCTGGCTCGGCCTCGACCTCGGCACCCAGAGCGCCCGCTGCGTCGCCGTCGACGGCACGGGGAAGACGCTTGCCGCCGCCTCCCGGCCGCTGATCAGCCACCGCGACGGCGTACGCCACGAGCAGGACCCCGAGCAGTGGTGGACCGCGCTGTCCGCCGCCTGCCGCGAGGCCCTGAGCGGCCTCGACACGCGGCGGATCCGCGGGCTCGCCATCGACGGTACCTCCGGGACGATCCTCATCGCCGACGCCGCAGGACGCCCGCTCACCCCCGCCCTGATGTACGACGACGGGCGCGCCGCCGATCAGGCGGCGACCGTCAACAACGCGGGCGGAGAAGTCTGGCGGGAGCTCGGCTACCGCAGCATGCAGCCGTCCTGGGCGCTGCCCAAGCTGCGCTGGCTCCTGGACCATGACGCCGCGGCGTCCGGCGCGGGCGTCCGGCTGCTGCACCAGGTCGACCTGATCACCTGGCGTCTTGCCGGACATCAGGTCGCCGCCGACGCCAGCCACGCCCTCAAGACCGGCTACCACCTGGTCGATGAGCGCTGGCCCCACAAGGTCATGGCCGAACTCGGCGTCCCCGAAGGTCTGTTGCCCGACGTCCTACGCCCCGGTAGCGTCCTCGGAACCGTGTGCGCCGATGCCGCGAAAGCCACCGGCATCCCCGAGGGCACCCCCCTCGTCGCCGGGATGACCGACGGCTGCGCCGCCCAGATCGGCGCCGGAGCCCTCGAACCCGGCGCGTGGAACTCCGTGCTCGGCACCACCCTCGTCCTCAAGGGCACCAGCACGCACCTGGTCCGCGACCCGGCGGGCGTCGTGTACTGCCACCGCGGCCCTGGAGAGAACTGGCTGCCGGGCGGCGCCTCCAGCAGCGGCGCGGGTGTCATCTCCCAGCACTTCCACGGCGAGAACCTGGACCTGCTCACCGAGCAGGCCGCCGCGCTCGACCCTGACGCGGTCGCCTACCCCCTGGTCTCCACCGGCGGTGAACGCTTCCCCTTCCGCGCCCCCGAAGCCGAACCCTTCATCCTCGGGCAAGTCCCCACCCGCGCGGCCGAGTTCCACGCCTATCTGCTCGGCGTGGCTTGCCTGGAACGGCTCTGCCTCGACTACCTCGACCACCTCGGCGCCCCCGTCGACGGACCGCTCACCCTCACCGGCGGCGGCGCCCGCAACCGCTACTGGTGCCGACTGCGCGCCGAGGTCCTCGGGCGTCCCGTACGCCTGCCGGAACAGGCCGAGGGTGCCATCGGCATGGCGGTGCTCGCCGCCACCTCCTCCGGTGCGAGCCTCCAGGATGCGGCCGCCGCCATGGTCCGGATCGGCGCGGAGATCGATCCGTCGCCGGACCGCACCGCCCGCTACCTCCCCCTCTACCTCCGCTTCATCGACGAACTCACCCGCCGCGGCTGGCTCGACCAGACCGTGGCCGACCACGCCCGCAGGAGGGCAGCGCAGTGACCGACTTCATCCTCGTACGCCATGGCGAAACCGTCTGGCACGCGGAGAACCGCTACGCGGGACGCACCGACGTGCCCCTCACCCGGCAGGGGCGAGAGCAGGCCGCCGCGCTCGCCGAGTGGGCCGTCACCGCGGAGCTCACGGCCGTCTGGAGCTCCCCGCTCTCCCGCGCCCGGCTCACCGCCGCCCCCGCGGCCGACGCCTGCGGACTCACCCCGCGCGTCGACGAGCGGCTCTACGAACTCGACTTCGGCGAAGGCGATGGCCTGACCAGGGACGAGATGCGGCAGCGCTTCCCGGAGCAGCTGGCCGCCTTCCTCGACGACCCGGTCGAGCACCATCTGCCCGGCGGCGAGGACCCGCGCAAGGCCGCCGCACGCGCCGCCGAGTGCCTGGCCGACATCGCCCGCGAACAGCCGAACGGCAGGGTCCTCCTCGTCGCCCACTCCACCCTCGTCCGGGTCCTGCTCTGCCACCTCATCGGCATCCCGCTCGCCGACTACCGCCGGGTCTTCCCCCAACTGCTCAACGGCGCGCTCACGGAGATCCGGATCGAGGACGGGCAGACCGCACTGCTGTGTCTCAACACCCCCGCGACGACCCCCCGGCCGCCCGCCTGCCACTGACCGGCCACTCGCCCGCACCGCCCTTCAGGAGAGACCCACCCATGAGCACCACCGTCCTCGCCGCCGGCAACCACTTCATCCGCCCGAGCCTGTTCACCGAGGCCGTGCGCGGCGCCGCCGGGGAGCTGCCGCTGGACGTCCGCGAGCTCCAATTCCCCTGGCCGCACACGCCGTTCGGCCCGGTCGCCGAGGTCATCGAGGCATCCGGCAGCGAGGACGAGATGATCGAGGCGCTCCAGGGCGTACAGATCTGCGTCACCGAGCACGGCCCGCTCACCGAGCGCATCCTCGCCAACTGCCCCGACCTGAAGCTGTTCTGCACCAGCCGCGGCGGCCCGGTCAACGCCAACCTCGACGCCGCGACCCGGCACGGCGTGGCGGTCTGCTACGCCCCCGGCCGCAACGCCACCGCCACCGCGGAACACACCCTCACCCTGCTGCTCGCCGCCGCCCGCGGCGTCGGCGACACCCACACCGACCTGCGCAAGGGCACCTGGCGCGGCGACTACTACGACTACGACAACTGCGGCATCGAGATCGACGGCGCGACCGTCGGCCTGATCGGCTACGGCGCCATCGGCAGCCGGGTCGCCAAGGTGCTGCGCGCCATGGGCGCCGAGGTCCTGGTGCACGACCCGTACGTACGGCCCGAGGCGCTGGAGGGTGTCGCCGAACAGGTCTCTCTGGACGAACTGCTGCGCCGCTCGCGCATGGTCTCCCTGCACGCCCGCGTCACCGACGAGACCAAGGGCATGATCGGCCGCGAGCAGATCGCCGCGATGCCCCGCGGGTCGATCCTGGTCAACTGCGCCCGCGGCGCGCTGCTCGACTACGACGCCGTCTGCGACGCGCTGGACTCGGGCCACCTCTCCGGCGCGGGCTTCGACGTCTTCCCCGAGGAGCCGCTGCCCGCCGACTCCCGGATCCTGACCGCCCCCGGCGTCGTCCTCACCCCGCACATCGCGGGCGGCAGCCAGCAGGTCGCGCACAAGGCCGCCGGCATCGTGGCCGCGGAGGTCGGCCGCTTCCTGCGCGGCGAGCCCTTGGAGCACTGCGCCAACCCCGAGGCGTTCAAGGGCTGAGGCCGGTCCGGGCGGCGTAGCCTGCCGTCAGGAGGTGGTTGTATGCGCGAGGCATCCTCATCGGGGCGCCCGGTGGCGGCCGACCCCGGGCTCTTCGGGCCCGCATCGGTGACCTGGCAGATGCACGGCGACCCGATGATGTGGGTCGCCGGGGTGCGCGCCCTGTATCTGCAGGCCCTGCATCCGCGCGCGGTCCGCGGCGTCATGCAGAACTCCGACTTCCGTAGGGACGCCTGGGGCCGCCTCATGCGTACCGCGAACTTCGTCGGCACCATCACGTACGGCACCACCGAGGCCGCCGAGCACGCGGGCGCGCGCGTACGGAAGATACATACGATGCTCAAGGCCACCGACCCGGACACGGGGGAGCGGTACCGCGTCGACGAGCCCGAACTGCTGCTCTGGGTGCACTGCGCGGAGATCGACTCCTATCTCCACGTCGCACGCCGGTCGGGGTTCCGGCTGACCGACGAGCTGGCCGACCGCTACGTCGCCGAGCACCGGGAGAGCGCCCGGCTCGTCGGGCTCGAGCCCGCCGACGTCCCCGCGACGACGGCCGAACTCGCCGCGTACTTCGAGCGCGTCAGGCCCGAGCTCGCCGCGGGACCCGAGGCGCGCGACGTCGACGACTTCCTCCAACGACCGCCCACCCACCCGCTGTTGGTCCCGGCGCGCGCCCTGCTGTGGCGCCGGGTGGCGAACCTTGCGTACGCCTCGCTGCCGCCGTACGCCCACGAGCTGTACGGCAGAACGGCCCCGCCGCCCGCGACGGTGACCCGGCGGCTCGTCACCACCGGCACCATCCTGCGCACCGTCCCCGCGCGTCTACGCTGGCAACTTCCGCCGAAGCACATTCTGCGAGCCATGGCCCGACTCGGGCCCGGCAGCCGCCCTGCCCCGTACAAACTCGACAGCCGGGCAGCCATACTGGACGGGCCGGGGAGGGCGCAGCGAGGCAACGGGGGCGACGGCACGAGATGGCGGACACCAGGCTGATCCAGGGCCGGTACCGGCTGCTCGATCTCATCGGGCGCGGTGGCATGGGCGAGGTGTGGCGGGCGCGCGACGAGTCCTTGGGGCGCAGAGTCGCCGTCAAGTGCCTCAAGCCCCTCGGGCCCCAGCACGACCAGTCCTTCACCCGGGTGCTGCGCGAACGCTTCCGGCGCGAGGCCCGCGTCGCGGCGGCGCTGCAGCACAGAGGGGTCACCGTCGTCCATGACTTCGGGGAGCACGACGGCGTCCTGTATCTGGTCATGGAACTCCTGGAGGGGCGCAACCTCAGCCAGCTCCTTGAGGACAACAAACAGCACCCTCTGCCCGTCGCGGACGTCGTGGAGATCGCCGACCAGGTCTCCTCCGCGCTCGCGTACACCCACGAACAGGGCATCGTGCACCGCGACCTGAAGCCCGCCAACATCATGCGGCTCACCGACGGCACCGTGAAGATCTGCGACTTCGGGATCGCCAGACTCGGCGCCGACATCGGCTTCACCTCCCGCCTGACCGGCACGGGCATCGCGATGGGCACCCCGCACTACATGTCACCCGAGCAGATCAGCGGCGCCCAGGTCGACCAGCGCAGCGACCTCTACTCCTTCGGATGCGTGCTGTACGAGATCGCCACCGGCGCCCCGCCGTTCGACCTGGAGGACGCCTGGGCGGTCCTCGTCGGACACCGCGACACACGGCCCGAGCCGCCGCGCAGCCACCGCGACGAACTGCCCGAGTACTTCGACAGGATCGTCCTCGACCTGCTCGCCAAGGAGCCCGACGAACGGCCCCGGGACGCACGGGAGCTGGGCCGCCGCATCACCGCGGGGCGCACCGTCCCCACGTACGTACCGACGGTCGTCACCCCGCCCGTGCACCGGCCCGAGCAGCCGCCGTCGCGCGAGCCGCGGCTGCCGTCGTGGACGCGCGGCATGACGACGGGCCACAAGGCGAACGGCACCTCCGAGCTGCGCACCACGCCGCCCGACGCGGCGGCGGGCCTGACCGGCGAGTGGATCCCGCGCGCCGACGCGCGCCGCGCCGCAGCGCCCCACCGGCCCGAACGGCCCACGCCGCCCCCGGAGTTGGTGGCCAGCCTCACCAGCAGACACAACGCGGGCCTGAGCCTGGGGCGGCTCGGGCGCTGGGCCGAGGCCGGCGAGGTGCACCGTGCGGTGGCGGCGGAGCGCGAGCACGCCCTCGGACCCGACCACCCCGACACGCTCGCAAGCCGCTACGAGGTCGGCTTCACACTCAGCCGCACCGGGCGGGCCGCCGACGCCCTGCGCGAGTACGGACGCGTCGCGCAGGGCAGGGAGCGCACCCTCGGCCCCGACCATCCGGACACGCTCGCCGCCCGGCAGGAAATGGCGTACGTGATGGGGCAGTTGGGTCGGCATTTCGAGGCGCACCAGCTGTACACATCGGTGCTCGCCGTACGGGAACGGACGGCTGGCCCCGACCATCCCGACACCCTGCGCTGCCGGCACAACCTGGCGTACAACCTCAGCAGACTGGGCCGCCTCGAGGACTCCTACCGGCTGGCCCGGCAGGTCGCCACGGCCCGGGCGCGCGTCCTCGGCGAAACGCACCCCGACACGCTCGTCACCCGCTACGAAGTCGCTTACGCCCTCGGCCAGTTGGGCCGCTGGCCCGAAGCCCTCCAGACGTACCGGGAGGTCGCCGACGCGCGGGTGCGGGCCCTCGGAGTCGACCACCCCGACACGCTCGCCGCCCGCTACGAGGTGGGGATCAGCCTGGGGCGCCTCGGGCGCAGCGGCGAGGCCCTTGAGCTGTACCGCGACCTGATCGACGACCGCACCCGGGTGAACGGTCCCTCCGACCCGGAGACCCTGCGCGCCCGGCACGGCCTCGGCGTGAACCTGGGCCGTCAGGGCCGCTGGGAAGAGGCCCTGGCCGAGGCCCGCGACGTCTGCGCGATCCGCGAGCGGATCCTCGGCGGCGACCACCCGGACACCCTGGTCAGCCGCCGCGAGGTCGCCGTGGGGCTCGGCTGGCTCGGCCGCTGGGCGGATGCGCTGACCGAATACCGGCGGGTCGCTGCCGCGCGGGAGCAGGTACTTGGCGCGGACCATCCGGACGCCCTCGCCAGCCGCAACGACGAGGCGCACTGTCTTGAGCAGCTTGGCCGTGGGACGGAGGCAGTGGAGTTGTACCGCCGGGTGGCGGCGTTGCGGCAGCAGCGGGCTTCTGGGGGGCACTAGCAGCGCCCCGAAGGGGCGCGGGGAACTGCGCGACCAGCCACGATGCACCCGCAGTAGTCAGTCGACGGTCCTGCCGCGCGCCGCGCGAACGTGCTACCAAGAGCTATGTCTCCTCGCGATCGCTACGACGCAGTCATCATCGGCGGTGGTCACAACGGACTCGTCGCCGCCGCCTATCTCGCCCGCGCCGGACGCACGGTGCTGCTCCTGGAACGGCTCTCCGGAACCGGAGGGGCGGCCGTGTCCAGCAGGCCCTTCGCCGGTGTGGACGCCCGGCTCTCCCGCTACTCGTATCTGGTCAGCCTGCTGCCGCGGAAGATCGTCCGGGAGCTCGACCTGGACTTCCGGGTGCGCACCCGCACCGTCTCCTCGTACACCCCGACCGAACGCGACGGCGTACCGACGGGGCTGCTCGTCGGCGGCGGCGATGCGCGGACGAAGGAGGCCTTCGCGCGGCTCACCGGAGGGCCGCGGGAGTACGAGGCGTGGCGTGAGTTCTACGGGATGACGGGGCGGGTGGCCCAGCGGGTCTTCCCCACGCTCACCGAACCGCTGCCCACCCGCGAGGCGCTGCGCGAGCAGGTCGGGGACGAGGAGGCCTGGCGGGTTCTGTTCGATGAGCCGATCGGTGTCGCCGTCGAGGAGCGCTTCGCCGACGACCTCGTACGCGGTGTCGTCCTCACCGACGCCCTCATCGGGACCTTCGCCGACGCCCACGACCCGTCCCTACGCCAGAACCGCTGCTTCCTCTACCACGTCATCGGCGGCGGCACCGGCGACTGGAACGTGCCCGTCGGCGGCATGGGCGCGCTCACCGGCGCCCTCGCCGCGGCGGCCCGCACGGCGGGCGCCGAGCTCGCCACCGACCACGAGGCCACCCGCATCGACACGGACGGCACGACCGCCGAGGTCACTTACCGGACGGCCGACCGCGAAGCCACCGTCGCCGCCCGTCACGTCCTGGTCAACGCATCGCCGCAGGAACTCGCGGCCCTGCTCGGCGACACACCGCCCGCCACGGCCGAAGGCGCCCAGCTCAAGGTCAACATGCTTCTCGAACGGCTGCCGCGGCTGCGCGACACCTCCGTCGACCCGCACGAGGCCTTCGCAGGGACCTTCCACATCGCGGAGGGCTATGGGGAGTTGGCGACCGCGTACGCCCAGGCCGCGGCCGGTGAGCTGCCCTCCGCCCCGCCGTCGGAGATCTACTGCCACTCCCTGACGGACCCCAGCATCCTCGCCCCGGACCTGGCGGAGCGCGGCTACCAGACCCTCACCCTGTTCGGGCTGCACACCCCTGCCCGGCTGTTCGCGGGGGACAACGACGCCGTACGGGAGGAACTGCTGAAGTCGACACTCGCCCAGCTGGACGCCCACCTCGCCGAGCCGATCGCCGACTGTCTGGCCACCGACGCCGAAGGGTGCCCGTGCATCGAGGCGAAGACCCCGCTCGACCTGGAACGGGACCTGCGTCTGCCCGGCGGCAACATCTTCCACCGGGACCTCGCCTTCCCCTACGCCCAAGCCGACACCGGCCGCTGGGGCGTGGAGACGCGGCACGCGAACGTCCTGCTGTGCGGCGCGGGCGCGGTGCGCGGCGGCGGGGTCAGCGGCGTCCCCGGGCACAATGCCGCCATGGCCGCGATGGGCGAATAGGCCCTGGTGGACTGGTGTACGGTCATGTGTCGTTGTCGTCAGGGGTGCGAGGCAGGAGAGGGGTGGCGTCACGATGGCCGCTCGTCGCGCGGAGGGTGCGCCGACCTTCACCGAGCAGGCCCGCCGCCGCCAGCTCATCGAGTGCACGATCGACCTGATCTCCACCAAGGGGCATCCGGTGACGTCCCTCGCGGCCATCGCGGAGCGGGCGGGCCTGTCCAAGGCCGCCGTCCTCTACCACTTCTCGTCCAAGGACAACCTCACCCGGGCGACGCTGGAGCACGTCCTTGCGGAGTTCACGTCGTACGTCAATGAGCGGGTGGCCGCCGAGCCCGACCCGCGCGCGGCCGTCGTCGCCCACGTCCGCGCGATGATCGGCTACCAGCAGGCGAACCGCCGCCACGTGCGTGTGATCACCGAGATGCTCCTCGACGACGAGGGCGGCACCCGGCTCAAGACGCCCGGCGGCCACGACACGGCGGGCCGCTGGAACGCCCTGGCCGACCTGCTCGCCGCAGGGCAGAAGGCCGGACAGTTCAGGGAGTTCGACCCCGCCACCGTGGCCCTCGCCATCGGCGGCGCGATCGACGGCGTGGTCGCGCACTGGCTCGCCCACCCCGAACTCGACCTGGACGCGGCGGCGGACGAGCTGGAGACGTTCACGCTGTACGCGATCGAGCGACGCGGCTGAGCCACAGGCCGCCCTCCAAGCGGGTGCGCCCCGAAGGGGCGCGGGGAACTGCGCGGCCAGCCACGACACAGCCGCAGACGAGCGACGGCATCCTCGCGGCACTTCCCGCGGAGCGCTCAGCGGCACCGGAAGCCGGTCACCCCTGAGCGTGCCGTCCAGGGCGGGCCTGAGCAGCATCTCGTGCTCGCCCAACTGCTGTTTCTGCGTCACCGCCATCGGCAGCCTGCGCCGCTTCTGCACCCGCTCCAAGTCGCGTACGCCGACCTCGCCGCGCCGCAGCGGCCCCGCGAGGAGCCGGGCGGCCGCGACGGCGTCCTGCACCGCGAGGTTGACCCCGACGCCGCCGACCGGCGACATGATGTGCGCCGCGTCGCCGATGCACAGCAGCCCGTCCCGATACCAGCGCGGCAGCCGCCCCATGGTGACTTCGAGCAGCTTGACGTCGTCCCAGGAACGGATGGCCTCCATCGCATCCCGGTCCCAGCCGAGCAGTCCGCCGAGCCGCTCGCGGAACCACCCGATGCCGCGGGCCCGCAGCTCGCCGTCCGTGCCCTTCTTGATGAGGTAGGAGGTCTGGTAGTAGTCGCCGCGATCCATCGTGGCCGCCACCTGACCGTCACGGATGCTCATGAACACCCGCCCGCTCTTGGTGTCGTCGCGCGGCGCGGGCACCCGGACCTGCCACACGTCGATGGGTACGTCGAAGAAGTCGGGCCGCAGTCCCGCCGCCTCGCGCACCAGGGAGTGCCGCCCGTCGCAGGCGACCGTGAGATCGGCCGCGAGCTCGCCGGGTGTGCCGTCCGGGTCGGTGTAGTGGACCCCGGTGACCCGTCCGTCCTCGTCGGTGCGCAGACCGGTGACTTCGGTCCGCATGCGCAGCGTGAACGACAGCTCCTGTGCGGCCGCGCCCGCGAGCAGATCGAGGAAGTCCCACTGCGGGACCATCGCGATGTACTTGTGCCGGCCGGGGATGCGCCGCAGGTCGCCCGCGACGACGGTGGTCCCGTCGATGTGCATCCGCATCTCCCGCAGCTTGCGGGCGGGCAGCCGGGCGAAGCGTGCGCCGAGGCCGAGCTCGTCGAGCAGCCGGAGCGTCGAGGGGTGGACGGTGTCCCCGCGGAAGTCGCGCAGAAAGTCCCCGTGCTTCTCCAGAACCGTCACCTCGACACCGGCCCTGGCGAGCAGCAGCCCGAGCATCATTCCCGCGGGCCCGCCGCCCACCACACAGCACGTCGTACGTTCCATGCTTGCGCCCTCCCTCGTCGCGTGCGGCCACTCTAACCGATCGGTCAGATGTCTGACCGATCGGTTAGAGCCCGCGTCGCGCCCGGGAGTTGGGGCTGTTGCTCAGTCGGTTGCTCAGCCGGTTCCTCAGTCGATTCCTCGGCCAGATTCTCAGTCGGCCGATGTCGCCCAGCCCACCGCCTCGATGCGCGCGGCGTCGGCGGGCCGTGCCTCGTCGAAGGCCGTACGGTCGCCGTCCTCGACCCGCAGCCCGTCGGCGTACGCGCCGCGCCCCACGTACAGCTGGTCCGTCGTGTACCGCCAGCGCAGCCGCACCTGCTCGCCCTGCCAGGCCGCGAGGTCCGCGGTGAGGCGGTGCCAGACGCGGCCCGACCAGCCGGTGGCCGTGCCGTCGGGGTGCGGGAGCGGGTCCGCGCCATCGCGCGCGGTGGTGAAGGGCACCGCCTGCCAGGTCCCGCCGTCGTCGCGCGATGCCTCCAGACGCAGCAGGTCCGAGCCGGGCTCGGTGTCCCACCACAGCGCGCAGCGCAGCCGCGCCCGGTCCGTGGTGAGGGTGAGCGGCGGCAGGGCCAGCGTGGCCGATGTCGCGTTCGCCATGCCGGAGAACCAGGCGGTGCGGCCGCGCGCGGGGCGCACCGGGACGGCGCGGGCCATGCGGTTCGCGGCGGCCACCCTGGGCGCCGAGCCCGAGCGCCAACTGCGCACCGGGTGAACCGAGTTGCCGAGTACGACCAGGAAGGAGTCGGTCGTCGGGTCGAGGACGAGCGAGGTGCCCGTGAAGCCGGTGTGGCCCGCGGTGCGCGGAGTGGCCATCGCTCCCATGTACCAGTGCTGGTAGAGCTCGAAGCCGAGGCCGTGCTCGTCGCCGGGGAAGGCGGTGTTGAAGTCGGTGAACATCAGCTTCACGGACTCGGCGGTGAGGATGCGGGAGCGGCCGTAGGCCCCGCCGTTGAGCAGCGTACGGCCGAGGATCGCGAGGTCCCAGGCGCAGGAGAAGACGCCCGCGTGTCCGGCGACGCCGCCGAGCCCGAAGGCGTTCTCGTCGTGCACCTCGCCCCAGACGAGCCCGCGGTCGAGGCCCGACCAGGGCAGTCGGGCGTCCTCGGTGGCGGCGATCTTCGGCTGCCAGGAGGCGGGCGGGTTGTAGCGGGTGCGGCGCATCCCGAGGGGAGCAGTGATCTCGTCGTGGAGCAGTGCATCCAGCTGACGACCCGTGATCTCCTCAAGGACCAGCTGGAGCGAGATCAGATTCAGGTCCGAGTAGAGGTACTTGGTGCCCGGCGGGTTCAGCGGAGCCTCGTTCCAGATGAGGCGCAACTGCCCCTCGCGGGTGGGCTCCTTGTAGAGGGGGATCCAGGCGCGGAACCCCGAGGTGTGCGTGAGCAGTTGGCGGACGGTGATGTCCTGCTTGCCCGCGCCCCCGAAGTCGGGGAGGTACGAGGCGACTTCGGCCTCAAGCTCCAGCTTGCCCCGCTCGATCTGCTGCACGGCGAGCAGTGAGGTGAACAGCTTGGAGACGGAGGCGAGATCGAAGACCGTGTCCTTGGCCATGGCGATCTGCCGGTCGGCGGGGAACTCGACGCCGGTGTCGGTCTTCTCGTCGTACGCCGCGTAGCGCACGGCCTTGCCGATGGGCTGGTGCAGGGCGACGGTGCCGCCGCGGCCCGCGAGCAGGACGGCGCCCGCGTACCACGGGTGCTTGGGGGAGGGGTCGAGGAACCGCTCGGCGTCGACGACCAGTTGCCGCAGATGTCCGGCGAGCAGCCCGGCCCGCTCGGGGGTGCCGGGGCGCAGTGTCGGATGCCCGTCGCCGGTCGCGGACCCCGCCGCCGCTGCGGCAGGACCCGCGGGGAACGGCACCAGGGCGAGCGCCCCGCCCAAGGCCAGGGCCCTGGTGCCCAGTTGGCGTCGGCTCAGCCCGCCATCTGCTCTGTCCGCCGCCCCGCCGTCCTCGGCCATGACCGTGCCCCCCCCCTGAAACTATCTTTCGAGATCGCCAGAGACTGCTGAAACTTTCATGTCAGGGTCGATTCCTGTCAACCATGGGTGCAGAGCAAGAATCTGACACTGCATCAGAAAATCTCTTCCGTCGTCCGCACCGCTGCGGCATCCTGCGCCCATGCAGACAGAGCTGAGCAAGAAACTGGGAGTCGAGCACGCCATCTTCGGCTTCACGCCCTTCCCGGCGGTGGCGGCCGCCATCAGCAGGGCGGGTGGATTCGGTGTGCTCGGCGCGGTCCGTTACACGGCACCGGACGAACTGGCCCGCGACCTCGACTGGATGCAGGAGCATGTCGACGACCGGCCCTACGGCCTCGATGTCGTCATGCCCGCGAAGAAGGTCGAGGGGGTGACCGAGGCCGACGTGGAGGCGATGATCCCGGAAGGCCACCGGCAGTTCGTCAAGGACACCCTCGGCAAATACGGCGTACCCGAACTCGCCGAGGGGGAGGCATCCGGCTGGCGCATCACCGGGTGGATGGAGCAGGTCGCCCGCAATCAACTGGACGTCGCCTTCGACTACCCGATCAAACTGCTCGCCAACGCGCTCGGCTCACCGCCCGCCGACGTGATCCAGCGCGCCCACGACCACGACGTACTCGTCGCGGCGCTCGCCGGCAGCGCCCGGCACGCGCGCAAGCACGTGGACGCGGGCATCGACATCGTCGTCGCGCAGGGCTACGAGGCGGGCGGCCACACCGGTGAGATCGCCTCCATGGTGCTCACCCCGGAGGCCGTCGAGGCCGTCGCGCCGCTGCCGGTGCTCGCCGCGGGCGGCATCGGCAGCGGGCAGCAGATCGCCGCCGCCTTCGCGCTCGGCGCGCAGGGGGTGTGGCTCGGCTCCCTCTGGCTCACCACGACCGAGGCCGACCTGCACTCGCGGGCGCTCACCCAGAAGCTCCTCGCGGCCGGTTCCGGCGACACGGTCCGCTCCCGCGCACTGACCGGCAAGCCCGCACGCCAGTTGCGCACCGACTGGACGGACGCCTGGGACGACCCGGACGGGCCAGGCACCCTGCCCATGCCACTCCAGGGCCTGCTGGTCGCCGAGGCCGTATCGCGCATTCAGAAGTACGAGGTCCAGCCGCTGCTCGGCACGCCCGTCGGGCAGATCGTCGGCCGGATGAACAGCGAACGCAGCGTCCAGTCCGTCTTCGACGAGCTGACCCGCGGCTTCGAGCAGGCCATCGACCGCGTGAACCGCATCGCCGGACGCGACTGACCAGACGGAGGAGAGGCCCCATGAGCAGTACGCCCCCCAACGGCTTCTGGGCGCAGGCCGGGGCTGACCCGGACCGCGTCATGCTGATCGCACCCGATGGAGAGGAGTGGACCGCCCGGCGCCTGCACGCGGCGGCCAACCGGCTCGTCCACGGACTGCGCGCCGCGGGCCTGGAGCGCGGCGACGCGTTCGCCGTGGTCCTGCCCAACGGCGTCGAGTTCCTCACCGCGTACCTGGCCGCCTCCCAGGCCGGCCTCTATCTCGTCCCCGTCAACCACCACCTCGTCGGCCCCGAGATCGCCTGGATCGTCGCCGACTCGGGCGCGAAGGTGCTCATCGCCCACGAGCGGTTCGCCGACGCCGCGACCGCGGCCGCCGACGAGGCGAAGCTCCCGGCCACCCATCGCTACGCCGTGGGCGAGGTGCCCGGCTTCCGCCCGTACGCCGAACTCCTCGCCGGACAGCCCGAGTCGGCGCCCGACGACCGCACGCTCGGCTGGGTCATGAACTACACATCCGGTACGACGGGACGCCCGCGCGGCATCCGCCGCCCACTGTCCGGGAAGCTCCCCGAGGAGTCGTACCTCGGCGGCTTCCTCGGCATCTTCGGGGTGAAGCCCTTCGACGGCAACGTGCACCTGGTCTGCTCGCCGCTCTACCACACGGCCGTCCTCCAATTCGCGGGCGCCGCCCTGCACATCGGCCACCCGCTGGTCCTGATGGACAAGTGGACGCCCGAGGAGATGCTCCGCCTCATCGACACGTACAAGTGCACGCACACCCACATGGTGCCGACCCAGTTCCACCGCCTCCTCGCGCTGCCGGACGCGACGAAGGCGGCGTACGACGTGTCGTCGATGCGGCACGCCATCCACGGCGCCGCGCCCTGCCCCGACCACGTCAAGCGGGCGATGATCGAGTGGTGGGGCGAGTGCGTCGAGGAGTACTACGCGGCGAGCGAGGGCGGCGGCGCCTTCGCCACCGCCCAGGACTGGCTGAAGCGGCCCGGTACGGTCGGCAAGGCCTGGCCGATCAGCGAACTTGCCGTCTTCGACGACGACGGCAACCGGCTGCCGCCCGGCGAACTCGGCACCGTCTACATGAAGATGAGCACCGGCGGCTTCTCGTACCACAAGGACGAGTCCAAGACGAAGAAGAACCGCATCGGCGACTTCTTCACCGTCGGAGACCTCGGCGTGCTCGACGAGGACGGCTATCTCTACCTCCGCGACCGCAAGATCGACATGATCATCTCGGGTGGCGTCAACATCTACCCCGCCGAGATCGAGTCCGCGCTGCTCACCCACCCCGCTGTGGCGGACGCCGCCGCGTTCGGCATCCCGCACGACGAGTGGGGCGAGCAGGTCAAGGCGGTGGTGGAATTGGCCGATGGCCATGCGGCGGGCGACACGCTGGCCGCCGAGATCCTCGGCCACTGCGAGCGCCAACTGGCGGGCTACAAGCGGCCGAAGAGCGTCGACTTCATCGAGGTGATGCCGCGCGACCCGAACGGCAAGCTGTACAAGCGACGGCTGCGTGAGCCGTACTGGGAGGGGCGGTAACGAAAGTGCGCGACCAGCCACGAAGCACCCGCAGCCGAACAACGGCACCTCACGGCACTACCCGCGGAGCGCCTTGCGCTCCCGCACCTTCACCACCTCCAGCTTCGGGTCGCTCAGAATGTCCTTCTCGCAGAACCGCGAGGTGACCCAGCGCTCATCGGTGTACAGGCGCGTCTGATCGCTGAAATGCGGCGAGTTGGGATTCGAGGACTGCGCGTACGTCAGGAGCGTGCGGGCCTCGGGGCAGCGGCCCTTGCCCCAGCCCACCGCCTGGATGTGGCTCGATCCATGCGCGACCTCGGTGTAGCCGCCGGCCTCCGCGTCCCAGACCGGCTCCACCTTGTTCCACACGCCGATGGACTCCGTGCCGCCGTGGATCGGGATGCGCTGTCCGCCGCGTACGACGAACTGGTTCTGCCCCAGCGGAGCGTCGACCGCGATCCCCGCCCCCTCCAGCTCGGACACCGCGTCGGCGAGCGCGGTCGCGAAGCCCGGCGCGGCCGTGTTCAGCGTGTTCGGGGTGCGCACCGGGTCGGCGGCCGAGAACGGCACCTTCCACAGCTGGGCGCTCGGCACGGCGGCCGTCAGCTTGCGCCAGAAGCGGTCGAAGAGCAGCGCGCCCCTGCTGTCCGTGTTCATGGTGTGGTCCCAGCCCTTGAGGGCCTCACAGGCCTTGCGTACGTCAACTGCCGTGCCGTCACTGCCTGTTGCGGACCCTCCGGGCAGTGCCGCGCAGGCGCGTGCCGCGTCGTCGGCCGCCAGGTCGCCTGCGGGCGCACGGTTGGCGAACTGCTGCTTCTGAAGGTCCTTGACGGTCAGGCCGCCCTTCGCGGCCATCGCCGCGACGTCCTCGATCGCGCCGCGCGTCCGCAGGGAGCGCTGCGTGCCGATGGTCCCGAAGACCCGCTCGTAGCCGGTGATCGGCCGGTCCGCGTTGGTCAGCCAGGCGCTGTCGTTGGAATTCTCTGCGTACGGGGCGTCCTTGAGGGTCGGCATCTTCGACGGGCCGAAGACACCCGGCTGTACCGCGTCCTTGTCCGAGCCGAGCGCGCAGTCGCCGCGCGAGCCGTCGAGCACGGCCACACCCGATGCCGGATAGGTGACCTTGCCCAGATCGGTGGAGCAGCGCTTGGCCAGATCGTCGGTGATGCGGGGCAGCACCTGCGACTGGGTGAGCAGCGAGTGCCCCGCGCGGTCCGCGGCCACCGTGTTCACCCACGGGAGCCCCTGGGTCTCGCGCAGGGACTTCAGGATGCCGTCGGTGGAGCGGGCCTTGCCGAAGCCGAGGTCGGTGTCGTTGCCGCGCAGATTCACCGCGTTGGGGTCGTTCAGCGCGTACGCCGTCTTCGCCGACCAGGGCAGCGGGAGCTGCGAGCCGAGCCCGGTGGTGACCGGGCCGTACCGGGTCCACCACTGTGTACGGGTCACCGGTGCGCCGTCCTTGACCGGCACCTCGACCGTCCGCTTCGTCATCTTCTCCGGCTTGCCGTCCACCAGATAGCTGGTCGGGTCGGCCGGATCGAGTGTCAGCTGGTGCAGATTGAGGGTGACGCCGGTGGCCACCGTGTGGCTCCAGGCGACATCGCCGTTGAAGCCGATGTTGACCACACTCGTGCCGAGCAGCGAGCCGCCCGAGACGTTCAGTTCGCCGGGGATCGTCTGCTGCGACTGCCAGAAGCGGCGGCCTCCCTGCCAGGGGTAGTGCGGATTGCCGAGCAGCAGGCCCTTGCCGTTCGCGGTGGTCTTCCCGCTGAACGCCACGGCGTTGGAACCCATGTCGGCGTCGTCCGCCGAGAACATCTCGCGTGCGGCCTTCGCCGTCCGCTCCGGGTCGGGCGCGCCCTGGTCCGCGGTCTTCGCGGTCTTCGTGGTCTTTGCGATCTTTGCGGTCGGCGGCTGCGCGGCGGTGATGCCGTCGATGCCCCGCCCCTGGCCGCCGAGTACCTGGACGGCGAAGCCCTGCCGGGCCACGTCCAGGGAGGTGATCGGGCGCAGCCACTTGGCGCCCTTGCAGGCCGGGTCGGTGACGCGGTTCTGCTTCAGCCAGGCGTTGTAGCCCGCGGCGAAGCCACGCATCAGCTTCTTCGACGCGGCGCTCGGACCTGCCGGGGCGGGCTGCTTCAGAAGCTTCTCGACCGTGCCCGTGTCGCGGACGCCACCGAAGTACAGGTCGCTGGAGAGGTTCGTGGTCGCCGACGACAGCGAGCCGTCGGGCTTGCCGTCAGGGCCGAAGAAACGTGACCGCTCCCCGCGCACGGTCACATATCCCTCGGCGAGGGTGCACACCTGATCGGCGGCCTGCGCCCAGCCGGTGCCGAAGCCGAGGTTCTCGTAGTCCTTGGCGAGGATGTGCGGAATGCCGTACTGGGTGTAGCGGACGGTGGCGGAAAGGCCGCTACGCGATGGGTTGGTGTCGCGCTGTTCGGCCGTGGCGGCGGACGACGGCAGGAGGGCCGTGGCGGTCAACAGGCTGATGCCGAGGGCCGTCAGGCGTCTGGTGCGGGTACGCATGGTGCCTCCCAACTGGTGTGGCGGAAGGGGCGGTTGAGCGTACCAACCGGTATGTCACTTGATCGAGTGCCGAACCGGCCTTGTTCGCGACCCGTCCGGAGCCTTGACCGCCGTGACGGGCGGGGCACAGGATCACGCCATGACGGGTGTACGCGGAAACACGGTCGACGGGGTCCTTCGGCGGAGCGCGCGACGCGTGCCGGGGCGGGTGGCGCTGCGCTACGGCGAGCGGTCCTGGACGTACGCGGAACTGGACGACGCCGTCTCCCGCGCGGCGCGGGTGCTGCGCGACGCGGGTCTCGGCCACGGGGACCGCGTCGGCGCCTACGCACACAACTCGGACGCCTATCTCATCGGCTTTCTCGCCTGCTCGCGGGCGGGCCTGGTCCATGTGCCGGTCAATCAGAACCTCGTCGGCGACGACCTGGCGTACATCGTGGGCCAGTCGGGCAGCTCCCTCGTCCTCGCCGACCCAGATCTCGCCGTGCGCCTCCCCGCCGACGCACGCGTCCTGGCCCTGCGCGACACGGACGACTCCCTGCTCGCCCGGCTCGCTTCCGCAGCGCCGTACGACGGGGACGAGCCCGGCACGGACGACTTGGCGCAGCTGCTCTACACGTCCGGCACCACAGCCCTCCCCAAGGGCGCGATGATGACCCACCGCGCTTTGGTGCACGAATACGTCAGCGCCATCACCGCCCTTGACCTCAAGGAGGCGGACAAGCCCGTCCACTCGCTGCCGCTCTACCACTCGGCGCAGATGCACGTCTTCCTGCTGCCCTACCTCGCGGTGGGCGCCGAGAACACGATCCTCGACGCGCCCGACGCCGAGCGGATCTTCGACCTGGTCGAGGCGGGCCGCGCCGACAGCCTCTTCGCGCCGCCCACGGTGTGGATCGGCCTGTCGAACCACCCCGGCTTCGCCACGCGCGACCTCGGCGCCCTGCGCAAGGCCTACTACGGGGCGTCGATCATGCCCGTACCCGTCCTTGAACGGCTGCGCGAGCGCCTCCCGTCGCTCGGCTTCTACAACTGCTTCGGGCAGAGCGAGATCGGCCCCCTCGCCACGGTCCTCGGGCCCGACGAGCACGAGGGGCGGATGGACTCCTGCGGGCGCCCCGTCCTCTTCGTCGAGGCACGGGTCGTGGATGAGCGGGGCCAGGAGGTGCCCGACGGCACACAGGGGGAAGTCGTCTACCGCTCCCCGCAGTTGTGCGAGGGCTACTGGGACAAACCCGAGGAGACCAAGGAGGCGTTCCGCGACGGATGGTTCCACTCCGGGGACCTGGTCGTGCGGGACGAGGAGGGCTACTTCACGGTGGTCGACCGGGTGAAGGACGTCATCAACTCGGGCGGTGTCCTTGTCGCGTCACGCCAGGTCGAGGACGCGCTCTACACCCACGAGCGGGTCGCGGAGACCGCCGTGATCGGTCTGCCGGACGAGCGCTGGATCGAGGCGGTCACCGCCGTCGTCGTACGCAATGGTGAAGTCACGGAGGACGAACTGATCGCCCACGCACGCGAGAAGCTCGCCCACTTCAAGGCACCCAAACGGATCCTCTTCGTGGACGAGCTGCCGCGCAACGCGAGCGGGAAGATCCTCAAGCGGGAACTGCGGGACCGGTTCAGCGGTCAGTGAGGCAGCCGCACGGGGTCACGGAGGGGTGACTCTCCTGGCGTGCTTCCAGACCAGTTCCACCTCGCGGCTGAGGTAGTCGTACATGTCGCCGCGGCGGTACTTCTTGACGGGCGTCGAATGGCCGTGCCGGTTGCTCTGATAGCGCGTCAGATAGGCGGCACGGTCGGTGAGGATGATGCGGCCCACGTGCGGCAGGTGGTATAGGCGAAGCTCCAGGAAACCGGGATTCATGTATCCCTCCAGGAAGGTCACATTCTGCCGGACCTGTTCCCGCAGCAGGCCGTTTCCGTAGGCGTGGTCGAACGCGCTGATCTCCTCCTCCCGGTCGGCGATCCAATCCGGCTGCTGAGTGCTGTCCGGGTCGGGGAGAAGAACGCGCACATCCTTGGAGCCTCCCCGTCCCGCGCGAAGAGTGTCGGCGAACACCTGCCGTTGCAGGTCGTTGCCACGGCTCGTGATCACGGTCACCCAGCGCGCCCGGTCCAGCTCCGCTTGAAGGTCGCTCGCGACCGCGCCGGAATCGCGGAAGGTGTCTTCGAGATCGAGGCCGAGAACCCTTGTCGCCATGAGTCTTGTCGCCTGCCGTGCGGTGCGCGAGAAGACCCAGATGAGTACGAGGAATATCGCGCTGCCCGCAATGGAGATCACGATCTCTTTGAGTACCCCCATGCGGTGAAGGTAGCAGCGCGGAAGTGCTGGCTAGGCCTCCCCGCGCAGATCCACGATCCGCTTGAACTTGCCCACCGACCGTTCGATCGTCTCCGGATCGACGATCTCGACCGTCACCGAGACGCCGATGCCGTCCTTCACCGCCGACGCGATCTCCCGTGCCGCCGCCTCGCGCCGCTCGGGGGTCGTGTCCGTGCGGGACTCCGCCCGGACCGTCAGCGCGTCCATCCGGCCTTCGCGGGTCAGGCGCAGCTGGAAGTGCGGGGCGACGCCCGGTGTGCGCAGGACGATCTCCTCGATCTGAGTGGGGAAGAGGTTCACCCCGCGCAGGATCACCATGTCGTCCGTGCGGCCCGTGACCTTCTCCATGCGGCGGAAGTTCCGTGCCGTGCCGGGGAGCAGGCGGGTCAGATCCCTGGTGCGGTAGCGGATGACGGGCATGGCCTCCTTGGTGAGGGACGTGAAGACCAGCTCGCCGCGCTCGCCGTCCGGAAGGACCTCGCCGGTGATCGGGTCCACCACCTCCGGGTAGAAGTGGTCCTCCCAGATGTGCAGGCCGTCCTTGGTCTCCACGCACTCCTGGGCGACACCGGGGCCGATGACCTCGGAGAGCCCGTATATGTCGACCGCGTCGATCGCGAACCGCTCCTCGATCTCGCGCCGCATCTCCTCCGTCCACGGCTCGGCGCCGAAGATGCCGACCTTGAGGGAGGTCGTACGAGGGTCGACGCCCTGGCGTTCGAACTCCTCCAGGAGCGTCAGCATGTACGACGGCGTCACCATGATGATCTCGGGACGGAAGTCCTGGATCAGCTGGACCTGACGTGCCGTCATGCCGCCGGAGGCGGGAATCACCGTGCAGCCGAGCCGCTCCGCGCCGTAGTGCGCGCCGAGACCGCCGGTGAACAGGCCGTAGCCGTACGCCACATGGACCTTGTGCCCGGGTCGGCCGCCCGCCGCGCGGATCGAGCGGGCCACGACGTCCGCCCACATCGACAGGTCCTGCTCGGTGTAGCCGACGACCGTCGCCCGGCCCGTGGTGCCGCTCGACGCGTGCAGGCGCCGCACCTCGGACTGCTCCACCGCGAACATTCCGAAGGGGTAGTTGTCGCGCAGATCGGCCTTGGCCGTGAACGGGAAGCGGGCCAGGTCGGCGAGCGTACGGCAGTCGTCGGGGCGGAGCCCCGCCTTGTCGAACGCCGCCCGGTAGAAGGGCACGTTCTCGTACGCGTGCAGCAAGGTGTCCTGCAGGCGCTCCAGCTGCAGCGCCTCGAGCTCCTCGCGCCCGAGGCGCTCCGCCGCGTCCAGCATGGCCGTCATATGGAGTTTCTCCCGTCCCAAACGGGCGACCGATCATTCGGTCGTGGATCTTCTGTCGAGCTCAGTAATCCAGTCGTGGGGGCGGCCGTCAAGAGATCGCACACGACGGCTTCCCGCGTCGCCCTGCCCACGGTGTGAGCTGCGTGTACGGCTTTTGCCGGGGGCAGCTGCGCGCGAGGGCCGAGGGCCCTGCCGTGCGCGCCGCGGGGTCGTACGATGGCGGCGATCCGGCACGATCAACACGGCCATCTCCAGGGGGACATCCCGTGCAGCGCACCTCGTCCGCAGTCCGATTCCTGACCGCCGGAGCTCTCGCGGCCGTACTCCTCGGAGGAGCCGGCGCCGGGCAGGCCGCTGCCGCACCGGCCGCTTCCGTTCAGCGGACCGCCGTCGCGCACGGCACGCCGTACGACCTGCTCCATCCGCTCGCCGATCTCTCCGCCCAGCGTTTGGCCACCGCCGACCTCGTCGCCGCCGCCAAGTACGGCACGGACAGCCCCATCGACGACCCGGCCCGCGAGAAGCAGGTCCTCGACGACGTCGCGCGGCAGGCGCGGGAGGTGGGTGCGGACCCCGAGGTGATGGTGCGGATCTTCCGCGACCAGATCGAGGCGAACAAGGTGGTGCAGCGCGCGCTGCACCACCGGTGGGACGCGGACCCGTCCCAGGCGCCGACCGAGCGGCCGGACCTCGCGGAGGTCCGCAAGGAGATCAACCGGGTGAACGGCGAACTCGTCCGCGCCGTCGCCGCCTCGCCGTCCGCGCGCATGGCCCCCTACTGCGGCGGACTGCTGACCGCGGCGGCCGTGCATGTACGGCACGACCGCCGGCTCGACGCGCTGCACACCGTCGCCTTGGAGCGGGCGCTTCGGTCCGTCTGCGGGGCTTAGACGGCAGTTGGCACGACACCTGAATGAGTGTCAGTGCGGGGCTCTGCCTGCATGTGCAGCCTGCCGGGCCGCAATGCCAACCCCAGGGCGGGGCGGACCTGTTGTTGTCCTGGCAGGTGTGCCAGGCGCCATCGGGCGGTGATGGTCGCGAGGGCGAGGACGGCCTCGGTCACCGCGAAGTCGTCGCCGATGCATTTGCGGGCGCCGGCGGCGAAGGGGAGGAGGGCGTGGCGGGGCGGCTGAGGGCGCTTGGGGTCCCAGCGGTCGGGGTCGAAGGTTTCGGAGTTGTCGTAGAGGTCCGGCCGGTGGTGGATGAGGTAGGGGCTGTAGGCGACGCAGCTCCCGGCGGGCAGCAGGTGCCCGCCCAGGCGGGTGTCGGCGGTGACGGTGCGAGTGAAGATCCAGCCCGGCGGTCGGAGCCGGAGGGTTTCGGTGACGATGCGGTGCGTCAGTTCCAGGCGCGGCAGGTCGGCGTGGGTGGCCGTGGCTCCGTCCAGGACGGCATCGACCTCGGCGTGCAGCCGCCGCGCCATCTGGGGGTGCCGGGCCAGCAGGTCGAGGGCCCACGCCAGCAGGGCGGCCGTGGTCTCCGTACCGGCGAGGAAGAAGGTGACGATCGTGTCGCTGATCTCCGCGTCGGTCATGCGGGGACTGTCGTCTTCGGGGTCATGGGCCGCGATCAGAGCCGAGAGCAAGTCGTCGTGGTCGACGCCCTCGGCGCGGCGCTGGGCGATGATCTGGTCGAAGGCGTCGCGCAGGCGGGTGCGTGCGCGCACGTGGGAGCGGTTGCCCGAGGTGGGGAGCCGGTCCAGCGGGGGGACCATGAACATGCGCTGGTAGAAGCCGTCGAAGAAGGTCTTTACGTCGTTGAGGACCGGGCCGAGTTCGCCGGGGGGCAGCGCACCGGAGAACAGGGTGGCGGCCGTGATCTTGGATGTGATCGTCATCATTTCGGTGGGCACGTCCAGGACCTGTCCGGCATGCCAGGAACCGGTCACCTCCTCGACGCAGGCGCTCATGGCCTTTGTGTAGCCGGGGAACCGTTCCGGGCGGAAGGCGGGCTGGGCCAGCCGGCGCAGCCGCCGGTGCGCGCCGTGCGGACAGCTGGCAAGACCGTCATCACCCACAACTTCCCGTACGCGGTCGAAGATCGGGCCGCCTTTGTCGAAGACGCGGTCATCGACCAAGGCATGCCGGGTCAGTTCTGGATCGCAGATCATCACCAGGGTGAAGGGGCCGAGCCGGATGCGGACGAGTTCTCCGTGGGTGGGCAGGGAGTTGATGAACTCCAGCGGGTTCCGCAGCAGCGGAATCAGATGGCCGACGAGGGGCAGCGCCTTGGGCGCGATGGGGACCGAACGCAGGCTCGCCATTTTCCACTCCGTGGTCTAGTGACCGGATTCGGTGCTCTGCAGCCCGTAGCGGGGCGTCTCCAATGACCATGTGTAGACGGGGTCGACCCAGTAGAAGATCGCCTGGGCGTGCCTCCTGACTTCCTCCGGCAGGGAGGCGTCCGAGCAGATCGAGGCAGCGGCGTTGGCGTTCTCGTAGCGCATGGCCGCGTTGAGGGTGAGCGAGCAGGAGAAGGCCATGTCCACGGGAATTCCGTATTCCTGGCAGATGACGCCGATGAGGCTGAGCCTTTCTCCCGATTCGGCCCCCACGTGGCAACTGTGCAGGTCGTTGTCGAGACCGACGAGGAGACTTCCCTGCTTCATGAGGTGAAGCAGTGGTTCGGGAAGGGCCTTCCCCGGCCCGACGAGGCCGGGCTGAAGCCTCTGTACCCACATGCCGAGGACGATCCCCGCCGTGCGCGTCCGGTGCCTCAAGTACCGGTCCAGGCTCGGGAGGGGTTCCCCGTTCTCCCACGCCTGCCGAGCCGTGTACTCATGCAGGAATCCCAGCAGCAGGTCTGTGAAGCCGGGGATCAGCGCGGCTCCGTCCGCCGCGACGATGTCGTCGCGCAGACTGGCCAGCGGCCTCAGGATGTCAGGCCCGTCGGACGGCACATGCCCCGTCTCCAAGGTTTCCCTCACGGGTTCCATGAGATGACCGACCGGCTGATCACCGCCGAGGTCGACGGTGTTCAGCCAGAACAGGATCATCTGCAGCTTGGCCAGCGCGAGCAGCACATTCCAGGGGGCATGTGGGGCGAAAAGGCCCACCAGGTGCCCGGGGGTTGCCTGGGCCGCTATCTCGACATGGACCTTGCTCAGTCCAAGGTTCGCCGCCCAGGAGAGAATGGCGGACTCCAGTTGCTCGGTCTGCGGGTGAGCGGGGTATGTCTCGCGTCCCTTTCCCAGGTGGGAGAGAATCCAGGGTTTCAGGGGCCGAAAGGAACCGGAGATGTCGTCCGTCGTCCGGGAGTCAGTCGTCTTGGGGTCAGTCGTCCTGAGGTCAGGGAACAGAAGGGGCATCTGAGGGGGCATGCTGCAGTTCCTTCCTGCTCTACTTTCCGAAACGCCGCTGACGGGCGCCGTAGAAGGCCAGGGCGCAGTGGAGATCGGACTGGGTGAAGTCGGGCCACAGGACGGGGCAGAAATAGAGTTCGGAGAGGGCTGCCTGCCAGAGCATGAACCCGGAGAGACGTTGTTCGCCGGAGGTGCGGATCACCAGGTCCGGGTCGGGCAACCCGCTGGTGGACAGGGCCTGGGCGAATGACCTCTCGGACACGGTGAAGCCGGCGGACTTGACCGCCTGGTGGGCCAGCATGCGCGCCGCGGCGAGGATGTCCTCTCGGCCGCTGTAGCCGACTGCGAAGTTGATCTGAGGGCCCTGATTGCGACAGGTGCTGGTCTCCGCCTCGCGCAGCGAGGCTGCCAGAGAGCTGGGGAGCAGCCGGGGATCCCCGAGGTGACGCATTCTCCAGTGCCCGGCCGCCGCCAGACGGTCGGTCAGTTCGGAGATGATGTCCAGGAGTTCGTGGAGCTCAGCCGCAGCGCGACGGAGGTTGTCCGTCGAGAGCAGCCACCATGTGGTGGTCTCTATGCCAACGGCCTCACACCAGCGAACGGCCCGGCAGACGTTGTCCGCGCCCTCCCGGTGGCCCTGCTCGACGGGGCGGCCATGGGCCTGCGCCCAACGGCGGTTTCCGTCCACTATGAAGGCGACGTGACGTGGCCCCTTGCGCGGGCCGAGGTCGCGGCGGTCGTCCCGTTGTTGGGGGAGGTCGCGCGGAGGAGTACTCATCGGACACTTCCTTATCGCCTGGGACCGGTGCATACACGGCCGATACGAATCCAGCGGGCTCAACGAGCAAGGAAATGGGCGGAGTCGGTGGGTGTGCCGCAAGGGTGGCTGCGGGCGGCGGCCTGCCCTGAAGATCCTGGTCCGCTCCGCCGGGGTTGCCAAGGCGTGATCAGGGGCGCTTGACGGTGCGCACGCCTCAATCGGAGGCCGCGGCGGCTCCCGCCGAGGGCGCTCAAGTCGCCCCTCAAAGCGCGGTGTTCTCTCCGCAAGACCCACGCGCCGGCCCGCGGCCGTCGGGACCGGCCCGGCAGACCGCTCAGTGGTCGAGCGAGCCGATGAAGCGGTGCAACCGTGCGACGACCTGCCGCAGTACGTCGACGGATCCCACGGTGTCCTCCGCGAGCTCCAGGGCGTGATCCGCCGAGGGGATCTCCAGGACGTCGTGGTGCAGCGACTCGGCGACCTGGGCGTCCCACAGCGCGTCGGCGCTCCCGCCGACAAGGAGAGTCGGCGCCTTGGCCCGCCGGAGCGAGCGGGCCACCTGGTCGTACGTCAGGAGCGGGGTGAGCCAGGCGGCCGCGAGGTTCCGGTCGGCGGCGACGCCACAGGCGAGTGAGCCGAGGGACTTGCCGACGACGAGACGACAGGCCCCTTCCTCGGCGTCGACGGCCCCGGTGACCTGCCGCTCCACCCACGCGATCCGCTCGTCCAGGGTGAACTGCCGGAAGCCGTCAGGGATCTGCCACCACAGCTCCTGAACCGTCCAGCCGTGCTGGAGCAGCACGCCACGGGCGAAGTGCAGCAGCGGCCTTGCGGGCGAGTAGCCGACGCCCGGAACGATGACGGCGACGCGGTCACGGGCGCCGTCGAAGCGGGTGGGGACGGCGAAGGAGGAGGGATCGGGCATGGCCGAAGGCTACTGGGCGGGCGATACCGCGCGGGCGTTCATGTGGCTCAGCCGCCCGCCGCCACAGCCTTCGCCCACCGGTAGTCCGCCTTGCCGCTGGGGGAGCGCTGGATGCGGTCGGTGAAGACCACCGCTCGGGGGATCTTGTAGCCGGCGAGGCGGGTGCGGCAGTGGGTCTGTACGGATTCGAGGTCCAACGCGGCTGCGCCGTCGCGTAGTTGGACGACCGCGGCGACACGGTTGCCCCAGCGCTCGTCGGGCACCCCGGCGACCAGTGCGTCGTACACGTCCGGATGGGACTTCAGCGCCTGCTCGACCTCCTCCGGATACACCTTCTCGCCGCCGGTGTTGATGCACTGCGAGCCCCGGCCGAGGACGGTGACGATGCCCTCGTCGTCGACGGTCGCCATGTCGCCGAGCAGTACCCACCGCTCGTCGCCCCGCTGGAAGAAGGTCTCGGCGGTCTTCTTGGGGTCGTTGTAGTAGCCGAGCGGTACATGGCCGCGCTGGGCGATGCGTCCCGGTTCGCCGACCGGCACCGGGTCGTATGTCGCCGGATCCACCACCTGCGTACGGGCGTTGACCCGCAGCCGGAACCCCTTGTCGGGGCCCGAGTCGTCCGTCGCCGTGCCGTTGAAGCCGGACTCGGAGGAGCCGAAGTTGTTCAGGAGCATCACGTTCGGGGCGAGGGCGGCGAACTGGGCTCGCACCGTCTCCGACATGATCGCGCCGGACGACGACACACTGAACATGGCCGAGAGGTCCGTGCCCTTGCAGGGCCCGTTCAGCGCGTCTATCAGCGGCCGCAGCATCGCGTCGCCCACCAGCGACATGCTGGTGACCTTCTCCCGCTCGATCGTGCGCAGGACTTCCTCGGGCGCGAACTTGCGGTGGATGACGAGGCGTTGGCCGAAGTTGAAGCAGATGAACGCCGTCAGGGTGGATGTGCCGTGCATCAGCGGGGGAGTGGGGAAGAAGGTGATCCCGTCGCCGCCGGCGGCGACCCGCTCGGCCACCTCTTCGGGGCGCCCGACCGGCTCACCGGTGGGCGCGCCGCCGCCGAGCCCCGAGAAGAACAGGTCCTCCTGGCGCCACATCACGCCCTTGGGCATGCCGGTCGTGCCGCCGGTGTAGATGATGAACAGGTCGTCGGGCGAACGCTCCCCCGGGAAGCCCCGCTCCGGTGAGCCGGCCGCCTCCGCCTGCGCGTACGGCACCGCGTCGAGCGAGGGAGCCCCGGCGGGCGGGGTCCCCACCCGCACCAGATGCCGCAGCTTCTCCGTCCTCGGCAGTGCGGCCGCCACCCGAGCGGTGAACTCCCCGTCGAAGACGAGCGCCGCGAGATCCGCGTCGCGGTAGAGGTAGACCAACTCCTCTTCCACATAGCGGTAGTTGACGTTGACCGGCACGACCCGCGCCTTGAGGCAGGCGAGCACCGTCTGAAGGTACTCGATCCCGTTGTAGAGATGGAGCCCCAGATGTTCGCCCGGCTTGATGCCGCTGTCGATCAGATGGTGGGCGATGCGGTTCGCGGCGGCGTCGAGCTCGGCGTACGTCAGCCTGCGTTCCGCCCCCGTGCCGGGGTGATCGATGTACACGAGCGCCTCGCGGTCGGGGACCACGTCGACGACCGACTCGAACAGGTCGGCAAGGTTGTACTCCACCGCTCCTCCTGACCCCGGCGCCATCTCTTCTGGCTTCTGGCGGTCATCAGAGCAGAGGCGCCCACAACTGGGAAGGGTCCCCGTACAAGAAATCTGACTGACTGTCAGAAAACTATTGAACTGGCTCCCCGGCTACTGCAACCTGTTCCAGGTCCGAAGAGGACTGCGGTCCGTCGAGGAGAGGGAGCACGGCTATGGGTGGGACGGAACATCTCGCTGTGCAGCGCGAAGGCGCCACACTGGTACTCACGCTCAACCGGCCCGAGGCGAAGAACGCGCTCTCGCTGCCGATGCTGGTAGGCCTCTATGACGGGTGGGTGGCCGCCGACGAGGACGACGCGATCCGCTCGATCGTGCTCACCGGCGCGGGCGGCGCGTTCTGCGCGGGCATGGACCTCAAGGCCCTCGCGGGCAAGGGGATGGAGGGCGAGCAGTACCGGGACCGGCTGAAGGCCGACCCCGATCTGCACTGGAAGGCGATGCTGCGCCACCACCGGCCCCGCAAACCCGTCATCGCGGCGGTCGAGGGCCACTGCGTCGCCGGCGGCACGGAGATCCTGCAGGGCACGGATATCCGCCTCGCGGGCGAGTCCGCCACGTTCGGGCTCTTCGAGGTCAGGCGTGGTCTTTTCCCGATCGGTGGCTCGACGGTTCGGCTTCCGCGGCAGATTCCGCGTACGCATGCGCTGGAGATGTTGCTCACGGGGCGTCCCTACTCGGCGCGGGAGGCCGCGGACGTCGGACTCATCGGCCATGTCGTGCCGGACGGCACCGCGCTGGAGGAGGCCCTCGTCATCGCCGAGCGGATCAACGCGTGCGGGCCGCTCGCCGTCGAGGCGATCAAGGCTTCGGTGTACGAGACCGCGGAGATGTCCGAGGCGGACGGCCTTGCGGCGGAGTTGAAGCGGGGGTGGCCGATCTTTGACACCGCTGATGCGAAGGAGGGCTCCAGAGCCTTTGCGGAGAAGCGGGACCCGGTGTTTCGGCGGGCCTAGGTCGCTCTTTGTCTGCGGGTCCGTCGTGGCTGGTCGCGCCCACGCGGCGGAGCCGCACATGTCACAGCCCCGCGCCCCTGACGGGGCGCTCCCGCCGCGCCCGTCTCATCGTCACCCTGAGAAATGGAGTTCCGCTGATGGCATCCGCCCCCTCGCCCGAGGTCCTGCGCGCCCCTCTCGTCGTCGAGTTTCCGTTCACGCGCTCTCTCGGGCCCGTGCAGAGTGCCTTTCTGACCGGGCTGCGTGAGCGGACCGTACTCGGAGTGAAGGCCGGTGACGGGCGGACGCTCGTGCCGCCCGTCGAGTACGACCCCGTCACCGCCGAGGAGATACGCGACCTGGTGGAGGTCTCGTCGACCGGCACCGTCACCACCTGGGCCTGGAACCACGAGCCCCGTCGCGGCCAGCCACTCGAAACGCCCTTCGCCTGGGTCCTGGTGAAGCTCGACGGCGCCGACACCGGCCTCCTGCACGCCCTGGACGCGCCAGGACCGGACGCGGTGACGACCGGCATGCGCGTGCGGATCCGGTGGGCCGCCGAACGGAGCGGTGCCATCACCGACATCGCCTGCTTCGAGGCGTACGAAGGGGAATCGGGCGGCGCCGAAAGTGCCCCGCACGACGGGGTGTTCGGCGATCCCGTCACCGGGATCGTCGCGCCCGCACGCCTCGACTACACCTACTCGCCAGGCCGCGCCCAGAGCGACTACCTGGGCGCCCTCGCCGACCGGAAGGTCGTCGGCGAACGCTGCCCCTCCTGCCACAAGGTCTACGTCCCGCCCCGGGGCGCCTGCCCCACCTGCGGCGTCGCCACGACGGAGGCGGTCGAGGTCGGGCCGCGCGGCACCGTCACGACGTACTGCATTGTCAACATCAAGGCGAAGAACGCAATGAACGACGCCATCGAAGTGCCCTATGTCTACGCGCACATCGCGCTCGACGGCGCCGATCTCGCCCTGCACGCGCGCATCGCGGGGATTCCGTACGACCAGGTGCGGATGGGCCTGCGCGTCGAGCCCGTGTGGAGCGACGGCGGCCGCTTCCCCGATCACTACCGGCCCACCGGTGAGCCGGACGCCGACTACGACACGTACAAGGAGCTGGTGTAGATGCCGTCCGCCATGCGGCCCGCCCGCGACATCGCCATCGTCGCCTTCGGGCAGACCGATCACCGGCGTTCCTCCGACGAGCTCTCCGAGGTGGAGATGCTCATGCCGGTCCTGCACCAGGTCCTCGACGCCACCGGCCTGAAGACCAGCGACATCGGCTTCACCTGCTCGGGCTCGTCGGACTATCTCGCGGGACGCGCCTTCTCCTTCACCATGGCCCTTGACGGGGTCGGTGCCTGGCCGCCGATCTCCGAGTCTCATGTCGAGATGGATGGCGCGTGGGCGCTGTACGAGGCGTGGACGAAGCTGCTCACCGGCGAGGCCGACACCGCGCTCGTGTACGCGTACGGCAAGTCGTCCCCCGGATCGGTGCGCGACGTGCTGACCCGGCAGCTCGACCCGTACTACGTGGCCCCGCTGTGGCCCGACGCGGTCGCGCTCGCCGCCCTCCAGGCGCAGGCCCTGATCGACGCGGGCGACACCGACGAGCCCGCGCTCGCCGGGGTGGCATCCCGCAGCCGCCGGGATGCGTCCGCCAACTCCCGTGCGCAGCTGAGTGGTTCGGTGCCTCAGGGTGACTACGTCGTACGTCCCCTCCGCACGGGTGACTGCCCGCCGATCGGTGACGGCGCCGCAGCCGTGATCCTCGCCGCGGGGGACCGGGCCCGCGAGCTGTGCGAGCGGCCCGCGTGGATCCGCGGGATCGACCACCGGATCGAGGCGCACAGCCTCGGTGTGCGCGACCTCACCGACTCGCCGTCCAGCCGGCTCGCCGCCGAGCGGGCCGGAGCCTTTGAACGGCCCGTCGACACCGCCGAGTTGCACGCTCCGTTCACCGCGCAGGAAGTCGTCCTGCGCAAGGCGCTGAGGCTCGGCGACGACGTCGCGGTCAACCCGTCCGGCGGCGCGCTCGCCGCCAACCCCGTGATGGCCGCAGGCCTGATCCGGCTCGGCGAGGCGGCCGCCCGCATCCACCGTGGCGCATCGGAACGCGCGCTCGCCCACGCCACGTCCGGCCCCTGCCTGCAGCAGAACCTGGTCGCCGTCCTCGAAGGAGACGCCCGATGAACAAGGAGCCCGTGGCCGTCGTCGGGATCGGCCAGACCAAGCATGTCGCGGCGCGGAGGGACGTCTCCATCGCGGGCCTCGTCCGGGAAGCGGCCAAAGAAGCCCTGAAGGACGCCGAGTTGACCTGGGCGGACATCGACGCCGTCGTCATCGGCAAGGCGCCCGACTTCTTCGAGGGCGTGATGATGCCGGAGCTGTACCTGGCTGACGCCCTCGGCGCGGTCGGCAAGCCGATGCTGCGCGTGCACACCGCCGGATCGGTCGGCGGGTCCACCGCGCTCGTCGCCGCGAACCTCGTCGCGGGCCGCGTCCACGGCACCGTACTGACCCTCGCCTTCGAGAAACAGTCCGAATCCAACGCGATGTGGGGCCTCTCCCTGCCCATCCCCTTCCAGCAGCCGCTCCTGGCGGGCGCCGGCGGCTTCTTCGCCCCGCATGTACGCGCGTACATGCGGCGCACCGGCGCCCCCGACACGGTCGGCTCGCTCGTCGCCTACAAGGACCGCCGCAACGCCCTGAAGAACCCCTACGCCCACCTGCACGAGCAGGACATCACCCTGGAGAAGGTCCAGGCGTCGCCCATGCTGTGGGACCCGATCCGCTACTCGGAGACCTGCCCGTCGTCCGACGGCGCCTGCGCGATGATCCTCACCGACCGTGCGGGCGCGGCCCGTTCACCCAGGCCGCCCGCCTGGATGCACGGCGGCGCCATGCGCAGCGAACCGACGCTCTTCGCGGGCAAGGACTTCGTGTCCCCGCAGGCGGGCAAGGACTGCGCGGCCGACGTCTACCGGCAGGCGGGCATCAGCGACCCGCGGCGCGACATCGACGCCGTCGAGATGTACGTGCCGTTCTCCTGGTACGAGCCGATGTGGCTGGAGAACCTCGGCTTCGCCGATGAGGGCGAGGGCTGGAAGCTCACCGAGGCGGGCGTCACGGAACTCGACGGGGACCTCCCCGTCAACATGTCGGGCGGTGTCCTGTCCACCAATCCCATCGGCGCCTCCGGCATGATCCGCTTCGCCGAAGCGGCACTTCAGGTGCGCGGCCAGGCCGGCGAGCACCAGATCGACGGGGCCCGCAGGGCGCTCGGGCACGCCTACGGCGGCGGCGCGCAGTTCTTCTCCATGTGGCTGGTCGGCGCGGAGCCGCCCACGACCTGAGCGCTCCGTCATGCCGGGCAGGCGTTCGTCCTCCTTCCGCGGCCTGTCCGGCGCAGGAACCGAAAGCTAGGCTGGCGGGCGGACGACGCATCGGGAGGAGCACGGACGTGGCCGAAGGCACCATTCAGCAGCATCCGCTCGCAGGCTGGGACAAGCCGGAGCTCGACCTCAGCACCGCGGACTGGCGATCGAGCAGCGAGGGGCGGGGAGACGTGGAGATCGCCTTTGTCGAAGGGTTCATCGCGATGCGCAACGCGGGCCGGCCCGAGAGCCCGTCCCTGATCTTCACCCCGGCGGAGTGGGGTGCCTTCGTGCACGGCGCGCGCGAGGGCCAGTTCGATCTGACGTAGGCCGCCGATCCGACGTAGGCCGTACGGGCGTTGTGCGCCCTCGTCTCCGGCTGTCGCGGCCGACCGCGCCGCAGGCCGTGCTGACCTGGTGACTTTGGACTCTGCCCCCGGACCCGCCGCCGCGCGGGTCCGGGCCCGGGAGCGGAGCCGGTCGACCTTGGCCTTGCGCCGGAGACGAGGAAGCCATGAGCGACGCCGTGAACGGCGATGCCACCGTCCAGCCTGTTGTCGTCGCCGTGGACGGATCAGCCGGCAGCGATCACGCCCTGGAGTGGGCGCTGACCGCCGCGCGGCTGCGCCGTGCACCGCTGAGGATCGTGCATGTGCGGCAGTACGCGCTGCCGCTGGCCGACGGGCCGCGCATGCCGACCATCGACCACCGCCACGACGCCGACCCGGTCATCGACCGTACGCGCGGGCTCCTGGAGGGGCGGGCGGACCTGCCCCCGCTGACGTTCGAGATCGTGGACGGCTCGCCGGGCAAGGACATTCCAAAGCTCGGCGACGGGGCGCAGGTCCTTGTCCTGGGGTCGCGGGGGCGTGGCGGGTTCAGGAGCCTGCTGCTCGGCTCGAACGGCCTGGCCTGCGCGCGCGAGGCGGCGTGCCCCGTCGTGGTCGTGCGGCCGGGGGAGGAGCCGTCGGCGGATGAGGAGAGGTACGTGGTGCTCGGCCTCGACGCGCTGACCCCGGACGACGGCACCATCGGCTTCGCCTTCGCCGAAGCGCAGATGCGGGGCCTTCCGCTGCGCATCATCTGCGCCTACGCATCGCCCACCCTCGTCTACACCGCCACCGGCGACTTCGTGACCTCGGCGAGCGCGGACGCGGCGGCCGCGGCCGATCACACGGAACGCGCGGACGTCCGGCTCGCGCCCTTCAAGGAGCGCCATCCGAAGGTGAGCGTCGAGCTGCTCGTCCTGCCGGGTGACGCGGCCGGGCTCCTGGTGGAGGCGTCGCTGAACGCGGAACTCGTGGTGGTGGGACGGCATCACCGGCGGATGCTGGCCGGCCGCCTTGTCGGCTCGGTGACCAACGCGGTGCTGTTGCACGCGGAGGGTGCGGTGGCCGTGGTGCCGGTCAGCGAAGAGGAGTGAGCGGGGCGGGGTGAGAGGGATGGGATGAGAGCGTGCGGGGCGCTCATCCCAGCACGACACAGCCCCGCCCCTCCAGCCTCCGCAGGAGTTCGTCCGGCACCTGGACGTCGTTCCAGCGCAGGTCCAGCTTCTCCAGGGCGGGCAGCTCCGCGATCCAGTGCGGCAGCTCCCGCAGCCGGTTGGCGCGCAGGTCGACTCTGCGCAGCAGCGGCAGGTCGCGCAGTGCGTCCGGTACGGCGGTGAACTCGTTCTCGCGCAGCTCCAGTTCGCGCAACTGGCGCAGGTGGCGGAACGTGGCGGGGAGCGCGCCGAGACGGTTGCCGCGCAGCCACAGCTCACGCAGGGCCGTGAGGCGGCCGAGGGACGCGGGCAGTGCGGTCAGGTGGTTGTGCTGGGCGCGTAGTTCCAGCAGGGCGGTGAGCGAACCCAGCGAGTCCGGCAGCTCGGTGAGCCGGTTCTCGCCCACGTTCAGATACCTCAGCCGCGTCAGCCCGCCCAGTGACTCCGGCAGCGAGGCGAGGTCGTTGTCGTGGAGGTAGAGAAAGCGGCTCAGGCCCGTCAGGTCGCCCAGCTCGGGCGGTACCGAGGCGAGCCGGTTGTGGCCGAGGTCCAGGGTGTGCAGCGCGGTCAGGGTGCCGATCCGCGCGGGCAGCCGCGTGAGCGCGTTGTCGGGCAGGAGCAGGACCTCCAGGGACGGGTGCCGCCACACCTCGTCGGGGATCTCGCTCAGCCCGCCGTGCCAGTAATTGAGTACGCGTTCGGCGCCGACCGTCACGTGAGGTTCCCTTCGTCCGCGCGTCCGCTTGTCCGCGAAGAGGCGACGTTAGCCAACCGCACCGCTGTCGGCGAATCGGCTCCCGGCGACCCGCGCGGGCGTAGTGTGAAGTGCCTGAAGGCCAAGGCGTGCGCCGCGGTAAGCGCCCGGCGCACCACCGTGGCGGGGGGTGTCCCATGGTGCAGCACTTCAGTCACGGCAAGCGGATCCTCTTCGAGCGCGAGAGCGAACTGGCCGCACTCGACGAGGCGTTGAGCGAGCTGTGCGGGCTGCCGCGCGACGGCGTGGAACCCCCGGACCGGCGGCGCGGCGCACTGATCTCCTTCGCGGGGCGCGCAGGCCTCGGCAAGACCTCCCTCCTCGCCGAGGCGCGCCGGCGCGCGGCGGGCAAAGGGTGCACGGTGGCGTCCGCGCGCGGCAGCGACCAGGAGCAGCGCGTCGCCTTCCACGTGGCACGCCAGCTGGTGCAGCCGCTGCTCGCCCCGGTCCCGGACGCGGAACTGCGCGCGGCACTGGGCAGTTGGTACGCCATCGTCGGTCCCGCTCTCGGGCTCTGCGCACCGTCGGACGGCGCGCCACCCGACCCGCAGGGCCTGCGCGACGGGCTCGACTGGGTGCTCACCTATCTCGCCGTGCAGCGAGCCCCGTTGGTGGTGGTCGTCGACGACGCGCACTGGGCCGACACCGAGTCGCTGAGCTGGCTCGCCGCCTTCGCACCCCGCGCCGAGGCGCTGCCGCTGCTGCTGATCGTCGCCTACCGGCCCGAGGAACTGCCCGCCCACGCCGAGGAGTTCAGAGGGCTGCCCGGGCGGGCCGGGCAGCGGCCCATCGGCCTCGAACCGCTCAGCGCCGTCGCCGTCGCCCGCCTTGTCCGCGACGCGCTCGGCGCCCGCGCCGACGACGCATTCTGCCGCGAGTGCTGGGCGGTCACCGCGGGCAACCCGTTCGAGGCGGTGGAGTTGACCGCGAAGGTGCGCGACCGCGGCCTGATCCCCGACGAGGCCGCGGCACATCTGCTGCGCGACCTCGCGGCCGCCGTCAAGGGCAGCGGTCTCGTCGCCCGCCTGGAACGCCTGGGCACCTCCACCGTCCGGTTCGCCTGGGCCTGCGCCGTACTCGGCACCGAGATCTCCCCTGCGCTCGCCGCCGCCGTCGCGGGCATCGGCGAGCGGGAGGGCGCCGACTGCGCCGACCGGCTGCGCCGCGCCCGCGTCCTGACCGGCGCCGACCGGCTCGAGTTCGTGCACCCGCTGATCGCCACCGCCGTCTACCGCGCCATCCCCTGCGGGGTGCGCGTCGCCCTGCACGGCCAGGCCGCCTGGTCCGTCGTCAACGCCGGGTTCGGCGCGTCCGCCGCCGCCCGCCATCTCCTGGAGGTCCACCCCGACGGCGACACCTGGGTCGTACAGCAACTGCGGGCCGCCGCCGGTGAGACCGTCCGGGCGGGGGCGCCCGACGCGGCCCGCCGCTATCTCGCCCGCGCGCTGCGCGAACCACCGCCCTGGGAGGACCGTGCCGCCGTCCTCTACGAACTGGGCTGCGCCTCGCTGCTCACCGAGCCGGCGACGACCGTCAACCATCTGCGGGCCGCCCTCGAAGAACCCATCACTGACCCCGCCCTGCGCCACGGCATCGTCTACCGCCTCTCCCAGGTCCTCGCCCACTCCGACCGGCTCGACGAGGCCTCCGGCACCCTCGCCCGCGAGATCCGCCTCACCACCGACCCACGGGTACGGATCCGGATGCAGGCCGAGCAGTTCATGTGGGACGCCTTCCGCGCCGACGAACCCGACTCGCCCGCCCGCTCCCGGCGCCTTGCCCGGCTCGCCGACCGGCTGCCGGGCCGCGACCTCACCGAGCGGTACATCATCGGGCTCCGCGCCTGGGACGCCACGCTGCGCGCCGAACCCGCGGGGACCGCGGTGCGGCACGCCGAGCGGGCCCTGGTCGGCGGGCTCGGCTGGGCGGAGAAGGACCGCGGCTTCGAGGTCCCCGTCCTGGTCGCCCTCACCTTCCTGTACGCCGACCGTCCTGGCCGCGCCGAGGAGCTATTCGCCGCAGGGATCGCCGACTTCGAGCGGCAGGGCTGGCGCGGCGCCCATCTGTCCTTCGCGTACACCCTGCTCGCGTACATACGCTTCCGGCGCGGGCGTCTCGCAGAGGCCGAGGACTTCGTGCGCGCCGGCCTTCGGATCGCCGGGCGGGTGGGTCCCGGCACCCCCGCCCACTGGTACGCGGTGGGCATCCTCATCGAGACCCTGCTGGCCCGCGGCCGGGTCGTCGAGGCGACGCGGACCGCCGAGCAGTACTCCTTCGGCGCGCCGTTCCCCGCGGCCGTCGTCTTCCCCGACGCGCAGGCCGTGCACGGCGAACTGCTCCTCGCGCGCGGGCTCACCAAGGACGCGGCCGCCGAACTCGCCGCGGCGGGCCGCCGCCTCGACCCGCGCGGCATGCGCAACCCCGCCTGGTGCCCCTGGCAGCTGCACCTCGCGCTCGCCGAGGCCGATGACGCACCCGAGCGCGCGCTCGCCACCGCACACGAGGCGACCCGGCGGGCCCGCGGATTCGCCACCGCCTCGGCGGTCGGGCAGGCGCTGCGGATCAGCGCCGAGGTCTCATCGGGCTCGGCGCGCGTCAAGCTCCTGGAGGAAGCGGTCGGTCATCTGGAGCGCTCTCCCGCTGCGTACGAACTGGCCTGCGCGCTGGTGGGCCTGGGCGGTGAACTGCGCCGCGCCGGACGCCCCAAGGAGGCCGCGGAGCCGCTCTACCGAGGGCTCGACGCGGCCGTCCAGTGCGGGGCCGACGGCCTGGTCGAGCGGGCCCGCGACGAGCTCGCGGCCGCGGGCCTGCGTCCCCGGCTCCTGCACAGCACCGAGACGGACACACTCACCGCGCGCGAGCGCACCGCCGCCACGCTCACCGTCCGCGGCGAGCCGGTCGCCCGGATCGCCGCGGAGCTGCACACCGACGAGCCTGCCGTCGTCCGGCTGCTGTCCGCCGTTTACCGGAAGGTGGGGACCGACCATGCTGGTCTCTCAGCTGCGCTGGGCACTCCACTGGATGGGCGGTGATGGATCTGCGCCGCGCCCCTTACGGGGCGCTGACCTCCGACGGAGCGGTATCGCGCCCTCCGCTTGGCTGCTGCCGAACCGCGCCGCCCCCGCGCCGACAAACACCGCGGGCCACGTACCATTGGCGCATGTCCTTCCTCCGCCGCCGCAGCTCCGCCACTCCCGCGGGCCCGGACTTCGATGTCCTGGCCATGGACCCCGGTGACTGGCCCGGCAACCTCGGCGCGGGCCTGCTGCCCGCACCCGACGGCAGCTGCCAGGGTGTCTTCCTGCGCTACGACCTCTTCGGCGGCCGCGGCCCCGCGATGATCATCGGCAATCTGCCCGAGGGCTCCCCGGCCCGCGAGACGGCCGACGGCGAGGTGCCCTTCGAGGTGGCCCAGCTGCTGCTCGCGCTGGAGAACGACGAGGAGGTCACCGTCGTCACCACCGAGGACATGCCGGTGATGCAGGGCGACAACCTCCTGATCGTGCGCCGCCTCAAGCTCTCCGAAAGCCGCATCTCCTGCGTGCAGTTCGACCGCAGCGACGGCGTCCTCGTCACCATCGCCGCCTGGGACCGGCCGATCACCGACGATCTGTACGCACTGCTCAAGCCGCTGCCCGCGGAGCTTTTCCAGCAGGGCTGAAGGGCGCCGTTTGTTGTGTGTCTTGCCACTGAGTCATCGGACTTTTAACGTGACCGGTCATGACTCCTGGGATCTCCCGAAGAATCACCATGAAGTCCGCCGTCGGCGGTGCGGCCGTACTGGCTACGGGTGGAGGCGTACTGGCCGATACCGCAGATGCAGCCGAACGCCGACGTGATACATCCGATGAATCGCTGCTCTGGTATGCGGCGCCCGCCGCCGACTGGGAGCGCGAGGCCCTCCCCATCGGCAACGGCGCGCTCGGCGCCATGGTCTTCGGCACCCTCGTATCCGAGCGGCTCCAGTTCAACGAGAAGACCCTGTGGACCGGCGGCCCCGGCTCCCGCGACGGCTACGACTTCGGCAACTGGCGGGAGGCCAGACCGGGCGCCATCGACGCCGTACGCGAAGAGCTCGACGCGAAGGGCAGCCTCGGACCCGACGCCGTCGCGGCGCGGCTCGGCCAGGCGCGGCGCGGCTACGGCGCCCACCAGACCTTCGGCGACCTGCACATCGACCTGCCGGGCGCGCCGCAGGCCCCCGACGCCACCTACCGCCGCTCCCTCGACCTCCGCCGGGGCCTGGCGACCGTCACGTACACCCACCAACAGGTGCGCCACGAGCGGGAGTTCTTCGCAAGCCACCCTGACGGCGTGCTCGTCGGGCGCCTGACCGCGGACCGCCCCGCGAGCGTCACCTGCACCCTGCGCCACACCTCGCCGCGCACCGACTTCACCGCGCAGGCCGACGGCGACCGCATGACCGTACGCGGTGAACTCGCCGACAACGGGCTGAAGTTCGAGGCGCAGATGCGGGTCGTCCACCAGGGCGGCAAGCGCACCGCGAACGCCGACGGCAGCATCACCGTCAGCGGCGCCGACCACGTCTGGTTCGCGCTCGCCGCGGGCACCGACTACGCCGACACCTCCCCCGACTACCGCGGCGACGACCCGCACGCCGCCGTCACCCGCACCGTCGACGAGGCCGTAGCCCGGGGCCACGGCGCGCTCCGGGCCCGCCATCTCCGCGACCACGGCGACCTGTTCGGCCGGGTCACCCTCGACATCCGCCAGTCCCTGCCCGCCGACGTCCCGACCGACCGGCTGCTCAAGGAGTACGGCGGAGGGGCGAGCGCGTCCGACCGTGCCCTGGAAGCCCTCTTCTTCCAGTACGGGCGCTACCTCCTCATCGCCTCGTCGCGCGCGGGATCGCTGCCCGCCAACCTCCAGGGCGTGTGGAACAACAGCACCACCCCGCCCTGGTCGGCCGACTACCACACCAACATCAATCTCCAGATGAACTACTGGCTCGCCGAGGCCGCCAACCTCCCCGAGACCACCGCTCCGTACGACCGCTTCGTCGAAGCGCTGCGCGCGCCGGGCCGGCGTACGGCCAAGGAGATGTTCGGCTCGCGGGGCTGGGTCGTGCACAACGAGACCAACCCCTACGGCTTCACCGGGGTGCACGACTGGTCCACCGCCTTCTGGTTCCCCGAGGCGGCCGCCTGGCTCACCGCACAGCTCTACGAGCACTACCGCTTCGGCGGCTCCACGGACTATCTGCGCTCCACCGCCTACCCGGCGATGAAGGAGGCCACCGAGTTCTGGCTCGACAATCTGCGCACCGACCCGCGCGACGGCACCCTCGTCGTCACCCCCAGCTACTCGCCCGAGCACGGCGACTTCACCGCGGGCGACTCCATGGCCCAGCAGATCGTCCACGACCTGCTCACCAACACCCTGGAGGCCGCCCGCGTCCTCGGCGACTCGGCCGCCTTCCGCGGCGAACTCGAGCAGACCCTCGGCAAGCTCGATCCCGGCCTGCGCATCGGCTCCTGGGGCCAACTCCAGGAGTGGAAGGCCGACTTGGACGACAGGACCAACGACCACCGGCACGTCTCCCACCTGTACGCCCTGCACCCCGGACGGCAGATCAAGCCGGGCAGCAAGTGGGCCGACGCCGCGAAGGTGTCGCTGACCGCGCGCGGCGACGGCGGCACCGGCTGGTCCAAGGCATGGAAGGTCAACTTCTGGGCGCGGCTTCGCGACGGCGATCACGCGCACAAGATGCTGAGCGAGCAGCTCAAGTCCTCGACGCTGCCCAACCTCTGGGACACCCACCCGCCGTTCCAGATCGACGGCAACTTCGGTGCGACATCGGGCGTCGTGGAGATGCTGCTGCAGAGCCAGTACGACGTCATCGAGGTGCTGCCCGCGCTGCCCGCGAGCTGGCCCGAGGGATCGGTGCGCGGGCTGCGGGCGCGCGGCGGGGCACGGCTCGACATCGAGTGGTCGGGCGGGCGCGCAACGCGCATCGTGCTCACCGCGTCGCGGACCCGCGAACTGACCCTGCGCAGCAGCCTGTTGAGCGGCGGCGAGAAGACGTTCAAGGCGCGGTCGGGGGAGCGGTACGTCTTCGACTGAGCCCGCGCACGGCGTACATACGCCGGGGCCGGGCCTGCCCCCACGCAGACCCGGCCCCGACTGACCTTGGCGGCTCCAGGAGCCCTGGAAGCCCTAGGAGCCCGACGGCACCACCCGTACGTCGGCCGCCCGCACATACGCCACGCGGTGCCCGAACTGGACCTCGTAGTACATGTCCTTGCCGCGCACCACCTTGTGCGGCGCCGTGTCGAACGTCGGGGCGTAGAAGTACTCGCCCGGCATCTTGTCGCCGACCGCGTACTTCTGCCCTGCCAGGAGCTTGTACGGCAACGGGGTGACCGGCTGTGCCGGGACGCCCGCCGGGTACGCCTCCTTCTCCGGGTAGGCGCGACCGTAGACCGGGACGCTGTCCGCACCGGACTTCGGCGTGATCACGGGCCCGGCGGCGTCGAGGGCGGTCGGCTGCTTCTTCGGGTTCTTGAACCAGGCCTTCTGGCCCAGGTACCAGACGGCCGTCCAGTCGCCCTTGCGGTCCGCGACCGCGTACTGCTGGCCGGTGGAGAGCCGGGCGCCGATGTCGTTCACGCCGATCGTCGAGTCGCCGCCGCCGGGCCGCAGGCCGATGTCCTTGATGAGCGGTGCGTCGTCGCGCGGCTCGGTGTGCACGCGCACCGCTGCCGATCCGTGCGTCTCGCACTTCTCGCCCGGCTTCACGCAACCCGTGTACTCGGGCCGGTTCTTGGCGTAATCGGGCGCCACCGTCACCAGGCCGCCGTCCGGGCCCGCCGTGCGCACGAACGGCTTGTCCATCAGCGTGAAGTAGTGCTGCCAGTCCCAGTAGGGGCCGGGGTCGGTGTGCATGCCCGCGATCGTCGAAGGCACCGTGCCCTGGACGTTGTCATGCCCGATGATGTGCTGGCGGTCCAGCGGGATGTCGTACTTCTTGGCGAGGTACTTCACCAGGCGTGCCGACGAGCGGTACATCGCCTCCGTGTACCAACTGTCGGGCTGCGAGAGGAATCCCTCGTGCTCCAGGCCGATCGACTTGGCGTTGACGTACCAGTTGCCCGCGTGCCAGGCGACGTCCTTGGCCTTCACATGCTGGGCGATGTGCCCGTCGGTGGAGCGCAGGGTGTACTGCCACGACACGTACGTGGGGTCCTGCACCATCTTGAGGACGCCTTCCCAGCGCCCCTCGGTGTCATGGATGACGATCGTGTCGATGCTCTGGCTCTTGGGGCGGTTCGACAGATCGTGGTTGCCGTAGTCGTCGCTGCCGTCCGGAGCCTTGAACTCCTCGTACGGCGCGGGGATCCACTCGCACGACACGGTCTTCGGGCACTCGGTCGCGCCCGCGGCCGCCTTCCGCAGCCCCATGCCTTGCACCTGCGCCGCGTCCGGCCGCAGGCCGCTGTCCGCCGCGAGCGCCACGCGCTCCCCGGCGTCCGTGGTGCGAGCCTGGCCGTCGCGGATGACCGCGAACACGTCATTGGCGTACGTCGCCGCCGTGGCTTGGTCGTCGGCTCCGGAGAAGCGGGCGATCGCGCCGTACCAGTCGGCCGGATCGTCGCTGAGCGGTTTGCCGAGCTTCTTCTGAGCGGCGGCGAGCAGGGCGGCTCCGCCGCGCACATTGGCGGCGGGGTCGGTGCGCAGGCGCTCGGCGGACAGGCCGCTGAGTTTCGCGGCGCGGGGCAACGTCTTGAGCCGGGCGGGCAGTTGGGAGTTCTCCGGCACGTCGGCCGCCGACTCCTTTGACTCCTTTGACTCCTTGGGCTTCAGTACGCCACGCGACGCGTCGCCGCGGGGGTCCTCCGCGCCCTCGCTGTGGTGCGGTGCGCCGGCGCCGGCGATGGCGATGGCGGTGCGCGCGTCTGTGAGATGCATCGGGCCGTAGCCGCCGGTGACGCTCGGCGCGCCGCCGTGCGCGTCCCAGCGGGACTGCAGATAGGAGACGCCGAGCAGCACGCTCCGCGGCACCTGGTACTCGGCGGCGGCCGACGCGAAGGCGTCCTGCAGCCGGGCCGAAGCGGCAGGGGCGGCGGCGCCGGACGACGGCGCGGCACCGAGCAGCGGGAACAGCAGACCGGCGGAGACAAGGGCGCCCGCGGCCCTGACGGAGCGTCTGTGGACGGCAGGGGTGCGGGCGTTGGCGGATCCTCGCAATGCAGCCTCCTGGGACGATGAAGCGTGATGGGGCGTGCGGGGCTGGGCGTGCGTCAGTGGTACCGGCTCCCCGACGATCCGTCAATCATGCCCAGGAACAAGGATTTCCCATGTCAGCGCCGGTCCGGGCGGGTTTCGCCCGAGGAGGCCGCACGGCCTGCGACGCGTCAGTGGAATGGACCAATGAGCAGCGGGAACACGGCGATGATCACAGGGCGGACACCCGGCCCTGCCAGAGGTCCGGTCCACCTGTTCGGGGGAGAGACCGGCGCCGAGCCTGGTGGTGTCACGCCCAGGATGAGCCGACACTGTCAGCCGCCGGACGGGTCGTGCACGATGGTGATCATGATGAACAGCGCGCACAGCACGCACACCATGCAGGCCATGACCATTCCCGAGTTCGGCACCGCGGACGTTCTGCGCCTCGCCGAGGTCAAGACGCCCGAGCCCGGTCCGGGGCAGGTGTCGGTCGAGGTGGCGTACGCGGGCGCCAACTTCGCGGAGGTCCTCTTCCGGCAGGGTGTGGTGGACGTACCGCTGCCGTACGTACCCGGGATCGAGGTGTCCGGTCACGTACGGGCGCTGGGCGAAGGGGTCCGGGGGCTGAGCGTGGGACAGCCGGTCGCCGCCCTGACCATCGTCGACGGCGGCGGCTACGGCGAGGTCGTGACCACGGCGGCGGAGCTCGTCGCGCCGCTGGACGGTTCAGGACTCGACCTCGACGTCGCCGCGGTGCTCCCGTCGAACAGCACCACCGCGTTCCTGGTCCTTGAGCGGGTGGCCCGGCTGCAGCGCGGTGAGAGCGTCCTGGTGCACGCGGCGGCCGGCGGCGTGGGCAGCCAGCTCGGCCAGGTCGCCCGGCTGCTCGGCGCGGGCCGGGTCGTCGGCACGGTGGGCAGCGCGGCGAAGATCGATGCCGCCAAGGGCTTCGGCTACGACGAAGTGATCCTGCGCGACGAGCTCGCCGGCGCGGGGGAGTTCGACATCGTGGTCGACATGGTCGGCGGACCCGCCCGCCGGACCGGTCTGGATGCGCTCGCCCCGATGGGCCGACTGATCGTCATGGGCAACGCGTCGGGCGCCGACGACGTCGCGGTCCCCGCCAACGAGCTGTGGTTCACCAACAAGACGGTCTCCGGCTTCAACCTGGCCGCGTTCTCCGGCGCCTTCCCCGCGGACGCGGGCCGTGCGCTGCGCCGTGCGATCGCCGCGGCCGCGAGCGGGGAGCTGCGCGTGCGCGTCGAGGAACTGCCGCTGACCCGGGCCGCCGAGGCGCACCGCCGCATCGAGTCGGGGTCCACGACCGGCAAGCTGGTGCTCGCGGTGGGAGCTGACGACACGGTCTGAGGCCGCGTTGCCGGTGCCGCGGCAACGGTCTGGGGTTGGTTGGGGTCATCGGGACGGTCTGAGGTCGGTTGGTTGGGGCTGCCGGGACGGTCTGTGGCTGGTTGGTTGGGGCCGCCGGGACGGTCTGAGCCCTCGTCGGTCGGGGACACCGGGACCTCTGAGGCCGCTCGATCGGGGCCGCCGCAACGGTCTGAGGCCGGGGCGCCGCGTGCCCCGGCAGCGGGCGTCCGGGCGATCCTCCGGCAAGGATGACGTCCGGCGCGGATCCCCCTCAGGGATGGCGGTGCGGCCGCACCGGTGGACATCGGCCCTCCGGTGCGGCCGTCGACGGATACTGACCCCCGCGCCGACCGGCTCGGCGGCCGCCGCCCATGCCCTTCCGGTGCGCCGTCGGGACCGTCGCCGACCTCCCGGACCCGCGTCAGGCCCCGGCCGCCGGACGATCAGCGCGGCCTCACTCGGGCTCTGCCCGCCCCGCGTGGCGATCGACCTGCCGCTCCACCTCGCGTGCCTCGTCGGTCAGCATCTGAAGCCTGGCCTCGGCCTGGTCCGCGCGGGCCTGGATGCGGGCCGTGTCGTCGGCGATGACACGGCACGCCAGATCCATGGCGGCGTCGACGTCTTCGGGGGAACCGCGCTCCGCCAGCTCCTCCAGGGCGCTCTTGACCGCGGGGATGCCGCCGCGTGCGTGGATGTCGTTCCAGAACTCATAGTCCATCCGGGCATTTTGACGCATCCACGGGGGTGCTCGCGGACGGTCCCCGCGACAAGCCCCGCCGCGACCGCGGCGCTGCGCTGCGCCCGCAGCTCTACAGCACCTCACTACGCCCGCAAGCTCTCCAGCGCGTGCCGGGCGCACAGCCCATGGCTGCGCTCGCAGGCGATCACGTACGCCTCCAACTGCGCGGTCAGCAGCGCGTGGCCGCCGTCCGAGGCGCGCGGTGGTCGGCCCGAGAGGCAAGGCTGTCGAACCCCTCGCGTGTCTGGAGCATCGCGTCTCCAACGGAGTCGGGGCGGGAGGAGAGGGAGAACTCTCCCGATCTCCCGACGCTAGTCCTGGCCGCCGCGCGGGTGAAGGCGCGGCCGGGCGAATCGACGCCGTTCCCCCACCCCCTTTCTGTGTGGCGTACATCACAAAGGAATTGCGGATCGGAGGGAACTCTTCCGTCGCTTAGGCCGACTCATGGACCGGCCCGATGGCGGCCGACCGCGTCCGCACCACCCGTGACCCAGGAGAGCCCCTCATGTCCGCCGAACCCACACTTCTCGCCCCGGACGACGGGCAGGAGACCCCGGGGGATGCACCCTCCGCAGGCCGGTCCGGATGGGCGTCGCTGCGTCCGCTGGTGCTGCGGCTGCACTTCTACGCCGGGGTACTCATCGCGCCCTTCCTGCTCATCGCCGCCACGACGGGACTTCTCTACGCCGGCTCCTTCCAGGCCGAGAAGATCGTGTACGACCATGAAATGCGCGTCCCTGTGAGCGCGAACGGCACCGAACTCCCCGTCTCGCGGCAGGTCGCCGCCGCCCGCAAGGCGTACCCCGAAGGCGAGATCGGCGCGGTGCGCCCCTCGCCGGAGGAGGGCGCCACGACGCGCGTCCTGCTGAGCGGAGCGCCCGGCGTGGACGAAGACCACAAGCTCGCCGTCTTCGTGAACCCGTACAACGGGGAGGTCCGCGGCGCCCTTGAGCAGTACGGCTCCACCGGCGCCCTGCCGCTGCGCACCTGGGTCTCCGAACTCCACCGCAATCTGCACCTCGGCGAGCCCGGCCGCCTCTACAGCGAACTCGCCGCAAGCTGGCTGTGGGTGATCGCCGGCGGCGGCCTCGTCCTGTGGTTCGGACGGCGAAGGGCCCGCCGCAAGCTGCGCGGCACCACCGGCCGCCGGCGCACGCTGTCGCTGCACGGTTCGGTCGGAGTATGGGCCGCCGTCGGACTGATCTTCCTGTCGGCGACGGGCCTCACCTGGTCGACGTACGCCGGAGAGAGCATCAGCGACCTGCGCGAGGCCATCGGGCAGACGACACCGACGGTGACGGCGGGCGTCGCGGGCGGCGGCGGGGAACACGCCGAGCACGACGCGTCCGGCTCGGCGGGCGCCGCGAAGGGCGACGACGTCGGCCTGGACGCCGTGCTGAAGACGGCCCGCGCCGAGGGGCTCGGCAACCCGGTGGAGATCGTCGCGCCCGCCGACGCGTCATCTGCGTACGTCGTCAGTCAGGTCCAGCGCAGCTGGCCCACGAAGCAGGACTCCGTCGCCGTCGACCCGGCCACCGGAGAGGTCACCGACGTACAGCGGTTCGCCGACTATCCCGTGCTCGCCAAGCTCACCCGCTGGGGCATCGACGCGCACACCGGCGTCCTGTTCGGCCTCGCCAACCAGATCGCCCTCGCCGCGCTCGCCCTCTGCTTGATCCTGCTGATCGTGTGGGGCTACCGCATGTGGTGGCAGCGCGGCCGCGGCACCGCCTTCGGCCGCCCGCTGCCGCGCGGCGCGTGGCAGAACGTACCGGCGTACGTCCTGGTCCCGCTGATGGCGGCGATCGCCGCACTCGGCTACTTCGTCCCGCTGCTCGGCATCCCCCTGGCGGCCTTCCTCGCCGTGGACATCGTCCTGGGGGAGATCGCCTACCGGCGCGGGCGGCGGAGCTACGCCTGAGCGAAGCCCGCAGCGGACCGGCCAGGTCGGGGAACTCGGCGACTGGCCCGGCCGGAGGCATGCCGCACCGAGTCGTACGGTAGGCGGATGGTCCCCCTGGCCGTACGCGTCGTGAAGCGTCTGGTGGTCCTCGACGCCGAGTGCGGTGCGAGGGCGGCATTGCCCCTCGTGCGCGAGGCGATACGGCGCCTGCCGGAGCTGTCCGCCGATCCCCGGGCCCTGCGCCACCAGGACAGCGACCGGCTCGCGGCGCTCGCCGAGCTGTGCGAGGTCGTCGGCTGGATCCTCTTCGACGCGGGCCGCTACCGTGCGGCCCACCGGATGAACGTCCGCGCGGCGGCCCTGGCCGAACTCTGCGGCGACCGCTGGATGGCCCGCTTCGTGTTCCTGAACCACAGCATGCTCAAGGCCCACACCGGAGAACCCCGGGCAGCTCTGGACGCCGCCGCCCGCACGGCCGGGGCGCGGGCGCTGCCCGCTCGGGTCGGCAGTCTCGTCCTGGTGCGGCAGGCCCACGCGGTCGCCATGCTGGGCGGCCGCAGCGAGTCCGTGAAGCTGATCTCCCGCGCGCACAGCCGGTTCCTGGACGGCGTCTCGCGCCACGATCCGCCCTGGGCCTGGTGGTTCGACGAGACCGAACTCGTCGGCCACCAGGGCTGGGTCCAGGCCAGACTGGGCCGCTGGGACCGGGCCGTCCCCTCGCTGCACCGCGCCGCCACCGCGCCCGGGCCGTCCTACCGCAAGGTGTTCACGGCGCAGCTCCTCGCGGCCCTCGTGGGGGCGGGGGCCTGGAGCGAGGCGGAAGATCTCATCGCGGAGATCGCTCCTGACGCCGCCCGCATCGGTTCCGTACGCACGACCGAGACACTCGGCGGAACGGCGACCCGGCTGCGCGGGCGCACGGACGTGCCGACCTCACTGCGGGACGCGGCGGTCTTCCTCCTGGAGTCGCTGCCGGGTGGTGCACGAACATTGCCTCCACCCGGACAACCGTGACCCACGCAGGCGCCGAACCGCCTCAGCCCGCAGCCGCGAGCCCGCTCAACCGGCGCTGTGTCTCACGGAGTTGGGCCTGTTGGGCGGCGAGACGTCCGGCCAGGGCGTCAAGCTCGGCCCGCAGGTCGGGGCACATCTCCAGGGAAGTGCCGTGCTCGCCGGTGCGGGCGCAGTCGAGGTACCGCTGGATGGTCGCGGTCCCCAGACCGGCGGAGATCATCGTCCGGATCTGGGCGACGCGGGTGACATCGGACGCGGAGTAGTCCCGGTACCCGCTGCTGTTGCGATCCGGAACCAGCAGTCCCCGCTCCTCGTAGTGGCGCAGCGCCCGCGCGCTCACGCCGGTCAGATCGGCGAGTTCGCTGATCAGCACCGTCGATTCCCCTCATCGGCTTGACTCGGACGGATTCGGCTTGACCTTCACGCCGGCGTGAACCCATACCGTCCTGCGACATGACCCTTCGAACAACGCAGCGGCGCGCCTCGATCATCCACGGGTACGGCGCGTCCCCCGAGGACCACTGGTTCGGCTGGCTGGCCGGGCAACTCGACGCGGACGGCATCCCGGCCACCGTCCCGGCCCTCCCGAACCCGCTTGTCCCGGACCCCGCACAGTGGACGGAGGCCGTACGCGCCGACGTGGGAGTCCCCGACCAGAACTCGATCGTCGTCGCGCACAGCCTGGGCTGCCTGACCGTGCTGCGCCATCTGCGATCGCTCACGGAACCCTGGCAGTTGGGCACCCTCGTACTCGTCGCCGGGTTCGTCGACCGACTGCCCGCGCTCCCGGACCTGGACGCCTACATCGGGGACGGCTGTGACGTGGCAGGGCTCGGCGGCCGCATCGGCCGGCTCACCGTCATCCGGTCCGACGCGGACCCGTACGTACCCGTCGGCCACACCGACCGCCTCGCCGGGCTCCTGGGGACCTCGGCGGACGTCGTCCCCGGAGCCGGTCATTTTCTGGCCTCCGACGGCGTCACTTCGCTCCGCGAGGTGCGTGGGGCCATCGCGGCGGATTGACCGTCCGCCCACTCGGCCCGTTCCTCAGGCCGTGGCCGGTTCCAGGGGAGTCGTGCGGGCCGATTCCAGATGCTGTTTGAGCGCCGTGAGCGTGGCGCGCATACCGCGTTCGTTGTGGTCGGCGCGGGGACCCGTGCGCAGTCCCGCCTCGCCGAGACGGGCCGCCAGTGCCCCGAAGGGTCCGACGCGCAGATCGCGCCAGGTCTGTTCGACGAGGGTGCCGCTCTCGGTGGGCGTGAGTGTGAAGCTCCAACGGGACAGCGGCACACCCACCTTCACCTCCCAGGCCAGGGCGCGACCCGGCTCCGCCAGGGTGATGGCGCAGCGGGTGGTCCAGCGGACGCGGTCCTTGCGGTTGGCGCCCTCGAACCGGGCGCCTGCCGCGGCCCGCGTGGCACCGCCGATCCAGCGCCCGCCGGTGCACTCGGGGCTCCACTCGCCCATCCTGGTCACATCGGCCAAGGCCGCCCACACCACGTCCGGAGAGGCCGCGATCTCTTCTCGTACGGTCACGGTCCTGCGCCTGCCCACGATGCTTCCTTTGGTGTTTCCCCCGGTGTTCTCGCGCCGCGCCACGACCCGGGTGCCGCGTGCGGGAACCAGGGTGACATGCCGCATCCGCGGCTTCTCCGGCGCCGGGTCCGGCACGGTCAGATCGGTCCGCTCCAACACCTCACGGATGATCACTTTCATTTCGAGCAGGGCGAGTTGGGCGCCCACGCAGTAGCGCCGACCACCGCCGAAGGGCATCCACGACTGCTGTGCGCGGGCGGCCTCATCGCCCAGGAAACGTTCGGGCCGGAACTCGTCCGGCTGCGGGAAGGCGTCCGGGTCACGGTGGATCAGGGAGATGAGCGGCCCGGCGTACCAGCCCGCCGGGACCTCGTACGCGCCGAGTTTCAGCGGGACGTCAAGGAGGCGCGGAGCGTCGTACACCACCGGCCGGGAGCGCAGCGCTTCCTTGACGACCGCGTCCAAGTACCGTTCGTCCGCGCCGAGTTCGAGCTCGGCGTGCAGCTTCGCGAGGACGTCAGGGGTGCGCAGGAGGCGTTCGAAGGCCCAGGCGAGCCCCGTCGCCGTGGTCTCGTGCCCGGCCTCCAGCAGGGTGATCAGCTCGTCGCGCAACTCCTGGTCGCCGAGGGGAGTGCCGTCCTCGTCACGGGCTTCCAGGAGGCGGGAGAGTACGTCGGTCGCGCCGGGCACCGGCTCGCGGCGCCGCCGCGCGATCTCCTCGTACAGGATCGCGTCCACCGCGTCGCGCACCCGCAGGAACCGCGTGGTAGGCAGGAACGTCATCCGGCGCAGCACGGGGGAGGTCTGGGTCCAGGCGCTGACCCGGGGCGGGGTCATGAGGAGCGCCGCCGACCCGCCGACCTCGATCAACTCCGGTATCAGGGCGCGCAGTCGGTCGAGGCGGGCGGCGTCGCGGATGCCGAAGACCAGGCGCAGGATGACCTCGAGGGTGATGCTCTGCAGGGAGTCGCGCAGGACAAACGGCCGGTCGTGCGGCCAGCGCGCGATCTCCGTGGCGGCGATGTCGGCTATCTCCTGCCGGTAGCGGGCGATGGACCTGCCGTGCAGCGGCGGGCTGAGCAGACGCCGGTGCCGCCACCACGGGTCGCCGTCGAGGCTGAGCAGGGAGTGCTTGCCGACCATCGGCTCCAGGAACTGCCGCCGCACCTCGCCGGCGCGCCCGCCGCCCGCGTCGACGGTGTAGATCTCCGCCGCCAACTCGGCGTTCGTGACGAGTACTTCGGGCGGGAAGCCGAGGAAGCGGACCTGGAAGGCGGGTCCATAGCGCCGCTGGGCGGCGCGCGTGAAGCGGCCCGGCGCGGCGAGGAACAGCGCCGTCTGGAGCGGCGCGGGCAGGCGCGGGCCCGGAGGCGGAGAGGCGGGAGTCATCGGCACGCTCCTCGTCGGTGAGGTCGATGCGAAAGTCCGAACCGCCAACAGAGTCCGAACAGCCGCAGAGACTGAACAGCCCGTGGAGACTGAACACTTGTACCGTACGGATGTGCGGTACGCCTGTATAGATTGGGCTCATGCCGAAGCAGCCCGCACCCGTGCCGCCCGTGCCGCCCGTGCCCGTGTCGAAGTCGAGAAGTCACCGCGACAAGATCCTGGACGGGGCACTCTTCTGCCTTCAGGAGAAGGGGTACGCGCGCACGACGGCGCGCGATGTCGCCGAGGCGTCCGGCGCCGGACTCGGCTCGATCGGCTATCACTTCGGCGGCATGGAGGGCCTGCTGGACGAGGCGCTCGGCCGGTGCTTCGAGGTGTGGACGGATCGCGTGCGCGACGCGGTGTCCGCGAGCGCAGGTCAGGGGCCTCGGGCGCAGTTGGAGTCGGCGCTCGTCGCGCTGATCGACTCGTTCGACGAGCTGCGGCCCGTGGTCGTCAGCTACATCGAGGCGTTCCCGCCGGCCGTGCGGTCCGGCGCCCTGCGCGAGCGGCTCGCCGCCGGTTACGCGGAGGCGCGCAGGGCGGGCTTCGCGATGACCGCCGACGCCTGCGCCGAGCTGGGGATCGCGCCGCCTCCCGGTGCCGAGGTCGTCTCCTCGGTGGTCATCGCGCTGTGCGACGGCCTGATGCTGCAGTGGATGGCCGACCCGGAGGCCACGCCGGACGCGCACGAGGTCCTGGAGGCGTTGACGCTGCTCGCCCCGTTCCTCACGCCCGCCGACTGAGTTCGGCGGCGGCCGTCCGCGCGGCCTCTGTGGGGTCCGTCGCGGTGCCGCGCTCGTACTCCTCCGTGAAGGCCGCCCGGCCGAGGGCCGCGAGCGCCGCCGCGGTGACCCGGTCGATGTCGGCCCGCTCGGACTCCGGCAGCGGGGCGTCCACGCTCCGGCGCGCCGCGGTCGCCGCGAACGGGCATCAAGCCGCCGCCGTACCGCGGGAGATGACCGGCGAGGAGATCCAGTCCACCGTGGTGGACTTCGCCGCGGCCGCCCGCCACGCCATCGACGCCGGTTTCGCCGGAGTGGAGGTGCACGCCGCCAATGGCTACCTCCTCCACCAGTTCCTGGCGAAGGGCACCAACCACCGCACCGACGCCTACGGCGGCCCGGTCGCCGCCCGCATCCGCTTCGTCGTGGAGGTCGTCGAGGCCGTCGCCGCCGCGATCGGGCCCGAGCGCGTCGGCGTACGCATCGCCCCCGGACACGTGGTCTTCGCCGACCCGGAGCAGCCGGTTTTCCAGGACATTCGTAAGAACTGGCCCGGCACGCTCATCGCCAACCCGGTGCTCGGCTGGGGAGGTCCGCTGCTCACCGACGGCGGACGGCAGGCGGGCGAGCGGCTCCTCGCCGCGGGCGCCGACCTGATCTCGCTCGGCCGCTCGTTCCTCGCCAACCCCGACATGGTCGAGCGGATGCGCATCGGGGCGCCGCTCAATCCCGTACGCGAGAAGGGGCTGATGTACACGGGCGGGGAGGCCGGTTACACCGACTACCCGGTGCTCGCCGAGGCTCAGGTGCCTGTGCTGTCCGCTCCTTGAACAGGCACCGCGCGGGCGCGCTTCGCCTTGCTCCCCGGACGTCCCGCGACCGGTACGTCGAGGGGGCGGGCGAGGCCCACCACGCCTTCGTCGAGGCGCTGGAGATGGCGCAGGACGCGGTAGGTCACCGTGCCCGAGCGCAGCGCGCCGGAGCCGTCGGCCTCCAGCATGGAGGCGATGCTGGCGCCGGCCTTGACCTCGCCGTTCGCCTTGTCGTCGTCGACGTACGCGGTGATGACGTCGAGGTTGCGGGCGATGAGGCGACCGGCCTTGGCGAGGCGCGGATCGGCCGCGACGGTCTTGCTGTACGGCACGAGTTCGGCGGTCGCCGCCAGCGAACGGGCGTGGTACGCGCAGGTCTCCAGGAGCGCCACCAGATAGCGGGCGGTCCGGCGGCGGCCGCGCAGCGGGGTGATCGGGTGGGTCAGCGGCTGGGTGGAGGCGCGCAGATCGTCGAGCGCGGTGTCCAAGTCCCGCGCCTTGTCCAGGAGATCGACCGCGGGGCCGCCGCTGAGCTGCTCCACCGACGCGGAGACGACGTCGGCGAGCCGGGCAAGGACCGTGCTCAGCAGCTCGTCGGTGCGGCGGTCGGTGTGCACCGGCAGGACGAGGACGGCGGCGATGATGCCGCAGGCCGCGCCGAGTGCCGTCTCCTCGATGCGCAGCCAGAGCACGGCGAGGCTGTAGGTGTTCAGGAGGGTGTAGAGCAGGCCCAGCATCGCCGTGACGAAGAAGGACATCAGCGCGTACGACAGGGGAGCGGTGAAGAACATCGCGAAGATGAAGAGCAGTACGAGGCCGAACGCGAGCCAGGTGTGGTTGCCGACGAGCCCCGCGAGGGCCACACCGGCGACCACGCCGAGCACGGTGCCGAGCAGCCGCCGGTAGCCCTTGACCATGATCTCGCCGGTGGACGCGGTGTTGAGGAACACCACCCAGCAGGTCAGCACCGCCCAGTACCAGCGCTGCGTGGAGAGGAACTCGCCGCCGATGATGGCGAGCGTCGAGCCCACCGCGACCTGGAAGGCGGCCCGCGTGGTGGGGCGCCGAAGGCCGGAGGGTTCCTCGTCCGCCGCCTCGTCGATCTGCTCGACGCCGGCGATCGCGATGTCCTCGGCGTCGAACTCCTCGCGGGATCGGGTCGTCGCCGGAGAGTCGTCGGACTCGTCCTGCGGCCCGTCCAGGGCGAGGCGCAGGCCGAGCACGGCGCGGGCGGACTCACCGATGCCGCGGAAGACGTCCTGTACGGCGATCGAGGCCCGCGGCAGATTGTCCTCGTCGCGGTAGCCGAGCAGCCTGTTGCGCACATGCGCGAGGGCCGTGCCCCGGTCGGCGGCGACCGGCCGGGACACCAGCAGGTGCAGCGCCCGCAGGTCCCGGCGCAGGGTGACCGTCGCGTCGTCCTCGGGGCGGATCCGCGTGCCGGTCTCCGGTACGGGCGCGTGCGGCAGATGCAGGGTGAGGGTGTCCGCGCGTTCGGCGCTGCGCGCGTTGAGGAGGAGTACGCCGAGACGTTCGGCGGCGATCTCCGCGTCCGCGACACGGCGTTGCACGAGGGCCGCGGTGGCCGCGTCCGGTGTGCCCTCCTCCAGGCGGCCCTGGATCATCAGGGCCGTCTCGTGCAGCCGGGCGGTGCCCCGGCGCAGCTCGTCGAGGACCTTCTCCAACTGCTCGGGGGTCGCGTCCAGGAGCTCGATCTGGGTGGCCACAAGCTGCGCGAGCCGCGCCCGGAAGGCGACCCGGAGCCGGCCGAGGTCGCGCTCGGGCGACTCCGGCACGACGGCGAACCGGACGACGGCGCTGCATACGAAGGCGACGGTCAGGGCCAGATACAGCTCGGGCAGCGCCGCGCTGGTGGCGCCGACGAAGAGGGAGACGAAGTAGACCTGGAAGCCGATCAGGCCGAGGGCCGTGCCCCGGTCGCCGAAGCGGCGGCTGTAGACGGCGCCGAAGATCAGCGCCACGAAGAACACGTCACCCGCGATGACCTGGTCGTGAAGGAGCGCGGCGAGCGATATCGCCGCCAGTGAGACGGGCAGGCCGAGCGCGAGCGTGACCGCCTGGTCGCGGACCTCCTTCTCCTTGATGGCGAAGGTGGCGACCATGGCCGTCATGGCGCCCGCGACCATGTGCGTGACGTCCGTGCCGAACAGGGCGAGGACGACGAGCGTCAGGGCGATCGCCGCGACCGTACGCAGGCCCGCCATCAGCCGCAGCAGCCCCGGGTCCGACGCCACGAAGCGGTCCCATGTGCCGGTCCTGGTCCGCCGTGTCACTGCGCTCACACCCTCATCGCCGCTGTTCAGGCCGAGATTCTGTCACGGCAGGACGCAACCGGGGCTTGAGGGTTGGGTGCGTCTCGACCCGTAAGACGAGGGGTGGAAGCGGCGAAAGTCTCCGGATTCACTTCAACGAAAGACTTGAAGTCATGAATCCGGCAGACAAGGAAATCTCCGGGGCACAGCTGCGCCCCGACACCACTGACGCCCGCCCCACTGCGGTGGGGCAGGCATCCGGCCCCCGCCGCTGGTGGACCCTCCTCGCGGTCAGCGCCGCCCAGCTCCTCGTCGTCCTCGACGGGACCATCGTGAACATCGCACTGCCCTCCGCGCAGAGCGCGCTGGGGATGTCCGACGCGAGCCGCCAGTGGGCCATCACCGCGTACGCGCTGGCCTTCGGCGGGCTGCTGCTGATCGGCGGACGCGTCAGCGGGGCGCTCGGCCACCGGCGTACGTTCCTCATCGGTCTCATCGGCTTCGCCGCGGCGTCCGCGCTCGGCGGGGCCGCGGCGAACCCCGGGATGCTGTTCGGGGCGAGGGCCCTGCAGGGAGCGTTCGCCGCGGTGCTCGCGCCCGCCGGGCTCTCCCTCCTCACGATCACCTTCTCCGAACCGGGGGAACGGGGCCGGGCGTTCGGCGTGTTCGCCGCGGTGGGAGCCGCCGGATCGGCCGTCGGCCTGGTCGCAGGGGGACTGCTCACCGAGTACGCGAGCTGGCGCTGGTGCCTCTACGTCAACGTCCCCGTCGCGCTGTTCGCCGTACTCGGCGCGGCCTTCGTGCCACGGGACCGCCCGGTGCGCGGGGCGGGCAGGCTCGATGTGGCGGGCGCCCTGCTCAGCGCCACGGGCTTCGCCGCGATTGTGTACGCCTTCAACGAGGCTGAGCCGCGCGGATGGGACGCGCCGCGGGTCCTCGCCCTGCTCGTGGCCGGCGTCCTGCTGCTCGTCGCGTTCGCGGCCGTGGAGGTCAGGGCGCCGCAGCCGCTGCTGCCGATGCGGGTGCTCCTGGACCGTGCGCGGGCCGGGGCGTTCGTCGCCATCACCCTGCTGTTCGTCGCGATGTTCGGCTTCTACCTCTTCATGAGCTACTACACGCAGACGGTCCTCGGCTATGCGCCGGTCAAGGCGGGCCTGACGCTGATCGTGAACGCCGTGGCCGCGCTGGTCGGCGCGACGCTCGTCGCCGGGCGGCTGCACGGACGCGTCGCACCCGCGGCGCTGATCCTGCCGGGGCTGCTCGCGGCGGCCGCCGGGATGTTCGTCCTGACCCGGCTCACCGCGCAGAGCACGCACGTCCTTCCGGCGTACCTGTTGCCCGCGTTGGTCCTGACGGGCCTCGGCCTCGGCTGCGTCATGCCGCCGACCGCGAGCCTGGCCACCGCGGGAATGCGCCCGCAGGACATCGGAGCCGCGGCTGCGGCCTACAACGCGTCGCAGCAACTGGGAGCCGCACTCGGCACCGCCCTGCTCAACACCGTCGCGGCGAGCGCGGCCGCCTCCTACCTGGCGTCCCGGGGCGACGCCACGCCGACGGCGGCGTCCGTGCACGGCTATGCGGTGGCCCTGACGGTGGCCTTCGGCATCCTCGTCGCGGCCGCGTGCGTCACCGCACCGCTCATCGTCCGGGGGCGCCGGCCCGCAGTCCGTCCATGACGAGGTCGAGGAGCCGTCCGGCGCGCGCCTGCCAGTCGCTGTGCGGGTCGATCTGCCAGAGGCCCGCGATGGCGAGCATGAAGTCGTCGGGGGTCACGCCGGGGCGGATGGTGCCGGCTTCCTCGTTCGCCCTCAGGAGGAGCTCGACGGCCGAGGACAGCGAGCCCTTGCTCATTCCGATCAGGGTGCCCTGCGCGAGGGTCGCCTTGCGCATCGCGTCCGCAAGGCCCGCCTTGGCCATCGCGTACTGCGCGAGCCGGCCCATCCAGTCCCGCAGGGCCTGGTCGGGCGCGCGGGTCTCGAGCAGTTGGCACGCCGTGTCGCAGACCTGCTGGACCTCGTAGCGGTAGACCTCGAGGACGAGTGCCTCGCGGTTGGGGAAGTTGCGGTAGAAGGTCCCCTGCCCGACGCCCGCCTTCTTCGCGATCGCGCTCAGCGGGGCGTCGGCCGATCGCGTCAGCTCCGCGAGGGCCACTTCCAGGATGCGCTCGCGATTCCGTTGCGCGTCCGAGCGCAGCTGTGGGTCCTTCTGCTCCCGCACTCGTCCTCCTCCCGGGAATCACGGTGTGGGCCGGTTCGTTGCAGCCCGTGCCGGCCTTGCTAAGCGGACAGCTGTCCGCTAAATTCAATTCTTGCGGACAGCTGTCCGCTTAGGCTCACCATACCGGCAGAATCGGCCGGCGGGGACGGCCGGTCGCGATCCGGCCGACCGCCTGCTCGCCGCACGTCATCGGTGCCGCAGCCGGCACCCCTACGTACAGCGCCATCTCCTCCCGAACTCACCGTCGGGATCGCCTCGTTCCACGCTCCCGCTCTTGAGCGGCAGTTGCTGAAGAAGCTGACAGAAGCGAAAGAAGGCTGATCGTGGCTCCATCGACGTCCAGCGCCATCACTTTGAACATCAACGGCGAAAAGCACACGCTGCCCGTCGACCACCGCACCACCCTGCTCGACGCGCTGCGCGAGCGCCTCGATCTGACCGGCACCAAGAAGGGCTGCGACCAGGGCCAGTGCGGCGCCTGCACGGTCCTGATCGACGGCCGCAGGGCCGTCTCCTGTCTGCAACTCGCGGTCGCCGCCGAAGGCCGGGAGATCACCACCATCGAAGGCGTGGCCGACGGCGATCGGCTGCACCCCGTGCAGCAGGCCTTCCTCGACCTCGACGGATTCCAGTGCGGCTACTGCACGCCGGGACAGATCTGTTCGGCCATCGCGGTGATCGAGGAGCACGCCGCAGGCTGGCCGAGCGCCGCGACCGCCGACGTACGGCCCGATGCTGTCGTGCCGCAGCTGACGGCCGACGAGATCAGGGAGCGGATGAGCGGCAATCTCTGCCGCTGCGGCGCGTATGTGTCGATCGTGCAGGCGGTCGCCCAGGCGGCCGCGAACGAGACCGCGGGCAGTACGGAGGCTGTGGCATGAGGGAATTCGACTACCGGCGCGCGATCGACGTCCCCGGCACGGTCGCGCTGCTCGGCGCCGACCCCGACGCGCGCGTTCTCGGCGGCGGCACCAACCTCGTCGACCTGATGAAGACGGGCGTGGAACGGCCCGCCCTGCTCGTCGACGTCCGTGAGCTGCCCCTCGACCGGATCGAGGTCACCGACGACGGCGGGCTGCGGATCGGCGCGACCGTCACCAACAGCGACCTCGCCGCCCACCCCGAAGTGCGCCTCCGCTACCCGGCGTTGGCGCAGGCCGTGCTCGCCGGCGCGTCGGGACAGCTGCGCAACATGGCCACGGTCGGCGGGAACCTGCTCCAGCGCACCCGCTGCGGCTACTTCACCGATCTGTCGAAGCCGTGCAACAAGCGCGCCCCCGGCAGCGGTTGCCCCGCCATCGAGGGCGAGCACCACAACCACGCCATCCTCGGCGCCTCCGGGCACTGCGTGGCCATCCATCCCTCGGACATGGGGGTGGCGCTCGCCGCCTTCGACGCCGTCGTCTCGTACGAAACGTCCGACGGGACCGGCGAGTTGGCGCTCGCCGAGTTCTACCTCCCGGTGGGCGAGACACCCCACCTGGAGACCGCGCTGCCGTCCGGCGCGCTGATCACCGGCATCACCCTGCCCCCGGCCCCGGTCGCCGCCGTCTCCCGCTACCGCAAGGTGCGCGAGCGCGCGTCGTACGCCTTCGCGATCGGCTCGATCGCCGCCGCGCTCGACGTCCAGGACGGCGTCGTACGCGAAGTGCGCCTGGCCTTCGGGGCGGTGGCGTCCCGGCCGTGGCGGGCTCTGGAGGCCGAGCGTGTGCTGACCGGGGGCCCGGCGACCGCCGAGGCGTTCGCCGCCGCCGCGGACGCCGAACTGGCGGCCGCGCAGACGCTGCCCCACAACGGCTACAAGGTGACGCTGCTGCGCAACCTCGTCGTCGCGATGCTGACCGAGCTCACCGAGGAGGCAACCCGATGAGGGCGCAGTCGATGCCGACCAGGACGACCACGACCAGCGCGGTGACGGGCGGCGCCGTCGGCGCCTCGTACACCCGCGTGGAGGGCCGCGACAAAGTCACCGGAACGGCCAGGTACGCGGGGGAGATCCCCTACGCCGAACTCGCCCATGGCTGGCTGGTGTTGTCCACCATCGCCCGCGGCCGCATCCGCTCGATCGAGTCGGACGCCGTCCGCGAGATGCCCGGCGTCCTGGCCGTGCTGCACCACGGCAACGCGCCGCGCGTCGACGGTGACTACTTCGGCATGATGGGGAAGCCCGACCCGATCGTCGAGGTCTTCCAGCACGACCGGGTGCCGTTCGTCGGCTGGCCGGTGGCGCTGGTCGTCGCCGAGACCTCCGAGCAGGCAAGGGAGGCCGCCGAGGCGCTGGTGGTGCGGTACGACGAGGAGCCGCACGACATCGCGTTCTCCTCCGGACACCCCGACACCTACACGCCGGACGGCGAAGGCCACCTGATGGAGAAGGGCGACCTGGAGGCCGAACTCGCCGCGTCCGCCCATGTCGTGGACGAGGAGTACACCACCCCCGAAGAACACCACAGCTCGATGGAACCGCACGCGGCGATGGCACGCTGGGACAGCGGACGCCTCGAAGTCGTCGACTCCAACCAGGGCAGCACCTGGGTCGCCGAAGAGCTGGCCAAGCTGTTCTCGCTCGACCCGGCCTCGGTACGGGTGCGCTCCGAACACATCGGTGGCGCCTTCGGATCCAAGGGCCTGCGCGTGCACCAGATCCTCGCCGTGATGGCGGCGACCGTGCTCGACCGCCCCGTCAGGGTCGTCTTCACCCGCCGTCAGATGTTCTCGCTCGTCGGCTACCGCAGCCCCACCGCACAGCGCGTCCGGCTCGGCGCCGACGCCGACGGGCGGCTGCGCGCCGTCGACCACCGGGCGCACAGCCTCACCTCGACCGTCCATGAATTCGTCGAGGGGAGCGCCGGGTTCGGGCGTCCCATGTACGCCACCGACGCCCATCACAGCGTCAACCGCGTGGTACGCCTCGATGTGCCGACGCCGACCTATATGCGTGCACCCGGTGAGGCTCCGGGCTCGTTCGCCCTGGAATCCGCGCTCGACGAACTCGCCGAGCGGAGCGGCATGGACCCGATCGCGCTGCGTGTCCGCAACGAACCGGACGTCGGCCCCCTCTCCGGACTGCCGTTCGCCTCCCGTAACCTGCTGGCCTGCTTCGACGAGGGCGCCCGCAGGTTCGGCTGGGCGGAGCGTGACCCGCGTCCCGGAGTGCGCCGCGAAGGGCGCTGGCTGCTCGGCACCGGCACGGCCGCGGCCACCTTCCCGGTGATCGTCATGCCGTCCACGGCGGCCATCACGGCGGAGGCCGACGGCACCTTCACCGTACGGATCACCGCGTCGGACGTCGGCACGGGGGCGCGGACCGCGCTGACCCTCATCGCCGCCGAAGCCCTCGACGTGGCGCAGGACCGCGTCCATGTGCGCATCGGCGACAGCGACTTCGGCCCGGCCGCGATCTCCGGGGGCTCGATGGGCACCCGCTCCTGGGCCTGGGCCATCAGGGTCGCGGCCGCCGACCTGCGGGAGCAACTGGCCCTGGGCGGCGACATTCCGTCGCAGGGAATCACCGTGCGCTCCGACACCAGCTCGGCCCTCGGCACCCTCTCCCAGAAGGAACGGCACTCCTTCGGGGCGCAGTTCGCCGAGGTCGCCGTGGACGTCACCACCGGTGAGGTGCGCGTACGCCGGATGCTCGGGATGTTCGCGGCGGGCCGGATCATCAACCCCCTGACGGCACGCAGCCAGTTGATCGGCGGCATGACCTGGGGCCTGTCCATGGCGCTGCACGAGGAGGCGGTGCGGGACCAGGCGACGGGCGGCCATGTCGGCGCCGACTTCGCGAGCTACCACTTCGCCGCCAACGCGGATGTGCCGGACATCGAGGCGGACTGGGTGGACGACCCGGACGCGGACGACCCCGTCGGCATCAAGGGCATCGGCGAGATCGGCATCGTGGGCGCCGCCGCGGCGATCGCCAACGCGGTCTGGCACGCGACCGGCGTACGCCATCGGGCGCTGCCGATCCGCCCCGACCGCGTCCTGGACGCGGCAGGAGCCCGGGATGCTTGACATCGCCGCCGACCTGGACCGCTGGGTGCGGGAGGGCCGGGCGTTCGCCGTCGCCACCGTCGTGGCGGTGGGCGGCAGCGCGCCGCGCCCGCCCGGCGCCGCCATGGCCGTCGACAGCGAGGGCACCGCCATCGGTTCGGTGTCCGGGGGCTGTGTGGAAGGGGCCGTGTACGACCTGTGCGTCCAGGCCCTTGAGGACGGCACGGCGGTGCGCGAACGCTTCGGCTACAGCGACGAGGACGCCTTCGCCGTGGGGCTGACCTGCGGCGGGGTCATCGAGGTCCTGGTCACGCCGGTGGCCGCGGACGTGCCCGCGAGGGCCGTGTTCGCGGCGGCGCTCTCGGCCGCCGCGCGCGGCGGGACAGCGGCGATCGCCCGCGTGGCCCAGGGTCCGGCGGAACTCCTGGGCCGGGCCCTGCTGGTGCGCGCCGACGGATCGTACGAGAGCGGCCTGGCCGGGCATCCGGATCTCGACCGGACGGTGGCGGGGGAGACCCGCGCGATGCTGGAGGCGGGCCGGACGGGCGAGTTCGTCGTCTCGGCGGACGGATCACGGTGCGGGGAGCCGCTGACCCTGTTCGTCGAATCCAGCGTGCCGCCGCCCCGCATGATCGTCTTCGGCGCGGTCGACTTCGCCGCCGCCCTGGTGCGCACGGGCAAGTTCCTCGGCTACGAGGTGACGGTGTGCGACGCCCGTCCGGTCTTCGCCACGCGGGCCCGCTTCCCCGAGGCCGACGAAGTCGTCGTCGACTGGCCGCACCGCTACCTGCGGCGCACCAGGACGGACGCCCGCACGGTCCTGTGCGTGCTCACGCACGACGCCAAGTTCGACATCCCGCTCCTGGAGGCGGCGCTGCGCATGCCGGTCGCGTTCGTCGGCGCCATGGGCTCGCGCCGCACCCACGAGGACCGCAACCGGCGGCTGCGCGAAGTCGGCGTGACAGAAGGGGAGCTGGCGCGGCTGCGCTCCCCGATCGGCCTGGACATCGGTGCCCGTACGCCGGAGGAAACCGCCCTGTCCATCGCGGCCGAGATCGTCGCGTCCCGCCGCGGCGGCACCGGCATGCCGCTGACCGGATCGGGCACGCCGATCCACCACGACGGGGAGGGCGGTTCGGCAGGGGCCGACGCGGCGGCGTGACGAGGCCGGGAGCCGTGGCTCCCGGCCGTATCCGCTGCTAGCGCTTGAGGCCGATCGCGGCGCAGGCCGTCTTGTACTCGGCCGTGCAGATCTCCGACGTCTTGTAGATGCCGTCCGCGATGACCGTGGACTTGATGGTGTCCTGGGTCAGGGGGCGGACCGACACCAGGAGGGACGGGATGTCCTTCGTGGTGGCGTTGTCGGACTGGTCGCCGGCCAGGGCATCGAACTCGACCATGCGGCCCTGGGCGATCCTGACCGCCATCTGCGCGGCGCCCACCGCCTCGTCGGGGTACGACTTGTAGACGCTCATGTACTGCTCGCCCGCGACGACGCGCTGCACGGCCGGCAGCTCCGCGTCCTGGCCGGTGACCGGGGGGAGCTCGGTGAGGCCCGATGCCTTCAGGGCCTTGATGATGCCGCCCGCCATGCCGTCGTTGGCGGAGTAGACGCCCGCGATGTTGTCCTTGCCGAGCGCGGTGATCGCGTCGTTCATATGGGCGCGCGCCGTCTCCGGCTTCCAGCCCTCGGTGTCGTACGACTTGGCGACGTCCAGCTGATTGCCGAGCTGGGAGAGCGCGCCTTCCTTGAAGACGGCGGCGTTCGGGTCGGTCGGCGAACCGTTGATCATGACGATCTTGCTGTTCTTGCTTGCGCGGCTCCCGAGCGCCTTGATGAGCCCCTGGCCCTGGACCTGGCCCACCAGCTCGTTGTCGAAGGCCACGTAACCGGAGACGGGCCCCTCGGCGAGCCGGTCGTACGCGATCACGGGGATGTCCGCGTCCTTCGCCTTCTTGACGGCCGGGGCGATCTTCTTCGCGTCCACCGCGCTGACCAGCACCACGTCGACCTTGTCGGCGACCATCTTGGCGAGCTGGCTGCTCTGCTTGGCGGCGTCCTGATCGGCGTTGGCGTAGACGACCTTGCCCTTGCCGTTGGTGAGCTTCTTGACCTGCTTCTCGATGATGGGGTGGTCGAACTTCTCGTAGCGTGCCGTCTCTGATTCGGGCAGCAGCAGGCCGACGGTGACGTCGTCGCCCTTCCTGTCGTCCTTGGTTCCGTCGTCGCTGTCGAACAGGCCGCCACATCCGGCGAGCGAGAGGGCGAGCACGCCCACGGTCACGACGACGGTGGCTTCACGTCTACGGGTTTTCATTCGTCCACTTCCTAGACCTGACCGCTTCCTTGCGGTCCGAGGTGGCTGAAAGCCAACCCGGCGACCCTCCTGACGTCAAGGAGTCAAGTGATAACGAGATGACAATGGCACCATGTGTTTCAGAGTTGAACTGTTCTGGATATGCCGGACCTGTGGGCGTCGAGGCGCGGGCGTCGGCTCGACGCGCGGGTGGCGCCGACCGGCGAGCCGACCACGCCGCGGGGCCCTCCGTGCCGTGTGCGACCGCTCCGCCAGGGCGGTTCTCCCCGCATTTCTCGTTCTCGCGGGAGAAATATTTAGCGTCTGACCGTGCCGTGAAGCTCATACCGTGCTACTGTTGATCGAAGTTGCAGTTGTGGTTCCCATAAGACTTCAAGTGCCTTAGGTGGATCTGATCCGCCGGGCACTTTTGTATTTCCGGTGCAGTTTTCCGGACGGGGCAATCAACGTGGCGACGCCGGGGTTCACACAGTGTGGACTCCGGGCTTTGCCCCGAAGGAGATTTTGGTATGGCTAACGGCACCGTGAAGTGGTTCAACTCGGAAAAGGGCTTCGGCTTCATCGAGCAGGAGGGTGGCGGCCCGGACGTCTTCGCCCACTACTCGAACATCGCCACCCAGGGCTTCCGTGAGCTCCAGGAAGGTCAGAAGGTGACCTTCGACGTCACGCAGGGCCAGAAGGGCCCGCAGGCGGAGAACATCCTCCCCGCCTGACGCTGACGCGTTGACACGAGGCTGGTGCCCGCACCGTGAGGTGCGGGCACCAGCTCGTTGCTGTTTACAGAGTTTTTCTTTTTTTCGGCTCGTACTTGCAATTCGTTCGGCTGGTTTTCGCCGAGAATTCCTCGATGCGTGCCATATCGAGGAAGGTTCTCCTTGAACCGTTCAGGTCGTACGAACGATCGCTATTCCGGCAAGTCCAATCCCCGCGGTTTCGCCGCGCAGCGTTCTCGTGGCGCAGGCGGCCGTCCCGGCGGGCAGAGCCGCCGCCCCGCCGCACCGCAGGGTGAGTTCGCGCTCCCCGTCACCGTCACCCCGGGCCTGCCCGCCGTCGAGGCCTTCGGTGACCTCGACATGCCGGACATTCTCCTGAAGACGCTGACCGGTCTCGGCGTGACGGAGCCGTTCCCGATCCAGGCGGCAACGCTGCCGAACGCGCTCGCAGGCCGGGACATACTGGGCCGTGGCCGCACCGGATCCGGTAAGACCCTCGCCTTCGGGCTCCCGCTCCTCGCCCGCACCGCCGGGCAGCGCGCCGACTCGAAGCAGCCGCTGGCCCTGGTCCTCGTGCCCACGCGTGAGCTCGCCCAGCAGGTCACCGAGGCGCTCACCCCGTACGCGAGGGCGCTGAAGCTGCGTATCGCCACCGTCGTCGGCGGCATGTCGATCGGCAGGCAGGCCGGCGCGCTGCGCAGCGGTGCCGAGGTGCTCGTCGCGACGCCCGGCCGCCTGAAGGACCTCATCGAGCGCCGGGACTGCCGCCTCGACCGGGTGGCCATCACCGTCCTCGACGAGGCCGACCAGATGGCCGACATGGGCTTCATGCCCCAGGTCACCGAACTGCTCGACCAGGTGCGCCCCAACGGCCAGCGGATGCTGTTCTCGGCCACCCTCGACCGCAACGTCGACCTCCTGGTCCGCCGCTACCTCCAGGACCCGGTCGTCCACTCCGTCGACCCCTCGGCGGGCGCGGTCACCACGATGCGCCACCACGAGCTGCATGTGCACGGCGCCGACAAGACCGCCGCCGCCACCGAGATCGCGGCCCGCGACGGCCGCGTGATCATGTTCCTGGACACCAAGCACGCCGTCGACCAGTTCACCCGGCACCTGCTGGGCAGCGGCGTACGCGCGGCCGCGCTGCACGGCGGCAAGTCGCAGCCGCAGCGCACCCGCACGCTCGCCCAGTTCAAGACCGGCGACGTCACGGTCCTGGTGGCGACGAACGTCGCGGCGCGCGGCATCCACGTCGACAACCTCGATCTGGTGGTCAACGTCGACCCGCCCAGCGACCACAAGGACTATCTGCACCGCGGCGGCCGCACCGCCCGCGCCGGCGAGTCCGGCAGCGTGGTGACCCTCGTCCTGCCCAACCAGCGGCGCGACATGAGCCGCCTGATGGCCGCTGCCGGGATCCGGCCGCAGATCACCCAAGTCCGCTCCGGCGAGGCGGAGTTGAGCCGCATCACCGGTGCGAAGGCGCCCTCCGGCATCCCCATCAGCGGCGCCGCGCCCACCGTCGAGCGCCCCAAGCGGGGCGGCGCGCCCTTCCGTGGGATGGGTACGCGTCCGGGGCGGGCCGCCGGCGGCTCGCGGCGGACCGCCGAGACCCGTGAGATGGCCGAGGCCCGCAAGGCGGCGCGGGTGCGGCGCAGCGCCTGACGTCTGACGCCTGATTCTTGACGTAGACCTTTCTTGACCTTCAGGTCAAGAAAGGTCTACTGTTCTGATCATGGGAAGGCCGAAGCAGTTCGATCCGGACGCCGCCGTCGAGCAGGCCATGGACGTGTTCTGGCGCAAGGGTTACGCCGCCACCACGCCGCAGGACCTCGTCGACGCGCTCGGCATCGGCAAGGGCAGTCTCTACAACACCTTCGGCAGCAAGCACGCCCTGTTCGAGCGGGCGCTGCGCCGCTACCGCGACAGTCAGGCCCTGGCCCTCATCGAGATGCTCGAGGAGTCGGGGCCCGTCAAGGAGCGGTTGCGCGCGGCGCTCTGGCGCCTCGTCGACATGGACCTCGCCGACCCGAACCGCCGTGGCTGCATGGCGGTGAACACCGCGGCCGAGCTGGCGGGGGTGGACGAGGTGGCGACCGAACTGGTGCGGCGGATGTTCGACCGCACCGAAGAGGCGTTCCAGGCGCTGATCGAAAAGGGGCAGCGGGCGGGGGAGATCGACCCCGCCCGCGACGCCCGGGACGTGGGGAGCCTGCTCCTGACGACGGTCGTCGGCCTGCGGCTCATGGCCCGCGTCGCCGAGGGGCCGGACCGTCTCTCCCGGGTGATCGACGCGACGGTCGACGCGCTCTGACGTACGCGAGCTCAAGTAACTGAGCGGAATCCAGGCCTGATTGAGCAACCTTCTGGCTGCCCATATTTTGTACCTCTAGTTCAAGAACTGTCCGAACTCCACTGAACTCCACCCAAAGGACCGGGGAAACATGAAGCTCGACCTGAACTCCAAGACCGCCGTCGTCACCGGCGCGAGCCGCGGCATCGGCCTGGCCACCGTCAGGACCCTCATCGACGAAGGCGTACGAGTCGTGGGCGCCGCCCGCACCATCACCCCCGAACTCAAGGAGACGGGAGCCTTCGCGGTCTCCGCCGACCTCAGCACCGCCGAGGGAGTGGCCTCCCTCATGGACGCCGCCTTCGCCGAACTCGGCGGCATCGACCTGCTGGTGAACAACGTCGGCGCCGGGGATGCGGTGGAGCCGGTCGGCTTCCTCGACACCGGTGACGCGCAATGGCAGGGCATCTTCGACCTCAACCTGCTCAGCGCGGTCCGTGTCACCCGCACCGCGCTGCCCAGCCTGATCGAGCGGCGGGGCGCGATCGTCAACGTCTCGTCCATCAACTCCCGGCTCCCCGCGGCCGGTCCCGTCGCCTACAGCGCGGCCAAGGCGGCGCTCACCGCCCTCGGCAAGTCCCTGGCCGAGGAGTTCGGACCGAAGGGCGTACGCGTCAACACGGTCTCGCCCGGCGTGGTGCGCACCGCCATCTGGGAGGACCCCGAGGGCTTCGGCGGCAAGGTGGCCGCCGGTGCCGGGGCCGAGCACGGCGCGTTCCTCGAGCAGATCCCCGACGCGTTCGGCATCACGACCGGGCGGATCACCGAAGCGCGCGAAGTGGCGTCCCTGATCACGTTCTTGCTCTCCGACGTGGCCGGGAACATCACGGGCGCCGACCATGTGATCGACGGCGGCACGGTGAAGACGATCTGACGCGACGGCGCTCAACTGTGGCGTCTGGCTGAGGGTTAGAGGCAGAGGGCCTGCGTCACTCCGGCCGTACGTTCCCCAACTCGGCCCGGGTCCTTGCACCTTGGGCGAGCAGCCACCGTACGACGTCGTCGGCGTCCTGGGTGCGGGCGATGTCCAGGGGTGTCATGTCGTCGTAGCCGATCCAGTCGAGATCGGCTCCCTGCTGGAACAGGCGCCGTGCGGTGGGGAGTTGGCCGCCGTGGCAGGCGCCCCAGAAAGCGCTGGTGATCGCCGGTTCCGTGGGCGGTTCGGGTGCGGTGAGGAAGGCCTCGACCTGGTCGAGCAGGCCCAACGTTGCCGCGTCCTGGAGGTCCGTACGGGCGCCGTGCTCCAGCAGGCGGCGGGCGGCACGCCACTGGCCGAAGCCGCGGGCGTCGGCGAGCGGGGTGCCGCCGCCGATGACGGCGCCGGTCGCCTCGATGTCGGCGCCCGCGGCGATCAGCGCGTCCAGGGCGATGACGTCGTCGTTGCTCGCAGCCCAGTGGAGCGGCGTCTCGGCGTGGGAGCCGACGAACCGGGCGTTGGGGTCGGCGCCTGCCGCGGCGAGGGCGGCGATGACCTCCGGGGCCTGCGGGTAGTGCCCCGGCCAGTCGGTCGCGATGTGCAGCAGGCTTCGCCCGCCCGCGGCTGAACCTTCCGTGGTGATGGTGCCGGCGGCCAGGCCCGGGTGATCGGCGAGGAGTCGGCGAAGCGCCTGGACGTCGCCCTTCCGGATCGTCTCGGTCACCGTGATGGCAAGCGGGTCAAGGGAGTTGAGATTCTTCACGAGGTGGTCGGCTTCCTGCTCTGGCCCTCTCGGGCGGCCTGGTCCAGACCTATTGACGGCAGGTCTGGACCACTTTACGGTGTGGCGCACCGCACCACATACGTCTCCAGGCATACAGTCCAGGAGGTCAGCGTGTCACCCAGAACCTCTCGCCGCTCCCAGGTTTCCCTGGCCACGCTCCGCGCGCCGTCCCGGCTGTTCGCGGTCGGCCTGGCGATGGTCGTCGCCGTGTCGACGCTCGTCGGTGCCGCGCCGGGCCCGTCGCAGGACGGCCGCACCGCCCAGGGCCGCCGTACCGTCCAGGACGAGACCTGCGCGGTCAAGTCGAAGCCCGCGGGTAAGGTGCTCCAGGGCTACTGGGAGAACTGGGACGGCGCCGCCAACGGCGTACATCCGCCGTTCGGCTGGACCCCCATCACCGACACCCGCATCCGCGAGCACGGCTACAACGTCATCAACGCCGCATTCCCCGTCATCCGCTCGGACGGCACCGTCCTGTGGGAGGACGGCATGGACTCGACGGTGAAGGTCGCCACGCCCGCCGAGATGTGCCAGGCCAAGGCGGACGGCGCCACGATCCTGATGTCGATCGGCGGCGCGACGGCCGGTATCGACCTCAGCTCGAGCACGGTCGCCGACCGGTTCGTCGAGACCGTGGTGCCCATCCTGAAGAAGTACAACTTCGACGGCATCGACATCGACATCGAGACCGGCCTGGTCGGCAGCGGAAACATCACCAACCTGTCCGCCTCGCAGTCCAACCTCATCCGCATCATCGACGGCGTACTCGCGCAGATGCCCTCCAACTTCGGCCTGACGATGGCCCCCGAGACGGCGTACGTCACCGGAGGCAGCGTGACGTACGGCTCCATCTGGGGTGCCTACCTCCCCATCGTGAAGAAGTACGCGGACAACGGCCGCCTCTGGTGGCTGAACATGCAGTACTACAACGGCAGCATGTACGGCTGCTCCGGAGACTCCTACTCCGCCGGAACCGTCGAAGGCTTCACCGCCCAGACGGACTGCCTGAACAAGGGCCTCGTCGTCCAGGGCACCACAATCAAGGTCCCCTACGACAAACAGGTCCCGGGCCTGCCCGCCCAACCCGGCGCGGGCGGCGGCTACATGGCCCCGAACCTGGTGGCCCAGGCGTGGAACCACTACAACGGGGCGCTGAAGGGCCTGATGACGTGGTCCATCAACTGGGACGGGTCCAAGGGGTGGACGTTCGGGGATAACGTGAAGGGGCTTCCCTAGGCGTGAGTCTTCACCGAAGAGTCCTGGTCGGGGAGGGCGTTGGCAGGGTCGCCGCAGAGCGGATGAGTGAGCGGAGCGTGCTGCTGCGACTTCACCATTGAGCGCAGCGTGGCTGGCATGGGCCTCGCCGTGCACTCTCCGGACGTGTCCATCTACACCAGCCCGGTGGGCCGTTGGCTCACCCCGGCAGCCGGTCGGAATTCAGTTTACCTGCGGACGTACTCGCGGCGGCGGGCTGCGGGACCTGGGTGCGACCCATGTCCTCGACCGCTTCGGCGAGGGCAATCAGGGCGCACCGTCGGGCTTTGTACGTGCCTTCCTACGAGCGGAAGTGGCGCCGCGCCCCCTTCAGTTGGCGGGCCGTCAACAAGCGAAACCGCGGAAGGGTGCTGCCGCAGCACTGACTGACCCCGGCACAGTTGCGTCGGGCCATGTCTGAAGAACCAGCGGATTCCGGCTTCTTCCAGCGACAGAGAGTCTCTGCAGGAGGAGGCCGGACGATGCCGAGTACTCACCTCCTGCGCTGACGCGGAGATTCAGGCGGGGGCTGGCTGGCGCAGGCTGTCGTCGGGTTGATCGTTGAATACAGTCGATCAGAGGAAGCCGTCGTCGTGACAGCGGCGCCCGAGAGTGAGTCCTACCCGGACTCGCACCCCGCCCTCGTACGAGCGGTGAGGTCAGCCTCCCGACTCGGCCGGACTGCGCCCGGACTGACACTGCCCGTTCGACGGACTGGAGATCGGTGACCTGGGCGAACGCGACCGACTGGGATGAGCTGTTGTCGCCGACCGCGATCCTTGCCCTTCTCATCCACCGCGGCCGCATGCCGGACATGCAGCCGGCCCTCCCAATCGCGCGCCTCCGGGGTCTGCTTCCCTTCGACCACATCGAGTTGAGGCACGCCGACGTCCAACTCTTCATCCCCCCGGTGCCCATGCCGTTCGACGTCGACGTCGGGGGGCGTCTTATGAGCTCGCAAAGCGAGACGCCGGACGGGCGACCTACGTCGGCGGCACACAAGGGGAGTGGCTTCGCGGCGAGTTGGCCTGCGTTGTACGCGAACTTCTCGTCTGGGCCGTGGCCGCGCGGGGGCGCCGCCGGAGTCTTCTGTCTTGATGTCCGGTGACTCCGGGCGTCGGTCCAGATGCCGACTGCCCTCGAGCGTCCGAGCGTGCTGTGGACAGACGAGCCACATCCCCGTCCCGCCATCGCCACAACCCAACCGATGGGAGTGCACGGCAGAGCCGTCGACGGTGCGTGCATGGTCAACAGCGAAGGTCACGTGCAACTCATGAACTCGAAGGTCCGCGGCAGTGAGCTGGTCCCCTGGAGGAGGTGCGTCGCCTGTCCGGGGGACTCCCTTCCAGGGCCAACACGGCCGCACCTCACCGCGCATGCTCCGAATGGTGCCCCGACGATCGCGCGCCGGGGCACACAGAATCGATGAGATCACTCGCAGGACATGGTCACGCTTGCCCGGAAGATGTGGCCGTAGTTCGGGTCGTCGAAGACCTCGAAGACCTGGGGCTCACCATCGAGTTCACATTGGAACCTGCCGTCCCCGCTCGCCGAGACTTGGGCGTCGTCGATCGCGCCCTGGACCGCGACCTCGGCTGTCGGCCCGCGGCCGGCGCCGCAGTAAAGTGCTGCCGAGCCGGCGGTTGCGGGCGTAGCGACGGCCAGCAGGGCGGCGACTGCTCCGGCTACGAGGAGCCCACCCCGGGTCGTCCATCTGGTTGGTCGCAGCATCTTCGATCCCTGCCCTTCAGCGGTCGGCCCCGTCGTATGACGGGGATGCGGTCGCGTACTCAATCAGTGATACGGACGCCGCATGCCATGTGTTCACCGCCTGGCCGTAGGCGGTGAGCGCGAAAGGGACGCTGTTCCCAATCAGGAGACGATTGAGGTTTGTGGATGGCGTGTCGGGGAGCGAGGGACTTCCGGGTGTCAGCTGACCTGGGGCGCTCAGTGCCTGCCCTGCTTCCTCTCCGAGGACATCGACGGCCATGCCCACTTCGACGCCGCCACTGCCGGGCGACGGGAGTTGACGCTCCGAGAGGTCAAGTGCGCGGAGGTGTGGGCCTCTTCGGCGAGTCCACTCTGGTCGAGTCCATGGACGGCTGCTGCCGTGACCCTGCTTCCCCAAGCTCGACCCCTGCGACACCGACAGCCTCGCCGAGCAGTTCCAGCGCGTCCTGCCCCACACCAAGGTTCAAGTCCTTCGTCACCCAGGAACAGGACGCCGTCGTCGACCCCAAGGCCATCGGCGGTGGCGACCACACCATGTTCGTCGCCTCCGACCACGCCGACGCCAAGCAGGCCACCACCGAGCTCCTCACCACGTACGGCTGGACCGACGTCCTCGACCTCGCCCTCGGCATGGACCACCACTTCGGCGTCAAGGTCATCCGCAACTCCCATGAGACAAGCGTGAATGCCCATGTCATGGAGCTGTCCAGGCCGCCGGAGGCCGGACTGTGTGTCGGTCAGGTTCGAGGAGGCTCGTCAGGTACGGCCGTTTCGGTGGCCGCCAGGTGGGCGCCATGGCTAAGGGTGGGCAGGCCGTAGAGGGAGAACTTTCGTCCGCCGGGCGGGCCCGAGGCGAAGCCCATGCACAGCTGCGGTTCCCTCGCCCGGGGCCCGTGCAGCACGGCAAGGCCTTCGGGCTCGCGGTGCGTGAGCCCGTAGCCGGCCTGGGACTTGTGCTCCTGCACTACCGCCCCCGTGCGCACGTCGATGCAGTGCAGCAGCACCGTGTTGTCCGGCTCTGAGGAGCGGTTGGCGTCGCGGCCGGAGCCCATCAACTGGTACGCGTAGTCGCCGTCCAGTGTCATGCCCTGAAAGGGCAGGCCGAGGTCCATGCCCGGCTGAACGAAGTCGATCAGCGGCCAGAAGACCCCGGCAGTGAAGGCGTCCAGGTTGTAGAGCGCGTAGCGACGGCGCTCGGGGAGCCCGTGGCGCAGCAGCAGACGGCGGTTGTTCAGGTCAAGGGCGGCGCAGTTGGCGGTCGAGCCGGGGTGCGGGCGGTAGACGGTCACACGGCGGTCGGCGCTGTGCAGCACGGTGTTCTCGGCGTACGGGAAGCGGCCGATCGCGCGCCCGAACCCGGAGGCCGGGTTGGCATCGCACTCGACCCACAGCGTGACGGCTCCGCCCCGGCTGCGGCGGGAGCTGTCCACGCTGATCGCGGTGCCGTGGCCGAAGCCCTTGAGGTACATCTTGCCCAGCACGTCGCCGCGCATCGACAGCCGGTTCAGGCAAAGGTCACCGGCAGCGCGCCGCTCAGCATGATCGTAGGTGCGCGATTCGCCCGGGAGCTGGACCTCGCTGGGGATCACCTGGAGCGCGTAGACGTGCCCGTGGAGCTCGTCGAAGGCGAAGGACTGCATCACCGTCGCGTGATGCAGCGTCTTCTCGTGGATCAGGCGGGCGCCGGAGTCGGCCAGGTTGAAGCGATCGCCCAGAACGTCCGGGGCGCTGTCCCGGCCAGCGGCAAGGGCCTTTGGGACGCTGAGCGCTGCTGTCGCAAGCACCGCACCGCTGAGACCGAGTACAGTTCTGCGGCTTGGCGACGTGAGGCCAGGCGCTGTCGATGAATCGGTAACCTGTCGAAGTCGCATTTCAGCACTTTCAACGCCCGTACACCTGAGTGGGGAACTGGCGCGCGGCGGTGCCGTGAAGTTCAGCCATTCGCTGTGCCCGGCTACGGCCGACCTCCGGGGGACAGCCGCGGCGGCATGGTCGGGAGTACCGGCAGACTCGTTGACATCCAATCCAGTCGCCGCAGGTCCGCCACGAATCTGAGACTGGCTGGTCAGACCGTTGGTCTGCCGTCGGCATCTTTGAACCGCACCTCTGATCCGCAGCCCTGGACGTTGCTGCCGGTGACGCCGCGCTCGGCGGGGCCTCGCCCGGCCACACGTACAGCGTTGTGCACACCACCAACACAACGGCCGATCGATCGACTACGGCATCACATGGGACACCACCTGCGTCAGGTGGTGTAGGTGATGACGACGCAGCCTGGGTTTCCGGTCTTGTCGCTGTCGCCGCCGCTGCGTTTGGTGCCGCATTCGGCTGGAGCGTTTGAGTTGCCGCTGGCCAGCGCACTGGCGGCGGCTTGGGAGGGCCCGGCGGCAAGAAGGCCGGTGGCCCGCCCATGCGCAGGGAGCGGACATCATCAGCCAGAGCACACCGGCGCACTACTCAACGTCGATCGACTACACCATCAGGCGGGACACGGCGGCGGAGCGCTGAGCATCGGCTTACCAAGGTGCCGGCCTGCTCGTCCGCGTTCGCTTCCGGGGCCATCGACTGAAGCGATGGAAGCGACGGCACAACAGCACCCACGTCAAGATCCGGTGCGTCGGCCACGAACCGCATCACCGACACCGTGAACGCCATCCTCGTCCTGCATCACGCGTCAGCATGAGGTTGGAAAATCCTCAGGACATCTCATGCCGCCGCGATTGCCTACTTGGGCGCGATCTTCCTGTAAAAGCAGACTCGGTCCTGTCCCGGACCGTCGTAGTCGATGCACACGGGCAAGCCGTCGACGTCGCGATCGCCCGGCTCGAGAGCGAACCCCATAGCCTGGTGAAACGCGATGGAACCGGTGTTGCCCGGCGAGGTGATCGCACGTGCCTCGCGGCGGTCGGCTTCGGCAGCGCGTTGGAGGAATGCCGTGTAGAGCCTGCGAGCGAGGCCCTGCCCGCGCAGTGTCGGATCGACTCCTACGAAGTGGATGTAGGCCTCCTCCTCATTGTCCGCGGCGTAGAAGCCGATGAGGAACGCTCTGATGCCTGCATCATCCTCCAGCACCAGACTGGTCCCGGAGAAGAACTGCAGGAAGAGCTTCGGCAGCAGCAGAGACAGTTCGCGGGCCTGAGCAGGCGTGCGGGAGTCACTCCACCACTGCTGGACGCACCCGACCATCGCACGGTGATCAGAGACGCGCGCCTGGCGCAGCTCGAGTGCCGCGTTCACTTCCGGCTCCTTTCGTCCTCCCCGACCGGAACGACAGGCCGCGAGGTCTTTACGATGTGCAGGGAATTCCGGTTGTCCGTCCGGGGTGTCGCGCGCCATCTCCAAGAGCAGCAGTCCCAGCCGGACGCCCAGTGGCCCCAACTCGGCGCGGTAGCGCCACAGGGCCTCATTCTCCCAGGCGAGCTCGGACTTCGGCCAACCCATGGCCGTGCGCAGCTCGCCCAACCGGCGCGCCGCTTCTGTACGTTGTCCCATCAGTGCGGCGATGGTCCGGTCCATACCTGCGATGAGGGCGCGTTGCTCTTCGACCGTGGAGCAGGAGACCTCCGTCATGAGAACGGATCCAGCGCTTCGTGGGCCTCGGCGAGGACCTCCCCCATGGTCGGCGCGGGTTCGTCGGCCACCGGTGTGGTCCGGATGACAACCGACTCGGCGATCTCCTGGACGCGCCGCACGGCCTCCTCACCGGTGGGTGCCTGCACCAGAACATGGCCACGCCTGTCGTCGGACCACTGCACGGGCCGGACGACGCCCCCGACCTCGGCCCGCACGCTCAGTTCCACCACCCCCTCCGCCGCTCGGGCGGAGTCGACTCCGGACACCTCTGTGATCCGGCCCGGCGCCACATCGAGGAACTGGACAGCCGCCCCGCCACGCAGCCGGGGGACCGGAACGGTGAAGTCCGGGTCGGCGGCCACCCGGAACGGCAGGGCCTCAAGGTCGATCCCGGTGGCCAGCTCGACGAGCTTGCTGATGCGGTCGCCTCCGGCTCTGCTATGTGACTCGATCACCCGCGGCCCCTGCGCCGTCAGCATGATCTCGGTGTGGGCCACACCGTCCACGAGGCCCACCGCGTCCAGCACTTCACAGGTGAACTCGCTGACTGAGGCCGTGTCCCGTTCGCCCAGCGGCGCCGGCACGACGTGCCCCTGCTCGATCAAGCCGTCCCTCGTGTCCTTCCCCGTGACCGCGAGGACGGTGTGGCGTCCGGCGAGGGAGAAGGTCTCTACGCTCAGCTCCTCGCCGGTCAGCAGCGCCTCGATCATGAACTCGCCGACGCCGTACGAGTCGATCCACTCCCAGATCTCGGACACCTCGTCGATCGAGTGGATCTTGCGCACGCCCAGACTCCCGGAGCCCATCAGCGGTTTGACGACCGCGCTGCCGTGCTCGGCCACGAAGGCGCGGAGTTCCTCGCGGGTGGTCCTTGGGGCGGCGGGAACGGGCCCGAGGCCCTTGTCGTTCAGCCGTTCCCGCAGCGCCAGCTTGTTGTGCAGGGTCCGGGTGACCTCCAGGCCGTTGCCCGGGAGTCCCAGGGTCGTGTTGAGGTGCCCGGAGATCACCTGCCCGATCTCGCTGTGCGTGATGATCCTGGAAAAGGGGTCGACGGAGTGGAGCGCCCGGGCCAGCTCCGTCACGAGCCGGATGTTCTGGAAGTCGAAGAGATGCAGCTGGGAGCAGTACTGAGCCACCTGCGGGTCGAATGTGCCGGGCTTCTCAAAATTCGTGACGCGCAGACCGAGGTTCGCCGCCTTCTCAAGAATGCGGGCGTTTCCGGCGAGAACAAGTATGTGAGGATGTGCCATTTCCTACCTCTTACCAGGAGCGTTGACTTTTTCATTTCGCTGGGATGTCGATTTCAGCGGAAATTTCCCGGCGGAACCGGCGAGCGCCAGCGAAATACAGTGCGCAGGCCGTCGCCACCGCTGCCGCGGGAACCCAGCTGCCGACGGAACTGCCCGCGTGCTCCGCCGCATAGCCGCCCAGCGCGCTTCCGCAGGCCACGCCGATGTTCGCGCTGGAACCTGCCCAGGTGAACACCTCTTGCAGCCGCGCCTCCGAGTCGGCGACCCGGCTGAGCAGATTGAATTCCTCGATTCCGATCGCGGCCATAGGAATACCGGCGAGGAAAAGGGCGCCCGCGAGCAGCCAGGGATCTGACTGCAGGGCGACGAGAGCGAAGAGGGGTACCCACACGAGCAGCAGCCGACCGAATCGGCGGCCGGGCGCCGGTTCGGTCGGCAGCAACCCGTAGGCGATGCCGCTCAGCACACTCGCCAGTGCGGGCGCCAGCAGCACGAACCCCGCTGCCTCCGCGTCGCCCGCCTCGTCAAGCACCGACACGACGGACACGTCCATGGCTCCGGTCACGGCCGCCGTCACCCCGCCGACGCCCACCAGCCACGCCACCGGCAGCGAAGCCCCCCGGGAGGAGCGCCGGCGCCGGGGACCACCGTCCGGGCCCAGGCACTCCCGTACGAGCCGCGTGCACGAAAGCCCCACCCCTCCGACGACGACGCAGCCGTCGGCGACGGCCAGAGCCAGTCCAGGGTGGACGGCGGCCAGCACTCCGGTCACCGGCGGCGCGACGACGAAGAGCAGTTCCGTGACCACGGACTCCAAGGAGTTCGCCGTACCCCGCAGTCGTTCCGGCGTCCCCGACTTCGGCCACAGCGCGCGCATGGCCGCCCCGATCGGCGGCGTCGTCATGCCGATGACGCAGCAGCCGGCGACGAACGAACGGACCGACCGGCCGTCTGCACCGGCCAGCGCCAGCGCGGTGCCCGACACGCTGACGCAGGCCATCGTGGCGTAGACCGCGGAGGTGCCGTACCGGGAGCTCAGCCGTCCTGCGATGGGGCTGCCGACGGCGACCCCGAGTGTCAGTCCGCCGGCGCCCAGACCACCGACGCCGATGCCGAGGCGGGCGGTCCCCAGGAAGAGGGCTCCAAGACCGCACGCGACGTAGCCGAACCGGCCCAGGACCGAGAAGAACTCGGCTTGTCTCAGCCCCGGGCGGTGGAAGAGTTCGGCGTACTGCCTCATGGCGTGGCGGGACCGGAACGCTGTCGTAGCGGGACCAGTTCCAGGGTGATGGCGTCTTCGATCGCCTTCAGCCGGGTGAAGAAGTCGCCGAAGTCCTCGCTCGTCGCAAGGACCCGGAACGGGTGCGAGATGGTCCCCTCGTCCGCGACAAGCCGGTCCCCGCGCCGCTTGGCCCGTACCACCTCCAGTACGCCCGGGAGCTGGGCGATCTTCTCCTCGCCGCCGATCTCGACGACCTCGTACTCTCCCTGCGGCGGCTGTGGCGTGTAGTAGAAGGCGTGGCCGCGAAACGGCGGCAGGCCCGCCGGCGGCTGTCCGAGCGCGATCCGTGCCAGCTGTTCCACGATGTCGTACCCGGCGGCCGCGCGAAGGAGTTCGGAAACGCCCCCGCCGATACGCCCGTTGACCTCGATGACGACCGGGCCGGAGGCAGTGAGCATGAGTTCCGTGTGGGTGGCACCACGGGTGACGCCCAGGGCCCGCAGCGAGTCGGAGGTGGCCTGCCGGATCTCCGTGAGCCGGGGCTCCGGCAGACCGGACGGCATCACGTCCCCCACTTCCCGGAAGGGGGGCGCAAGGGGCAGCTTGTCGGTGACCGCCAGGTGGTGGACCGTGCCGTCGTCGATCAGGGACTCGACGCTGACCCGGGTGCCCATGCGGTCGTCGGCGTGCCAGTTGTCGCCCTCGATGACCTCCTCCACGATGAACACCGGCGGAGCACCGATGACGCGCGGGTCCGTCGCGTACATCCCGGCGGCCCGCCGGAAGGCTGCGACCAGCTCGGGCAGGTCGTGCACGAGGGTCACGCAGAGGCTGCCGACACCGACGGCAGGCTTGAGCACCACCGGGAACGTCAGGTCTGCGGCGGCGGACTTGAGGCCGTCCTCGTCGGACACGACGGCAAACGCCGGGCACGGCACCCCCGCCGCACGCAACGCCTCTCGCTGCAGGTCCTTGCGGCGCAGGCGAGCGGTCGCACCGGGCGGGTTGGACGGCAGCCCGAGGGCGGCGGCTGCCACGGCTGCGTGGTAGCTCACCAGCTCGCTCAGACAGAGGACGCCGTCCACGGACTCGGGCCGAGAGGCGATTCGGAGCACCTCGTCGATGGCCTGATCCGGTCGCTCGACGACCTGGACGGGACCGAGTGCCGCCAACTGCCCGACCCGCCGGTCCTGGTCCTCCCGTGTGCCCCATCGCAGCGTGACGACACTGCAGCGGGCCACGCCCCGCAGGGCGCCCAGGATGTCCGGTAATCCCGGTCCGGGAGGCGCGTCCACCAGGATCAGATGCGGCTTCGACTGCGGCACTGCTTTCTCCCTTGCTACCCATATTTCGGAACGGACTGACAAGCGTGGATCGGCAAGCGTGTATCAGTGATCGACAAGCACGGATCAACGTCCCCGAAAAGGCCGCCGGAAGCGTATCCCGCATCCTTTCCGGCCAACACCGCATTTCACGCCAGTCGATCGTCGCCGCCCGGTCCCGGAACTTTCCGGAATCCACTGGTCGGCGGCGGACGAATACGGCATGATGACTTCGCCGAACCACCTTCCCGAAGGAGGATTGAGTGAGTCTCGTAGATCTGAAACCGATACCGAGGGACCAGCTGGCCTTGCGGACGCCGCGGATTTTCGAGGATCTCGCGGTAGAGCGACGCCACCGTCAGGAGAGTCTGGTCATTGCATTTCGACTCTTCGGAAAGTTCGGGTTCGAGGAGGGAATAGCCGGCCATATTACGGCTCGCGATCCTGAACACACCGATCACTTCTGGGTAAACCCGTACGGAATGTCTTTCAAGCACATCCGGGTCAGTGATCTGGTCCTTGTCAACTCCGCGGGCGATGTGGTGCACGGCCGGTACGACATCAACGAGGCCGCGTTCGCGATCCACTCGCAGATCCACGCCGCGCGCCCCGAGGTGGTCGCGGCCGCACACAGTCACTCCCTGCACGGCAAGGCACTCTCCGCACTGGGCGAGAAACTGGAGCCGATCACCCAGGACGTATGCGCGTTCTACGAGGATCACAGCCTGTACGAGGAGTACAACGGTCTGGTGGACGACACGGAGGAGGGCCGCCGCATCGCTCGCGCCCTCGGTGGCCACAAGGCAGTGATCCTGCGCAACCACGGGATCCTCACCGTGGGGCGCTCGGTGGAGGCCGCCGCATGGTGGTTCGTCACCATGGAACGTTCCTCCCAGGCTCAGCTGCTGGCCAAGGCGGCGGGCAAGGTGGTGCACATCGACCACGAAACGGCCGCGGCGACGTGCCGTGACATCGGCACCGACGCGTTCGCGTGGGTCAATTTCCAGCCGTTGCGCGACCAGATCGTCCGGGACGAGACCGACCTCTTCGACTGACACCTCCGACGCGCCCCGGCGGCCGTCCACCACCCGGCCCCCGCCGCTCACCGCTGCTCCTCCCTGGTCGCTGTACGTTGCCTGCCCACTGCCGCTCGGTCCCACCAGGCCGGGACGACGGCCGTCAGCATCAGGGCTGCGGTCAGAACGAACGCCCAGGGGTAGCCGGTCAGGCCGGCCACCGCGCCGAAGCCGACCGCGCCGATGCCCATACCCGCGTCGTAGGCGACGTTCCACAGGGCGCTCACCGTCCCGTACCCGGAGGGCGGGACCCGGGAGTACATCAGCGTGATGGTCGCGTTCTGGGTGATGCCGAAGCCGATCCCGAACACGGCCACGCCCACGACGACCGCGATGGGGACGTCTGTGAGAGCGACGACGAGAATGCCGGCAGCCGAGGCGAGCAGCCCCGGCATGACCAGTCCGGCGGGCCCGTGCCTGTCGCCGTGTCGGCCGGCGAACCAGCGCGAGACTGTCGCGGCGGCCGGCTGGACGAACAACGCCGCGGCGACCACGCCGGAATGGCGCGATGCCATGGCCAGCGGCAGGAACGTGACGACGATCCCCGCGCCCAGCGCCGTCACCGCGAAGACGACCGCAGGCCGGGTGATCGCGCCGGAACGGGCCCCCGCGAACACACCGAGGGGCGGGCCCGCAGACGCCTCCCGGTCGGGCAGGCCCGGTACGGCGGCGATGGAGACCAGCGCGAGCAGGGCCGCCACCGCGCAGACCGGCCCGTATCCCGTGTGCGAGGCCAGCCACGCCCCGAGCGGCAGACCCACGAGCGACGGCACACCGGCCACAATGCCGGTCAGGGCAAGACCCTCGCCCCGACGCTCGGGCGGGATCAGCGACACCGTCAACGCCCCGCCCGCCACGACGGTGAACGCGAAGCCGAGACCGCGGACGAGACACACCGCGACGATCCACACCATGCTCTGCGACACCGTCAGAACCAGCGCCGGAGCACCCAGCAACAGCAGCCCCGCGCCCAGCGCCACGCGATAGCCGCAGCGTGCGGCGAGCCACGGGGCCATCAGCTCGCCGACGACCGTCGCCAGCATCAGCGCGCCGGTGGCCAGGCCCGCCTCGTCGCTGCCTCGACCCGGCACGCTCTGCGCGTACATCGGGACAACGGAGAGCAGCAGGAAGAAGCTGGCCGAGGCGCCGACGACCGTGACGAAGCGCATCAGCAGCGCCCGGCTCAGCAGCCGCGGTCGTGCCTCGGCGGCCGGGTGCTGCGGATCGGCAGATGCCGTCATACGGTGCACCTGAGGATCGGACGGCCCATCAGTAAGGTCCCCTTCCATGCCTCTTGGGTGGGCCGGCTCGTCGCCGGACCTGTTGCCGGTGATCGACCCACGACCGTCATTCCGGGCGGGTGTGCATCACGAGCCGGCCGGCGGCCCGGCGGGACCGGGCGACGGCGGTGTCCGTGTCAGGGCCCCGGGTGGCCACGTGTCCAAGGCCGTCCCACTGACCGGCGAACGGCCGCACCAGGTCGCCGGGGCCGACCCACAGGTCGACCGCCACCGTGTCCCGTTCCGCCCGCACCGTGTCGAGGCCGTCGACGCGGTCCACCCGTCCCTCGTCGGCCAGCAGCAGCCAACTGGCTGCTGCCCCGTGCGGCACCGGCCGCTCCGGCAGCGATTCCACCAGGCCAACCGGCCAGCCGATGGCCATCGACATCGGGTCGTGCCCGTAGACGTCCTCGATCATGTCGGTCAGCAGCGCGCCGCCGACCCGGTTCTGCGACTCACAGATCACCGGGCCGCGCGGGCCGAGGATGATCTCCGTGTGCGTGGGGCCGTCCCGGAAGCCCATGGCGTCGAGGAACGCCACCGCCGTGTCGGCGACCGCCTGCTCGACGTCAGGGCTGAGCCGGGCCGGGATGGCGTGTCCGACATGGACGTGGTTCGACTTCTCCGTGATCGCCTCCGTCACGGCCATCACCACGTGGCGGCCGCCGAAGCTGAACGCCTCGGCGCTGTAGAGCGGTCCCTCGACGTACTCCTCCATGACGAAACGGTCGATCCGGTAGGCGTCGATCAGCGGATGCCCGGAGCCGACCCGCAGGTGCTGGACCTGACGCCAGACCGATTCGGTGGTGGCGCCGTCCCGCACCACCATCACGCCGAAACTGGCAGTGCCGTTGGTGGGCTTGACCATGAACGGGTAGCCGTGTGCCGCGCCGAACCGGACGAGGCTCTCGTGGCCGTCCACCAGCTCCGCGGCCACGGGCAGCAGGCCGTCGTGCGCCGTCTCGGCGAGGCGGCGGCGCATCAGCCACTTGTCGGTGAACCGATGGCTCACCTCGTACGGCGTTCCGCCAAGACCCAGCAGGTCGTTGACGCGCGCGACGGGGTCGAGGCCGGGCTCGGTCAGCGAGACGGCGGCCGAGAAGCCCCACTTCTCGTACGCCTCTTCCACCAGCGGCCGCAGGGTCGTCCAGTCGGTGTAGTCGGTGAGGAGGACGTCGTCGACCAGGCCCCGCTGTTCGGGAGCGAAGTCCTGCTCGAACTGGCAGTACACGACGTCAAGACCCAGGTCCTTGGCCTTCTGGAGCTGGTACCCCGGGCCTCCGACGAGGAGGATGCGTTTCGGATTCGTCACGAGGACTCCTCGTTGAACAGGTTCGGGAAGTAGTTGATGTCGGCGGTCAGATCGGCGAACAGGCGGGCCGGCAGGCCGGGTCTCGCGGGCAGGCGCAGCAGTTCCCGGTGGCGGGCCAGCGAGCAGACGGACAGTGGAAGGCCGCCGGCGGACAGGTAGCGGACGGCTCCCTCGGGGTCCCTCTTCGGGATGACCCGGGACCGGGCGAACCGGCTGGCGCTGAACGGGATGTCGAGGGTGCCCCGTTCGAAGGCCTCGACAATCGCCGGAATCAAGTCCCGGTGTGCCAGGACCGGTTCGACGATCTCTTCGACCTCGGCGAGGATCCACTCCCGCTCACGGCGTACCTGGTCCCGGTCCACGGACAGGAATCCGAGCAACGGGGAGTTGCACCGGTCGGCGAGCCTGAGCCCCTCGATGTTCGCGCGTGCGCCGGGGATGCCCAGCGCCTCCTGGTGGGTCTTGGCGATGATCTTGGAGGCGCCGCCCAACCTTGCCACCAGGGCGCCATAGAGGATCAGGTCTTCTGCGTTGCGGCGGAGCCGGGGGAAGACGCCCATGAATTCGTGCAGCACGGGGTGGACGTCGACGCCCGCCGGCAGGTATCTCGCGACCAGCGCCGGGATGGCCTCCAGTGCGGCCACGTCCTGGGCCAGATGACCGCCTTGCGGATAGGCGACGGAGACGCACCGCACCCCGGCGCCGACGGCGAGCACCGCCTCAAGGACGCTCACAGCCAGGCTGACCGACGGCGGCACCAGCACGGCCGTCAGGGTGCCGAAGAGCTCCCGGTCGACCACGACCCCCGCCTCGGCCAGTTCCCCGCACCTTCTGTCCACGGCCTGCCAGGCGGCCAGCGACTCGGCCAGCGGCACTGCCTTCGCGTAGGGCAAGTTGTACGAGATCCCGCCCCCCTCGAACGACGTGATGCCGCTGGCGAGGGAGACGTCGAAGAGGATCCGGGGGTCCGGCGAGCCGTGCCGCACCTCCAGCGGCGCCGCGACCGCCTCGTTGAGCTCCCGGCCTCGGCGCCACCCGTGGGCGACGAGTGGATAGCCGTTGAGGTCCTCCGGCCGCGTGGCGAGGGTGTGCGCCGCCTGTTCGAAGCGCCGCAGCCGGGTGTGGGAGTCGATGGTCACGGTGAGGACGTCGGGTTCGGCCTCAGTCTCCAGGTCGAGCAACAGCGCCTTCATCTCTTTGTGGCCGCCCACTCCGCATCGAGGCTGAACGGCCACCCGCCGCCGGGCTCGCACCTCGCCGAGCACCTGCGCCACAGTGGGTTTGCCCAGCGAGGCGATGTAGGAGACGGTCTCCCGCAGATCGGGCAGGGCTCTGGCCACTCCGGCGCCGCGCCGCTGCCCCCGGCGCCCCGCCGAGGTGAGGGAACTGGGCCGGTTCATGACGCGGCCGGCTGCGCAAACCGCCCGTCCGTGGCCCGGGCGGCGCGCAGTTCGTCCAGTACGGCGGGCAGGTCGGCGGGGTCCGCCACGATCCGGTCCACGCCGCAGGCGTACAGCCGGGCCAGGGCCGATGGGTCTTTCCGGCTGCCCACCGACAAGTTCCCGCCGACCACGACCGGGCAGCGGATGCGTCCCGACAACTTGGCATCCGCCAGGTCGCGCAGGTCGTCGTGGGCATGGCCATTGAGACTGCCGATCAGGAGCGCCTCGGCCTCCGGGTGCTGCGTGCAGGCATCGGCGAACTCCTCTACGGAGGTGCACGCGCCCAGGTTGACCACATGGAACCCGATCTCGCCCAGGAAATGAGCGATGAGCTGATTGGCCACCACGTGGCAATCGCTGGCGGCCACGCCGAGGACGACCAGCCTGCGGCCGCCGGGCGCACGGAGTGCGGGGGTCCGCGGATGCTCCCATGGCGTCGACATGTGAACTAGACCAGTTCGCCGGTGCACAGGTCGTCGATGTACGCCTGCTTGGCGGCGTGGTCGCGGGCCGAGAGCAGGTAGCGGGACCAGCCGCGCCGCTCGTGGGCGGTGGCGTCGAGTTCCTCGATGCTCTGGGTGGGCCGCAGGAAGCCGGCCTTCGGGGGGTAGGGAAGGAAGCCCGCGTCGTCCTTGTAGTACAGGCCCTGCCACATCTCGTTCTTGTCCCGCCAGACGCAGACGAGCATGAAGTACTTGGCGCCGTCCCGGTGCAGCAGGACGAACCCCAGTTCCTGGCGGAACTCGAGCCGTTCGGCCACGACCTCCGTTGCGAGGAAGTCCCGTGCCTCCGCGCTGACTTCGGGGGTGGCTTCCTGGTCGGCGCCTCGGACGTCGTACCACTTCAGACAGGCTCCGGGCAGGTGCAGGGGCTCGCCCGGGAAGATCCGCTTGGCGTGGTGCGTCCAGTCCGCCGGGTAGTCCGCGAGACCGTCGAGGGAGGACGTCGTCTGGGTCATGGGAGCGGGTGCCTTTCGGTGGGAGGTGATGCCGGGTCAGGCCGGCCGGTCGCCCGGGGGTGCGACGTAGAGGCCGTTCTTCTCGAAGTCGCGCAGTCTCCGGTAGTCCGCCTCGACCCGGTCGGTGTCGGCGGCGGCGAGGTACAGGTAGCCGGGTGAGGTGAACAGGTCGACGGTGCGGGGCAGCGGTGCGTCCTGCGGGAGGGTGAGCACCAGGTCGACGAAGGAGTCGAGCGACCGCACGGCCGCCAGGTGCTCGGCCGAAAGGACCGCCGCCTCGTACGGGTTGATGAGGGTCACGTACCGCAACCGGGACCGGGGCCGGTAGCGCGGCAGCCGGCGTTCGGTGAGGTCCTCGGGCCGGGCGATCGCCCGTGCCATGCAGTCGAGCTGGTCGGTGCCGAGGAAGCGCGAGACCACTGCGGGGGCGTGCGATCCGCCGGCCCGCGCGGCGCATTCGACCAGTACCGGGCCGCGCGCGGTGAGGATCAGCTCGGTGTGCGACGCCCCGTTGCGGATCTCCAGCGCGTCCAGGACGGACAGGGCGTACGGCACGACGATGCGGACGGACGGGTCCTCCGGCGGCACCGGCTCCTCGAAGTCGTACATCGGACGGGCGCCGTCGACGGGGCTCTTGTGGTATCTCCACACCTCCACCATGTGGTGGGCTCCGCCGCGGCTGACGGTGTTGACGAAGTACTCGTCACCGTGCAGGTACTCCTGGGCGAGCACCGTCGTGTTGTGACCGCCGTAGCGGTCGGTGCCTGCGGTGACGGCCTCGAACGCCTCCTTCATGTCCTGCTCCGAGTGGCAGAAACGGACGTTGTCCGTACCGGCGCTGGCCCTCGGTTTGAGCACCACCGGCCAGGAGTCGTGGTCCCGCGCCCACCGTGTGAGCTCCGCCATGGACGAGGTGGCGATGCTCGCCGCGGCGGCCAGGCCGGCCTCGCGGACGGCCGTGGTCATCTCGTATTTGTCCCGCCTGGCCGTTGGCCGCGCCATGCCGTTGCCGGGCGTGCCGAGTTCGGCCGAAAGCCGGTCGGCGAGCAGGACGCCCGACTCGGTCCCTGCGATGACGAAGCCGACACCGTGCGTCCGTAGCTCCCGGGCGGTGGCGGCCACATCGCCGTGGTGCCGTATCTCCACCGCGAAGTCCCCGGCAGCCCGGCCCGCCATCTGGAGGTCCGGGGTGTCGGAGCACACGTGGACGCACGCGACCCCGTGCCGGGCCAAGGCCGTCGGCAGGAAGGCCCCTATGCCGTGGGCATCCACGACGGCGGCCGTCGTCGTCATACGGCGGCCACCTGAGGGATGCTCGCCGCGGCCCGGGCCAGCGCCTTGTCGTCGGCCTCGGCTTCGGTCAGTTCACCGGCGAAGTACGAGTCGTAGGCGGCCAGGTCGAAGTGGCCGTGGCCGGACAGGCCGAACACGATGGCCCGGGAGACGCCCTCTTCCCGGCACCGCACCGCCTCGTCGATGGCGACCCGGACGGCGTGCGTCGACTCGGGTGCCGGCAGGACTCCTTCGGCGCGGGCGAAGGTGACGCCCGCCTCAAGACAGGCGACCTGGCCGACGGCGACGGGCTCGATCAACCCGTCCTCCACCGCACGGCTGATCAGCGGAGCCATACCGTGCGCGCGCAGCCCGCCGGCGTGCACGGCCGGCGGCACGAACTCATGGCCGAGCGAGTGCATCCGGAACAACGGGCCGAGCCGACCGGTGTCGGCGTAGTCGTACACGATCGAGCCCTTGGTCAGGGTGGGGCAGGCGGCCGGCTCCGCCGCGATCACCCGCACCGGTGTGCCGCCGCGCAGCATGGCGCCCAGGAAGGGGAACGCGAGTCCTGCAAGGTTGCTGCCGCCGCCCGCGCAGCCGACCACGATGTCCGGGTAGTCGTCGGCCAACTCCAGTTGCCGGACGGCCTCCTGGCCGATCACCGTCTGGTGCAGCAGGACGTGCTGGGCCCCGCTGCCGAGCACATAGCCGAGCGAGGGGTCCTGGGCGAACGCCTCCAGCGCCTCCGAGGTGGCGATGCCGAGGCTGCCGGGGCAGTCCGGGTCGTCGGCGAGCACGGCCCGGCCGACCGCCGTGTCCGGGCTTGGGCTCGGCACACAGACCGCGCCGTACGTCTCCATCAGCGCCCTGCGGTACGGCTTTTGACGGTAGCTCACCTTGACCATGTAGATCTTCGCGGCCATGCCGAAGAACGAGGCGCTCAGCGCGGTGGCGCTGCCCCACTGGCCGGCGCCCGTCTCGGTGACCAGGCCCGTCTTGCCGGCCAGATGGTTGTAGTAGGCCTGGGGGATACCCGTGTTGGGCTTGTGACTGCCGGTCGGTGCCACACCTTCGTACTTGTAGTAGATCCGTGCCGGAGTGTCCAAGGTCCGCTCCAGGCGGTGGGCGCGGAACAGCGGGGAGGGCCGCCATAGCGCGTACAACTCCCGTACCTGCTCCGGGATTTCGTAGGTGCGGTCCGTGCCGGTCTCCTGCTCGATCAGCGGCTCCGGCATGGTGTGGGCCATCTCGTCGAGCGTCAGGGGCTTGCCCGTCCGCGCGTTGAGGGCCGGTGCGAGCGGCGGTCCCGGCAGGTCCGCGGCGATGTTGTACCAGTGGGTCGGCAGGTCGGCATCGGCCAGCGAGAACTTTGTCCTCGGCATGTCAGGAACCTTCCGCAATAGTGGCCTCCGCGGCAAGCGAGCCCGCAGCCGTCCGGTCCGCGCTCGCGAAGAGCAGCGGATGCGCCTGCCTGAGGCCATCGGTGACCAGGGAATAGGGAACGTCGTCGAACTCACCGCGCAGGGCGAGGAACTCCATGTGCCGCCGCCCCTGCTCGTCGTACGGGTGGTAGAGGCTGTCCGTCCGGCCGTCGAAGTCGAGCGGCTTGATGCCGTAGAGGCGGCAGAGCAGTTTGTTGAAGACCGGTGTCGCCTTGAGCCACGCGCCGCCGAGGTGGACCGATGTGAGGCTGTGGAAGCGGAAGACGTCACCCCCGACCAGCTCCCGCAGTCGCGGGGATGCGAGGTGGTTGCGTACGTCCGCGTAGACGATCCGGCTGGGGATGCCTACGGCGCGCAGCGCGGCCGCGTACAGGATGGACTTGTGGACGCAGAATCCGGCACCCCGCTCGATGACCGCGCTCGCCGTCAGCCCCCGGCGGGACAGGTCGGCGTCGTAGACGTCGTACCGGATGCCGTCCCGGACCGCGTAGTACAGCGCGACGGCCCGGTCCGTGGCCGTGGCCGCGCCGGTGCCCGAAAGGGTCCGGTCGACGAACTCGCCGACCACCGGCGAATCGTGATCGAGGAACTCCGTCGGGCTCATCGTCGCACCGAGGCTTTCCGTCATGTGCGCACTCCTCTAACCGCCCTGCACCGCAGGGGACTTGTGCAGGCCCATGAACGTGGCGAGGCGCTGCCTTTGCATTTCCGAGGTGCCCGAGTAGATGGTCCCGGCGACCGCGTTCCGCAGCTCCTTCTCGATCCCGTACTCGGCGCTGTATCCGGCTCCGCCGAATATCTGCACCGCCGCCAGCGCGGACCGTACGTTCGCCTCGCTGACCACGAGTTTGGTGATGGCCAGGTCGGTGGCTATGCCCTGCTTGTCGGTGAACTTCTCCGCCGTGTCGTAGAGCCACTTCCGGGATGTCTCCAGGTCCATCCGCATATCGACGATCCGGTGTGAGATCGCCTGGTTGGAGCCGATGTTCACACCGAACTGGACTCGGTTGCGGACGTGATCGACACAGCGTTCAAGGCGGTGGGACATCTCACCGAGGGTGCCTGCGAACGAGCAAAGGATCTCCCACTTCATCACCTCGTCGAGGACGAGAAATCCCGAACCCACCGCGCCCAAAAGGTGGGTGCGGGGCACCCGGACGTCGTCGAGGAACAGTTCCGAGGTGGGCGAGGTGCGCAGCCCCATCTTGGCGGTCGGTGCGCCGACGGCGAGGCCAGGTGTGTCCGTCGGGACCAGGAACGCGGTGATGCCGTCCAGGGCACCCGCCGCCGCAGTACGTGCATACACGACCACCAGATCGGCGATCGGGCCGTTGCTCACGAACGACTTGGTGCCCTTGACCACGAACGCGTCGCCATCGGCGACGGCCGTGGTGCGCATGTTCAGCACGTCGGAACCGCCTTCCGGCTCGGTGATCGCGTGTGCTCCGATCAGCGACCCGGCGCAGACGGCCGGCAGGTAGCGCGCCTTCAAGGCCTGCGAGCCGAAACGCTGCACCGGTACGCCCGTGCTGACCATGTGCGTGACGGCCGAGAAGGTCAGACCGGCGTCGCGGCACCCGTGGCCCAGGCCCTCCAGGACGTACATCGTGGTCGGCAGGTCAAGACCGGCCCCGCCCCATGCGGCGTCGAACGGCGCCCCGAAGAGGCCGATGTCACGCAGTCGCGCCCAGCCGTCCCACGCGAAGCGGCCTGGACCGTCACGCTCCAGATGATCGGCTCCCGCGGTGTCGCCGGCCTTCTCGGCCGCGGCCCGCAGCGCCTGCTGCTCCTCGCTCCACCGAATCACTCGAGGCTCCCTCAGTACTGCGAGAACGCGTCCTCGTCCAGGGCGTGCCGCTCATCGCCCTGGAGCGGCGGGTTGAAGACGCTGACCAGCTCGAGATCAACGTCCGGGGCCGCGATCAGGAAGTGCGCGTCGTGCTCGTCGAGCGCGTAGAGCACGCCCGGGATCAGTGCGTGCGCAGTGCCTCCGTCGACCGTGGAGACCCAGCCGCGCCCGGCGATGCAGTAGCAGGCCTCCAGGTGACGCCGGTACTCAAGCAGCGACTTGGTGCCGGCCCGGACCACGGTGTGACAGACGGTGAATCCCATCCGGTCGCCCTGCAGGAGGAAGCGGTAGCTGAGGCCGTTGCCCCAGTCGACGGTCTTCACCCCTTCTTTCCTTCTGACGATCATCCCCGTAATTCCCCGTCCACTCGCGCGTAGGGCTTCTGGGCGTTCTCCACGAACTCCCGTATCGCTGCCACGGAGCGGAACGTCCGCGGAGACAGCGTCAGGTCGTCGACCGGAATGGCATACCGGCTGCGCAGCCACTCGATGAGTTCGAGCAGTTGCAGACTGCTCACCACTCCTCTGTCGAACAGGTCCAGTGACGGCTCGAGTTCGTCGACGGGAGTGCCGGGAAGATAGGTCGACACGATGTGCTCGGTGATCTCGCGTTCCAGGCTCATGCAGGAGTCTCCAAGGAATCGAGCGGCATGCGTGCAGGCATGGTGCGGAACCGGACGGCATGCAGGTGACAGGGCGTCTGCCGCCGGCCCGCGGGAGGTCAGGCGAGCGCCGGGTCTGTCCGAAACGCGTCGCGAATGCGGGTCCGGTCGGGCTTTCCGGTCGGGCCGACGGGCAGCGGGTCCTGTGTGAGGCGCACGGTGGGCACAGCCGGTCGCGCGAGCCGGGCAGAACAATGCGCGAGGAGCTTCAGGCCGCTGAGTGCGACCTCGGGGCGGGTCCGTACGAGGGCGCACAGACGCGTTCCGGCGAGGGTGTCGGGTACGGCGACGACGACGGCGTCGAGTACCTGCTCGTGGCTGAGGATCACCCGCTCCACCTCTTCCACGTTCACGCGTACGCCGGCGGCCTTGACCTGGAAGTCGGTGCGACCGACCAGGGCCAGTTCGCCGTCGGGGGTACGCCGCACCAGGTCGCCGGTGCGGAACCAGTTGCGCGCGTCGGGCTCGGGGCCCTCCAGGAAGAAGCTCTCGTCCGCCGCCTCGGAGCCGAGGTAGCCGTGAGCCTGGAACGGTGTGGAGACGACCAGCTCGCCGATACCGGGCCCGGCCAGGACCGCGTCCGACTCTCGCAGGTACATGTGTACTCCCGGGAGCGGCTGCCCCAGAGGAAGCACCTCCCGTTCGGCTGCCTCCTCGGCCGTGCACGAGTGCACCAGGCTGTCGTTGGTCTCCGTGCATCCGTAGACGTTGTGGAACAGGGCGTTCGGGAACATCCGCGCGATCGTGCCGCGCAGCGGGCGGGGGGCGTGGTCGCCGGTCAGCAGTACGTGCCTGACATCGGCGATGCGCTTCGGGTCCTTCGACGCCTGGGTGAGCAGGCGGAAGAACATGGGTACCGCCTGGACGACCTCGGGCCGGGTGTCGTGCAGGAGCTTCGCCAGATAGCGCGGGTTGGCGGCCCGTTCCGGGTCGACGAGGATCACACAGCCGCCCCGGCGCAGTGTGGCCCAGATGTCGAGCAGGGCGAGGTCGAAGTTCAGCGGTGCGTGGCTGAGGACTCTCGTGCCCGGTCCGATTCCGAAGGATTCAGCGGCCCATGCGGTGAACCGGTCCACGGCCGCGGCGCCGAGCGGCACGAGTTTGGGCAGACCGGTCGATCCCGAGGTGGAGAGCAGAAGACTCGTGTCCGGCGGCACGGCGGCCGCAGGCGGTGGACCGTCCCTCGTCGTCAGCAGGTCCGTCGGACCGTCCCCCGTCGTCAGCAGGTCCGGACAACCGGCCCGCCGTGACAGCCGGTCCAGCACGTCGTGCCCGAGTTCCGGCGATGGCAGGAACACCGTCCGGCCCGCGGCGAGACAGGCGAGGATCATCGCGATCGAGTCCGGTGATTTCCTGACGCGTAGGCCGATCGGCGCATTTCTTTGGAGGGCCGATAAACCTATTCTGTCGGCGGCCTGTTGACTGAGTTCTGCCAAGTCTGCATAGGTGACAGCGGTGCCGTTCCATAGCAGCGCGGATGCTTCCGGCGTTCGCCCGGCATGGGCGAGAACATCGCCGGCCAACGATTTTGACACTTCTCTCCCCGTATCCCCCGTAACCACTCTCTGCTGTCATACCGCTGTCGCACCTTTAACGTTGAAACGTCAATAGATGCTCGGTCTGACAAGTGTGGGAGCCGAACGCGAGTCCGGGTCCCAACTTCAACCAACGTGGCGACGATACCCCACGGCCGTGAGAAATCACCTCGTTTTTTCATGATCCCCATTACTGTCCACGCGTTGGCTCTGACCAGGTATTTTTGCAACCAATTGACGTTTGGCCGCAGATCCTCCGCCCATATCCGGCCACTGATCGAATAACTTCCTGCCGGAATTGATCATTCCACTTGGGCGCTCCGGGGCAACGTCAATAGTTCCTTTTCGGACAGCGAGAATCTGATCTTCCGTTCCAAAATCCCTGCACGGCACGGTTGTACCCCACCGACAGGCGCGTCCTATTCCATCAGTCAACTGTTGACAGGCGTCAGAACTTGTGAGAGAAAAAATCCACATCCATTGGATCATCACTTTCACTGCAATCCGATCCGCCGCACAGCACGGAACAGCGCCTTCCGCCCATTCGTAGGTGGAGTTGAAATCACCGATTATCCGCGGACCAGGTAAACATCCACTTTCTGTTTGCTTTTGGTCGGCACACGGGATGATGTCGCGCCAGTACACGGGGGCCCACGTTCGCGATCCAGGGTGCCCGCCACTTCGGTTTCCAGGGGCGGGCCATGAGCCGTGCCCGGAAGCCGTTCCGGCCGCGCGCCACTCCCCGCAGGCAGCGGGTCAGGTTAGGGAGCATCTGCGTGTTCGAGACGTCACCCTTCGACAGGCCGAAAACCATGTCGGCCGACCTCGTGGTGGACGGGGGCCGGTCGCCCCACCCGGCGGCCGCCCTCTCCGTCACGGTGCCCGGCGACAAGTCGGTGAGCCACCGCGCCCTGCTGGCGGCCATGCTTCCCGGCGCTCCGTCCCGTCTCACCGTCCGCAACGCCAACCTGGGCGGCGCGGTACGCGCGCTGCTTCCGGCCATGCGCGCCCTGGGACACCGCACGACCGTGGACGCCGACGGCCTCACCGTCGAGCGCGGCGGCCCCGTCACCCCTCAGCCGCGGCGCCCCCATCCACACATCGCACGCTGGCCGGACGGCGTGCCGTACCTCGAAACAGGAGGATCGAGCGCCGCCGCACGGCTCCTCATCGGGGTGCTCGCCGGCCTCGGTCGCACGGCCGTGGTCGACGGCGACGAAACCCTGCGGCACCGGCCCATGTCCTGGCTCGTCGAGCCGTTGAACGAGCTCGGTGCGGACATCGTCCACCTGGGGGACGCCGGCCGGCTGCCCGTCCTTGTGCGTGGCACGGTCCACCGGCCCGGCACTGTCGAGCTGACCGTCGGGAGCGCCCAGGCGAGGTCCGGAGTGCTGCTCGCCGCGGTTGCAGCCGGTCTCCCGGTGACCGTGCGCCATCCCGTTCGCTCCCGGGACCACACCGAACGCATGCTCGCCGCCTTCGGCGCGGCCCTGACCGATTCTCCCGGCGAGGTCCGCTACGACGGCGGCCCCGTCACCGTGCCGCCGGTCATCGACGTACCCGCCGACCCTTCGCTCGCCGCGTACCCCGTCGTCGCGCAGCTCCTCGCGGGCGGCGGCAGAGAGCTGAGGGTGCCGGACGTCTGTCTGAACCCGACGCGGCTCGGGCTCTTCGACGTACTGCGCCGGGCGGGCGCGGCCATCCGCTATCGCGACACGCGCCTGGGTTCCAGCGGCGAACCGGTCGGCACGATCGTGGTCCGGGGCAGCACCGAGGGCGTCACCGGCGTCCGCGTGGACGACCCGTCCACCCTGCACTCGCTGATCGACGAGGTGCCCCTCCTCGCGGCCGTCGCCACCACGCTGCCCGGCCGGTCCTGGATCGGCTGCGCCGATGAGCTGCGCTTCAAGGAGACCGACCGGCTGGCCACCACGGCGGGCATGGGAGCCGCCTTCGGGGCGCGCATCGAAGTGGCCGACGACGGGCTGCTGGTGAACGGCGGCGCACCGCTGTCCGCCGGTCACGTGCCCAGTTACGAGGACCACCGCATCGCCATGGCCGCAGCCACCCTGGCAACCAGCCTGCCCGGCCGCACCACCGTGTCCGGCGGCGCCTGCCATCGCACGTCCTTTCCCGACTTCGCCGAGGTACAGCGTGCCGTCGGCGCGAGGATCACCGAGGTCGCCCAACGATGAACAGCAACCGCGAGAAGACTGTGGCAGAGGCGCGGTCCACCGGCACCACGATGGGGCCGGAGTTCCACAGCGGACAGGGCCCCTGGTTACACACCCACGACGGCACCGCCTGGTTCGACGCGACGTCGGGCAGTGGCGCGGCGACTCTCGGGCATCAGCACCCGGCCGTCGTCGCGGCGGCCACGGCCCAGCTCGGCAGGCTGGTGCACACCGGCTGCAAGCTCGGCTCGGACGCACGGGCCGACCTGATCCGCCGACTGGGCGGACTCTCCCCGTACCGGTCGCCCGCCGTACTGCCCACGGTGACCGGTTCCGAAGCGGTCGAGAGCGCACTGAAGATCGCCCGCGCGGCCACCGGGCATCGAGCCGTCGTCGGATTCACCCACGGATACCACGGCAAGACCACCGGCGCCCTGGGACTGACCTGGCGGGCGGAGTTCCGGCAGTACAGCGCGCTGGCGTCCGACGCGGTCGTCACCGCCTCCCTGCCCGAACTGCGCCACCCCGAAGCGGTGGGCCCCGATGACACCGCCGCGTTCCTGTCCGGCCTCGAAGCGGCGCTGGACCAGGCCGACCGGCTGGGCGGGACGGCTGCCGTCGTCCTTGAACCGGTACAGGTCACCGAGGGCGTCCTGATCGTTCCGCCCGCCCTGCTTGACGAGATCGCCCGGGCCGCGCACGCGCGGGGAGCCCTGCTCGTCCTCGACGAGATCTATACCGCGCTCGGGCGCGCGGGCCGGATGTTCACCGCCGAGCTCATGTCCGAGACACCCGACCTGACCCTCGTGGGCAAGACGCTCGGCAACGGGTTCCCGATCGGTGCTGTCGTCGGCGAGCGCGAGGTGCTGGACGCGCTGCCTGCCGGCGTGCAGACCTCCACGTTCTCCGGAAGCCCGATGAGTTGCGCGGCCGCCGCAGCGGTGCTCGAGACCGTCGAGGCGGAGGACCTGCCCGCCCGGGCGCGGGCGCTGGGGGCACTGCTTGCGGACGATCTCGCCCGCCTGGCGAAGGCCTTCCCGTGGGTGGGCCGGGTGCGCGCGGCCGGGGCGCTTGCCGCCTTCGACTGCGTCCTGGACGGGCGCCCTCACCCGGGTCTTGCCCGCACGGTCAGGGAGGCCGCGCTGCGCGGCCGACTGCTGCTGTTCGGCGGCGGTCCTGAGGACGCCACCATCAAGATCGTCCCGCCTGCGCTCCTTGCCGAGAGCGACTACCGCGCCCTGATCACGGGCTTGACCGCGGCGATCGGCGAGGCCGACCGCGACCTGCCCGCCACGGTTCGCGCGGCCGACGCAGGTGCGGGGATCCGGCGATGAGCTTCGCGCAGCTGGCCAAGGACGTGTTGGAGAACGACCTGTGCACGGTGTGCGGAGCCTGCCAGCTCGCCTGCCCGCCCGGCGTCATCGGCTTCGAGGGCCTCACCCCGGTGCTGACCGAGCCCGCCTGGACCGAGCCCGACTGCGGCACCTGCGGGGACTGCCTGGACGTCTGCCCCGGTGCCGACCCGCAGACCCCGCGCTCCGAGGAGCGGCTGTTCGGCCGCACCCGAACCCCGGAGGAACGGTGGACCGGCATCTTCGCCGAGGTTCTCGCCGGGCACTCCCTCACCCCCTCGGTCTACGAGTCATCGGCGAGCGGGGGCAGCCTCACCACGTTGCTCCAGACCGCCCTGCTGGGCCTGGACGTGGACGTCGTCCTGTCGATGGGCCGGGACCCGGACGAGCCGTGGCGGGCCGCCCCGGCGATCGTCCGGGACGCGGCGGAGCTGACCGAGACCGCCCAGTCCACCTATCAACTGGCCCCGTACCTGGGCGCGTTGCGGCAAGTGATGGACGAGGAGCCCGACGCCAGGGTGGCGCTGACGGGCGTGGCCTGCCACATCCAGGCCATGCGCAAACTCCAGGCGATGGACACCGAGGCAGGCCGGTGGGCCCGTGACCATGTGGTGCTCATGCTGGAGCCGGCCTGCTCCTCAAGCACCCGCCCGGAGGGGACCCGTTCGGTGATCGAGCAGCGCGCGCTGGTCCCGGCCGAGTCGGTGATACGGCTGCGCTACCGCGAGGGCGACTACCCCGGTGACATCGCCATCCGCACCGACGACGGGGAGGGCCACGTCGTCCCGTTCTGGCAGGCGGTGCGCGACTTCGCGGCCAACAAGACACACCGCTGCCTCTCATGCGGCGACTGGATGTCGGGCCTGGCCGACGTGAGCGTCAGCGACGGCGATCCGAACATCTTCGCCGCGAGCGTGAACCGCAGCGAACAGACCAAGCACGGGCGCGTGTTCGTCCGTACCGGAGTCGGCGCCGACGCGGTCTCCGCGGCCCGCGAGCACCGGCTGCTGTCCGTGCGTCCGGTCGAACTGCGTGGCCTCAACCTCGGCCTGGAGCGCAAACGCAACCGGCGGGCCTCCTACGAGCAGGCCGACAAGGTCATACCGGCCGGGCCCATCCCGGGCCACCGGGAGGAGCTGGACGTCGTCCCCGACGAGCGCTGGATCGCGGCTCCGGAGGGCACGGACACAGAACAGGCCGCCGCGCACGGGACGGCACGGCGAGAGGAGGACGAGTGACGTCGCCACCCGGCACCGCCCACCTGGCCTCGCGCAGACTCCTGGCAGGCGGGCATCCGCTGCCCCGTGTCGAGGAAGTGCGCACCGGCCCGCCAGGCCCCGGCGAACTGCGGATCCGGGCCGCGCACAGCCTGGTCAGCCCCGGCACCGAACTGCACTACCTGGACCGCTTCGTGGGCACGGCACAGGACTTCCCACTCGGCTACTGCTCGGCCGGCGTGGTGGAAGCGGTCGGCCCGGGCGCGCCCGGGTTCGCCGTCGGGGACCGGGTGACCGCGATGGGCTGGGGCGAGGCCGTGCACGGTGACGTGGTCGTCGTGCCGTACCGCCTGTGCCGTCCCGTCCCGGACGACATGGACCTGGCGGACGCGGTGGTGGCCAACCTCGCCGCGACGGCCGTGCACGCCGTGGACCGTGCGGGTCTGCGACCCGGTGACGAGACCGCGGTCGTCGGCGCCGGGATGGTCGGCCTGCTCGTCGCGCAGATCACCGCCGCCCGGGGACACCGGACCACCGTCCTCGACCTGCGTCCGGACCGGGCGCGCACCGCGGCGGCCCTGGGCCTGGAGTCCCACACCGGGCGCGATTTCCCCGAGGACGGGGCGGCTTCACCGGCCGAGGGCGGCCGCTGTGTCTTCCTGTGTGTCACCGGCGAGGCGGGCGACACGGTCGCCGCCGCGGCCCGCTGGGCGGCCCGCGCCCCCGGCCGGCCCCGTCTGGTCGGGGTGGGCCGGTTCACGGCGCGCGTCGACTTCAGCGTCGATCTTGGCAACTTGGACATCCGCTACGCGGCCCGCTGCGGTGCCGGATACCGCGACCCGTCGTACGCCCGCGGGCTCACGGAGGTCACCGCTCCCCAGGGCGAGGGGACCGTCACCGAGAACCTGCAGCGGGCGCTCGACCTGATCGGTGCCGGAGCCATCCGGCCGGACCTCCTGCGGCTCCCCAGGCTGCCGCTGGACCGGGCCACGGAGGCATACGCCGAACTGCGTGAACGTCCGGCGTACCCCGCCGTGATCTTCGACTACGGATCGAGGTGAGTCCTCTGAAGACGAGCGCCACCGGCACCGCTGTCCCGGACGCGGCCAGCGGTCACCACCCGTTCCCGGCTCCCGCCGAGGCCCGCACGCTGTCCCACCGGTTCCTGGCCATGGCCGCCGCCCACCCCGACCGGACGGCCGTCGTCACCCCGGAGACCCGCTGGACCTACGCGGTGACCCGCGAGAGGTCCGCCCACATCGCCCATGGGCTGAGCGCCGCGGGCCTGAACCCGGGGGAGCGGGTCGGGCTGCTGTTCTCGCACGGCGCGGAGATGATCGCGGCCCTGCTCGGCGTCCTGCGGGCCGGTCTTTCGTACGTCCCGCTCGACGCTTCCTACCCGCCGGAGCGGCTCGCCTTCATGGCGGCCGACTCGGGCATCCACGCCCTGGTCACCGGTGCCCCGCAGTCCGGCCTCGCGGCGCGTCTGGCATCCGAGGCGGAGCTACCGGTGCTGTCGTACGGAGACCTGACGCGGCACACCCACCCCGGTGACGAGGTCGTCGACCGCGCGCTGCCGGACGCCGAGGCCTATGTGCTGTACACCTCCGGGTCCACCGGCCGGCCCAAGGCCGTGTCCCAGCCGCACCGCAACGTACTGCACCACACCAGGGCCTGGGCCGACGGCCTGCGCATCGGCCCGCACGACCGGCTGTCGCTGCAGTCCGCCTACAGCTGGGACTCGGCGGTCCAGGACACCTTCTCCGCCCTCCTGACCGGGGCCGCGCTGTACCCCGTCGACCTCAAGGCGCTGGGGGTGACGGGCCTGGTGGAGTGGATGCACACCGAGCGGATCACCGTGTACCACTCGACGCTCCCCGTGTTCCGGGCGCTCGTGCGGGCGATGGAGAGCCGTGGCACCCGGTTGCCCGCGATGCGGATGCTGGCCCTCGGCGGGGACACCCTCCACCTCGCCGACCTGGAGGCGTGCCGACGGTGCTTCGAGACGTCGTGCCGCGTGGCGGGGGCGTACGGATCCACTGAGTGTTCCTGCGCCCTGCTGCGGGTCGCCGACCTCGGCTACCGACCGCCGACCGGCGTGTTCCCCCTGGGCTTCCCGGTGTCCGAGACCGAGGTGCGGCTCACCGATACCGACGGCCGCACGGTCCAGGGTCCCGGCGAGGGCGAGATCGTCGTCGTCAGCGACTACCTCGCACCCGGCGCCACTCCCGAGGCGCGGACCTACCGCACCGGCGACCTCGCGCGGCGCCTGGACGACGGGACGCTGCTGCTCGTCGGCCGCCGCGACTTCCAGGTGAAGATCTCCGGCATCCGGGTGGAGACCGGCGAGGTGGAGAGCTCGCTCAAACAGTTGCCGGAGATCCGCGAGGCGGTGGTCGCACCGTTCACGGACCGGTCGGGCGAACGCCAGCTCGCCGCGTACGTGGTGCCCGCCGACGGCGTCCCGCCAGAGGGGCCCGCCCTGCGCTCCGCGCTGCGCCGGGTCCTGCCCGACCACGCCGTGCCCACGGCGTACCTCGTCCTTGACGAGCTGCCGCTGACGGCGAACCACAAGATCGACCGGGCTGCACTGCCCGACCCCCTCACCGAGCAGGACCGGCAAGGCCTGTCCGCCGACCGCCCCGAGGCTCCCGGCACCCCCGTGGAGGAGGCCGTCCTCGCCGCCTGGCGCGAGGCGCTCGGAGTGCTCCGGCCGGGCCTCGACGACAATTTCTTCGACCTGGGCGGTACGTCGTTGCGCATGGCCGGCGTGCACGAGCGCCTCACCCGCACCATCGCCCCCGACCTGCGGATGACCGACCTGTACCGAGCGCCGACGGTGCGCTCCCTGGTCCGGTTGCTCTCGGCCTCCTCGGCGTCCCCCGCCGGATCCGGCGGCGGTGGCGCCGCCCGCGGACAGAACCGTGGCGAGCGTCGTCGCGCGGCGGCCCGCGCATCCCGCCGGCCGTCGGTCCGCACACCCCGCAGCCCGTACCCGAGCCCGCTGCCCGGCGAAGCTCATGACACCGCCTCAGGAGGCACACGTGACTGAACAACCGCACCAGGACTCACTGTCCGGGCACATTGCCGTGGTGGGCCTCGACTGCCGGCTCCCGGGCGCCCGTGACCACGCCGAGTTCTGGCGCAACCTCCTCGCGGGCACGAGCCACGTCACGGAACTCGACGAGGAGGCCCTGCGCGCCGCCGGAGTGCCCGAGGAGGCGTTGGCGCACCCCCGTTACGTGCGGCGGGCTGCCGTCGTGGAGGACGCCGACAAGTTCGACGCGTCGTTCTTCTTTCTCAGCTCCCGCGAAGCCGAACGCATGGATCCGCAGTTGCGGGTCTTCCTCCAGACGGCGTGGGCCGCCCTGGAGCACAGCGGCCACGACTCGGAGGTCTACGACGGCCGTATCGGAATCTTCGCCGGATCGCTGACCAGCACCTATCTGCTGAACAACGTGCTCACCGGGGAGCGCGGGTTCAACGGTTCGCTCCAGCGCATGCAGCAGGACATGGCCACGCTGATGGGCAACGACCCCAACTACCTGACCACCCGCGCCTCTTACCACCTGAAGGTCACAGGACCGAGCATCGCGGTACAGACCGCGTGCTCCACCTCCCTGGTCGCGGTGCACCTCGCGGCGCAGAGCCTGCTGGCCCAGGAGTGCGACGTCGCGCTGGCCGGCGGTGTGGCCCTGCGCTTCCCGCAGGAGGCCGGCTACGTCCATGAGCCCGACGGCATCACCTCGCGCACTGGCGTCGTCCGCCCGTTCGACGCGAACGCGGACGGCACCGTGTTCGGCAACGGCGTCGGAGTCGTCGTACTCAAGCGCCTCGAGGACGCACTGGCCGAGGGAGACACCGTCTGGGCGGTGCTGCGCGGCTCAGCGGTGGGCAACGACGGCAACGACCGCGCCGGCTACACCGCGCCCGGCGTCTCCGGGCAGGCCGCCGTGCTCGGCGAGGCCCTCGCGGTCGCCGACGTGGACCCGGCCACGGTCAGCTACCTGGAGGCACACGGCACCGGGACCCGGATGGGCGACCCGATCGAACTGTCCGCCGCCGCCCAGGCCTACGAGGTGTCGGACGCCGGCCCGCTCACCCTGGGCTCGGTCAAGGCCAACATCGGGCATCTGAGTACGGCGGCGGGGGTCGCCGGCCTGATCAAGTGCGTCCTGATGCTGCACCACCGCACCCTGGTGCCCACCCCGCACTTCACCGAGTGGAACCCGGAGTGCCCGGTCGACGGCACCCGCTTCCAGGTCGGCACGGAGGTGCGGCCGTGGCAGGACGCGGGCGGTCCGCTGCGCTGCGCCGTCACCTCCACCGGCATGGGCGGCACCACCGCGCACGTCGTCCTGGAGGAGGCGCCGAAGACCGCGGCCGCCCCCGCCGATGCGGCGACCGTGCCCCCCGTGGTCGTCATCCCGGTCTCCGCCAAGTCACCGGCGGCGCTCGAGAAGGCGCGCCACGCACTCGCCGACCATCTGGACGAGACCGCGCCGCAGGACGCCGCGGCCACGGACGCGCCCGGCGACACCTACCTGGACGACGTCGCCTACACCCAGGCCACCACCCGGCACACCTTCGACTACCGGGCCGTCGTCACGGCGCCGGACCGGGCGACCGCCGTACAGGCGTTGCGCACCGCCGATCCCCGGTTCGTGTTCCAGGACTCCGGCCACCCCGCCGACCGCCGGATCACCTTCCTGCTGCCCGGACAGGGTGCCCAGTACCCGGCCATGGGCCAGGGCTGGTACGAGCACCTCCCCGTCTTCCGCACCACGTTCGACGAGTGCGCCGAGCTGCTCGATCCCCACATCGGACTCGACCTCAGGGACGCCCTCTTCCCGGGACCGCGCGGCTATGAGGGCGAGCGGCTGAACCTCGACCGCACCGCGCTCACCCAACCCGCCCTGTTCGCCGTCGAGTACGCGCTGGCGCAGCAGTGGATGTCCTGGGGGATCCGCCCCTCCGCCCTGATCGGCCACAGCGTGGGGGAGTACGTCGCCGCCACTCTGGCCGGGGTGTTCACCCTGCCCGACGCCCTGCGGGTGATCGCCGAGCGCGGCCGCCTCGTCGACGCGCTGCCCGGCGGTGTGATGCGGGCCGTGATGGCCACGCCCGAGGAGGTGGCCCGCCACCTCGTCGACGGAGTCGACCTGGCGGCGGTGAACGAGCCCGGGGTGTGCACGGTCGCCGGCCCGAAGGAGGCGATGGACCAGGTGACCGCCGCCCTGACGGCGGCCGGCATCACCCACCGCAAGGTCTCCACCTCGCACGCCTTCCACTCCGCCCTGATGGATCAAGCTGTGGCCCCCCTCACCGAGGTGCTGCGCGGGGTCGAACTACGGCGTCCGCAGATCCCCTTCCTGTCAAACCGCACCGGCACCTGGATCCTCGACGAGGAGGCCACCGACCCTGCCTACTGGGGGGCGCATCTGCGGGAGACGGTCCGGTTCGCGGACGATGTGGCGACCGCACTGGGCGAGGGGGACCAGGTCTTCGTCGAGGTCGGTCCCGGTCACACGCTGGCCACCTTCGTCCGCCGCCATCCCGACCGGCAGACCGGGATACCGGTCATCACCTCCACGGCCCGCGGCAAGGACCCGGCCGCCGACCTCACCGCGCTGACCGCTTCCCTGGGCCGGCTGTGGGCCATGGGCCTGACCCCCGACTGGGCGGGGTACTACGCGGGCCGCAGCCGCCACAAGGCACCCCTGCCCACGTATCCCTTCGAAGGCAGCCGCTATTGGGTCGAGCCCGGCTCGGGCGTCCTGACCGGGGCGGGCGGCACGGCGACCCGCGCGCCGGGCAAGCTGCCCCTGGACGAGTGGTTCTCGGCACCGGTGTGGCGGCCCGCCGTGGGCACGCTCGACGCCGACACGGAGCCGCTGACGGAACCCGTGCTGCTGTTCGCCGACCCCCAGGGCACCGCCGCCCGCCTCGCCGGACACGCCTGCGCGGGCACGGTGCTCACGGTCGTCGCGGGCGACGCGTACGGCCGGGACGGTGACACCTTCACCGTCCGCGCCGACTCCGAGGAGGACCACAGCCGGCTGGTCGGCGAACTCCTCTCCGAGGACCGGCTGCCCGGCCGTGTCGTGCACGCCTGGTCCACCGCGCCGCTGCCGGCCGAGCGGGGCATCGAGCGGTTCGAACAGGCCCAGCGCAACGGGCTGTACAGCCTGATCGCCCTGGTGAAGGCGTTCAGCAAGCACGATGTCACAAGCCCGCTGCAACTGGACCTGATCAGCGCCGGAGCGTACGCCGTCACCGGCGCCGAACCGGAGCCCGCCGCCGAACTGGTGTCGCTGGCGGTCGCGGCGCGAGTCATCGGCCAGGAGCACGGCAACATCGGCGCACGCCACTTCGACCTGCCGCGCGGCGTGGACGAGCGCTCGCTGCGCACCCTCGCCGCCGAACTCACCGGGCAGCGACGGCCGGAGCTGGCCGTCACCCTGCGCGGCGAAAGGCGCTGGACCGCCGACCTGGCACCGGTGCAGGCCGACTGGTCCACCGCCGCCCGGTCCCGGCTCAGGGACGGCGGCGTCTACCTCATCACGGGCGGCCTCGGCGAGATCGGCTCGCTGATCGCCCAGTGGCTGCACCAGGAGTGCGGGGCCCGTCTTGCTCTGCTGACCCGGGAGCCGCTGCCCGACCGCGCGCAGTGGGACGACTGGCTCGCCGGCCACGACGCCGACGACGAGACGGCGCTGCGCATCATCCGGCTCCGCAAGCTGGAGGCCGCAGGCGCCGAGACCTTCCTGGTCCACACGGACGTGGCCGACGTCGACGGTCTGCGCGCTGCCGTGGAACGCGTCGAGGGGCACTTCGGGGCGCTGCACGGCGTCGTCCACGCGGCCGGACTGCCCAGCGAGCAGTGGGACCGGGCGATCACCGGCGCTAGCGTCGAGCAATGCCAGTGGCACTTCGTACCCAAGGCCCACGGCCAGATCGCCCTGGAGCAGGTCCTCACCGGCCGCCAGGTCGACTTCTGCCTGATGCTCTCCTCGCTGGCCGGAGTCCTCGGCGGACTGCGGCTGCTGGCCTACGGAGCGGCCAACCACTACATGGACGCCGCCGCGGAACGGGCCAACCGGGGCCTGGACCGCACGGTGTGGATCAGCGCGGCCTGGGACGTGTGGCAGCACCACCAGGACGAGAAGCGGGCGATCTCCGCCATCGGACGGAGCATGGACGACAAGGCGATCCAGCCCGAGGAGGGTCTTGAGGCCATCCGCCGGCTGCTGACCCTGCGTGACGTCTCCCATGTGGCGGTGTCCACCTGGGACATCGGGCACCGACTCGACCAGTGGGTACGCGACGAACGGATCGCACAGCCGACCGCGCGCACCACCGCGCCCGGCCCGCACACCCAGACGGATTCGGCCGGTGACCTCAGCGAGCAGGTGACGCGGCTGGTGCGGGACGCGCTCGGCGACGAGGAGATGCCACCGTCCGGCGACATCTTCGAGTTCGGCGGCGACTCCCTGCTCATCGTCAAACTCCTGTCGGACATCCGCGAGTTCTTCTCCGTGGAGGTACCGCTGGCCGACGTGCTCGCCGATCCCACACCGGCCGCCCTGGCCGGCCTCGTCCAGCAGCGGCTGGACACCCGCCAGGAGGCCGAGAGCGCCGTACCCGGGACGGCGGCCCTCACCGACGCCGACGAGATCGAGGCACTGGCGGCGGAACTGGCCGCGCTGGACCCGGACCTCACCGAGCAACTGCTGTCCGAGGCCACTGGCACGGGCGAGGCCCCGCGAGAAGCCACCGACGAAACCCAGCGAGAGGAACACTGACCGTGGACTTCAGCCTGATCTTCTTCTCCGGCGACGAGAAGAAGAAGTACCGCTTCGTCTTCGACGCCGCCCGGTACGCCGACGAGAACGGCTTCACCGCGATCTGGACGCCGGAACGCCACTTCCACCGCTTCGGCGGTCTCTACCCGAACCCGTCCGTGCTCGGTGCCGCGCTGGCCCAGGCCACCCAGCGGCTGCAGATCCGGGCCGGCAGCGTCATCCTGCCGCTGCACAGCCCGATCCGGGTGGCCGAGGACTGGGCGGTCGTCGACAACCTCTCCCAGGGGCGCGTGGGCATTGCCCTGGCCACCGGATTCAGCCCCGTCGACTTCTCCATCAACCCGGCCGGCTGGCCGGACCGGCGGCAGCGCACCTTCGACGCGGTGAGCACGATCCGCGAGCTGTGGGAGGGCGAGCCGGTCACCGTCCAGGACGGTCTGGGCAACCATGTCGAGGTGGAGCTCCATCCGCAGCCGGTCCAGCCCGAACTGCCGGTCTGGCTCGCCTGCACCAAGAGCCCGGAGACCTTCGAGGCGGCCGGACGACTCGGCTGCAACGTGCTGACGGCCCTCATCGACATGACCAATGAGGAGCTCGAGGAGAAACTCGACCTCTACTTCAAGGCGCTCGACGCGCACGGGCACGACCGGGACGACGTGACGGTCACCCTCATGCTGCACACCTTCATCGGCACCGACCTCGACGAGGTGCGCGAGACGGTCTGGCCGCCCTTCAGCGAGTACCTGCGGTCCTTCCTCACCGTCATCGACTCGCAGAAGAAGAACCTCGCGCCCGGCGCAGGCGTCCGCGACATGTCGGAGGGCGACACCGATCAACTGGTCCGGTTCGCCTTCGACAAGTACTTCGAGAAGGGCGCGCTGCTCGGCACACCCGACTCCTGCATGGCCGTGGTCGAGCGGTTCAAGGGCATGGGGGTCACCGAGATCGCCTGTCTGATCGACTTCGGCGTCGACGAGGACCTGGTCGTCCAGAGCCTCGGCCAGCTCAACGAACTGCGGAGGCGCTACGCATGACCTCGTCACCGTCGCCCGCCCTCGCCGCCCGGCTCGCGGCCCTGACTCCGCAGCAGCGCGCGCTGCTGCGCGCCAAGGTGCTCCGGGCCCGACCGCAGGAGCGGCTGACGCCGGGCCAGCGCAGACTGTGGGAAACCCACCACGCGACCGGCGGACAGCCGTCGGACGTGGTCTGCCAGGCCGTCCGGCTCACGGGAGCGACGGCCGACCTCGATCTGCTGGCCGAGCGCGTCGAGGGATTCGTCCGGGATCACGAAATGCTGCGCACCACGTTCGAGAAGACCGACGGCGAGGTCCGGCCGGTCGTCCACGAGACGCTGCCGCCCCGGCTGACCCGGTCGCACTGCGCGACGGACCAGGAGGCAGCGGCCCTCGCACGGGAACTGGCCCATGAGCCTTTCGACCTGGCGAGGGGTCCCCTGCTGCGCGTCGTCATGGCCACGGGACCGACCGACCGAGAAGCATGGCTGCTCGTCGTCGTACACAACCTGGTCTTCGACGCCTGGTCCTTCGAGATGCTGCTTGACGCGCTGGCCCGCGATGCCGACGCATCGGCGCCCGCCACGACTCCGTACGGCCGTTGGGCCTCGGAACAGGAGGCGTGGGTGGCCGGCGACGCCGGGCGTGCCGCGGCCGAGCACTGGACGGCCGCGGTCGGCACCCCGCCGCCGCCCCTGCCGACGGACCGGCCGCGATCCGGGACGACCGCCCGGAACGGAAGCCGGGTGGAGTTCGCGCTCCCGGCCGACATCGCCGAGGGGATCACCGCGCTGGCCAAGCGCGAGGCCGCCTCCGCCTACGCCGGCTGGCTCGCCGTGACCTGGGCAGCCCTGGAGAAGTTCGGCGGATCAACCGACGTCCTGCTGGGCACCTTCACCGCCGGCCGGGACCTGCCGGGTGCCGAGACGGTGGTGGGCTACCTGCTCAATGTGCTGCCGGTGCGGCTGCGCGATCCCGGTGACGGTTCCTGGGCCGCCCGCGTGCGGGCGGCCCGCACGGTCTCCCGAGCGGGGTTGCAACACGCCGCGTACCCCGGAGAACTCATCGACGTCCCGCGTCGGATTCCCGGTACGCACCCCCTCTTTGACGCGGTGTTCGTCTTCGACAACCTCGGTGAAGCCCCCCGCACCCTTCAGGGAGCCGTGGTGTCCACGACGGACGTCGACAAGGGCACCGCACGTTACGACCTGACCCTGGCGATCTACCCGAGTGCCGACGGCGCGACGGGCTGGCTCGAGTACGACACCGAGTTGTACGAGGAGGCCACCATGCGGCGACTGGCCGGGCTGTTCACCGCTGCCGCCGAGGAAGCATGCAAGGAGGTCGGCGGGTGATCACTCCACGTCTGTGCGCCCCCGCCTACGAACTGGGCGAGTACACCGAGCCGGTGGCCGAGCTGCCCGAGCTGTCGGTGGGATCACGGGCCGCCGCCGACCTCACCTCCCCCTCGGCGGGGTTCGTCGCCTACCACTGGTCCGAGGGGCCGATGGTCGAGTTGATGACCGCCTCCGTCAGCCGGACACTGGCGAATTCCGGGGTGCCGGGCAGTGAGATCGACACGGTGCTGCTGGCCACCGACTCGCTCCCGCCGGGCCGTACGGCTCACCGGGACGTCTCGGAACTCCTGTTGGAGACCGGAATGAGCGGTGCCACGGTGATGACGCTCGGTCTGATGGACTGCGCCACGGCCATGGCCGCGGTGGGAACCGCGGCGTCGCTCGTCAGGGACGGCACCGCCCGTCACGTGATGGTCGTGAGTGGTGATCTCGCCGACATCTCGACCGGAGGTCAGCGCGTCGTGGCGGGCGGCGTGGCGATCGCCAGCGACGGGGCGGCCTCGGCGCTCGTGTCGGCGGACGCGGCCGGTCTGCCGGTGCTGACCATGGCACACCATGCCGCCCCGGAGCAGGAGTCAGGTGGCGGATCCGCTCACCGGCAGCTCACCTCGCGGATGAACGCGTACCGCGAGGTGTTCGCCCGGCTGTCGGCGCGGCATCCCTTCCCTGCGGCGAGAACACTGGTTCTACCCAGCAACTTCGCGCGCCATGTGATGCGCATGTATCTCGCGGAGGCCGGTTTCAGTGCCGGCCGGATCGCGCTGGAGGGAGTGAGCCGTATCGCCCACTGCCAGGGCAGCGACCCGCTGATCAATCTCGCCGACCGGCTGGGCGACACGAAATCGGCCGCCCCGGAACAGCTGGCCGAGCCGGAGATGTACGTCCTGCTCGGCGCAGGCATAGCCCATCTCGGTGCCGTACTCCTGGGAACGCGTCCGCTCCCGGATTCGAAGGAGGGATCGTCCTGAGCGGCCGGATCACCCCCGCACCGGCGTCGGTGACACCGGAGGAGCTGCGCACGGTCGCCCGCCGGCTGCCCACCGGGGTCACCGTGATCACCAGCGGACGGGGAGACGACATGCACGGGATGACGGTGAACTCCTTCGCCACACTGTCGCTCTCACCGCCACTGGTGACCTTCTCCTTGCGGCACGGGGCCCGGATCACCACGCTCATCGAGAGAACGGGCGGCTTCGTGGTCAATGTCCTCGGGGCGGACCAGCATGTCTTGGCACGCCGGTTCGCCGATCCGAACCGGCCCACCGGAACCGACTGTTTCGCCGCGGTCGAGACAGCGGGCGCCCCCTCGTCAGGCGGAATGCGACTCGCGGGTACCGTCGGCCACTTCGACTGCCGAGCCGTCCACCTGGTCGAGGCCGGGGACCACACGATCGTCGTCGGCTCGGTGGAGGAATGCGGGACTTCAGGTACGGCCGACCCACTGCTCTTTGTGAATGGAGAGTTCCGATCCGTCCTTGGAGGACCATGAACGTGTGGAAACGGACATGAGCCTCGGCGGAAGCGATCCGACCGGAACCTTCGACGTGGCCCCGACGGCCCGTACGGCGGTCGCGTGGATCCCACCCCTGGGCCTGTGGCCTGCGATCCAGGAGATCCGGCAGGAGCACGATCCGCAGATCGGTCGTTGGCCCCCGCACGTCAATGTGCTCTTCGGGTTTGTACCGGAGCACGACTTCGAGTGGGCGCTCCCGCTGCTCGCAGCCGCGGCGGCCGAGACGCCGGTCTTCACGGCCCGGCTGCACGATGTGCGCACCTTCCGGCATCGGGCGTACTCGACCGTGTGGCTCGACCCGGCCGCGGCAGGACACAAGCCGTGGAGGGACTTGCACGAGTCGCTGGTCGAGCGTTTCCCCCGGTGCCGTGGGCGGCACAAGGGCTTCACCCCGCACCTGTCCCTGGGCCGGACCCGCGACCCGCACCGCGTCGCCGGCGAGTGCGCTGCCCGGCTCGGAGCCATGACGTCCACGGTCGAGGAGATCGTGCTGCTCTCGCGCCGGGCCGACGGGCCGATGCGGCCACGGGCTACGGTCGCCCTCGGAACCGGCGAGGTGCGCCTGCTGCATGAGGCGGGTGCGGGCATGCGGACCGCGGAGGATGTGGCACGGGAGGCCCAAGCCCGGCAGAACACCCGGCACAGCACCGCGGACGACAACTGAGCCGGCATGGTCAGGGCGTCGACCAGGTGGAGTGGTCCGCCATGCCTAGGGGCCCGCATCCAGGGGGCCAGCCGCCATCGGCGACGGGATTCCCTCTGCGGCGTCGTCGACGAGGAACAAGGTGCCGAGGCGGCCGCCCTTGCCGGAGCTGATCACTCCGCTGTCGAGGTCGGTGGTGCCTCGCAGGTACGCTCCGCCATAGCCCTGACCGGCCAGGAAGACGCCCCAGGTGAGCACTGCGGGTTCGGCCGGACCGCCGTCCGGGGCGGGGAAGTCCTCCGCCACGGGCCGCACCCGGCGCTGGAGGATGACCGGTCTTTCCACCGCCGCGTGGACCCGGGCGGCCCACTCGTCGGCCGACACTTCCCACCCCGCCAGCACGTCCAGGCCGCTGTGCGAGCTGCTGGCCTTGAGTACCAGGTCGTTCCGGTGTGCCTCCGCGTAGCGGAGGAGATCGACGCGTTCCCCGGCGACCTCGACCTGCTCGTCCCGGACCAGCCGGGTCCACGGCAGCAGGGCGTCTATTACCTCCAACTCGGCCTGGTCGAACAGGGATCGGTTGCGCTCGTCACTGAGGAGAGCGAGGGCGGCCTTGCTGCCGTACACCTCGTTCTCCAGCGGAGTGAACAGGTGGACGAGGCCTTGGTCCGCGGCCTGGGAGAGCGGCGCGAGCAAGGCAACGTCCTCGGCGGTGGCGACGTCGTTGATGACGAACCAGCGGTGTACGACGTCGATCCGGCGCCCGGCGACGTGGACCCCGTCCGCGCGGTACTCCACCTGTCCGAGGTGGCAGGGCACGGCGTCGATGCCGTGGGCGGCGAGCAGGCCGGCCATCCGGCGCAGGTGTGTCTCCATCGCGGGGTAGCTGTCGGGCCATTCGAGCAGGGCGACGACCGGGTTCGCCGAGAGGCCGAGGCCGGGAAAGGACTCCCGCCACAGGTCGAGGAGAACCTCGATCCCGTCGGTGAAGCCGAGGTGATGCTCCTGTGCGAAGGACGCCACGTAGGGATCTCGGAGCAGGGCTTGGTTGAGCAGCGCGATGTCCCAACCGCCCAGCGGGCTACCGCCGTTGAGCTCGAGGAGGCGAAAGCCGTCCTCCTCGCGGTACAGGTCGGCGCGGCCGCTGCGGGGGAGCTCGCGAGGTCTGCCGTCGGCCCGTACCGCGGCGTCGATCTGCTCCGGTGACCAGCCGAGGGCGGCGGTGAAGGGGCGCAGATCACCGTCGTACAGCCGATGGGGCAGCGTCAGCAGGAGGTCGTACAACCGACTGAGCCGGGCCCCCACCGCACGGCTCTCGCTGTGGCCGAAGAACACCGGGCGGGTCAGGAAGGCGCTCCCGTAGATGTCTCCGGCCAGGGCGGAGTCCGCGCAGGAGCGTTCCGGTGCGCACCCGGCCGGCAGTCCCCTCAGATAGTCCTGGGTGATCCGGGCGGCGGTGGACATCAGGCGACCTCGACGGTGACGTTTGCCGTCACCTCTGCCGCGGCCGCGTTCACCTCGGCGGCGGTGTCGGCGTGCAGGATCACGTAGCCGACCCGCGAGTCGTTGTCCCCGGGGGCGCGGACCTGGCCGCCGGGCTCGACCGTGAGCTCGCTCCGGGCCACCGCACCCGATGCACCGATCCCGCTGACCGAGCGGAGGACCCCACCTCGCGGAGGGGTCAGGAAGCGGATGCCCGCCGCCGTGTCGGCGGTGGGGGTGAGGGCCGGCTCCAGGCCGAGCGCGATCTGGACGTAGATCCGGGCCTCGTCGATCCCCCGGGCCTGCCGCATGAGGGCGACCACATGGTCACCGGGCAGTCGGGCGCCGAGCTCGATGATCCGGGTGGTGCCGTCCGCAAGCAGCTTGAGCTCGGTATGGGCGACGCCGTTGGTGACGCCGAGGGCCTGCGCGGCAGCCACCGCGGCCTGCTGCAGGGTGCGTACCGAAGCTTCGTCCAGCTCCGCGGGGACGGTGTGTCCGAACTCGGCCCGCTTGGCGCCGTCAGTGGTGAACTTGTCGTAAGGGAACAAGGGGGTCGCCACACCGCGGACCACCACCGTCTCGATGCTGAACTCGACGCCGCCGACGTACTCCTGAATGACCACATGGGCGTCCAGCGGGATGCCGTGCGGATCCTGGAACAGGTGGGACTGGGCCGCCGCGAAGGCCGTCGCCAGCTCCTCGTCACTGCGGACGACCGACACACCCCAGGAGCCGGACTGCTCGGAGGGCTTCACGACGACGGGGTAGGCCAGGCCCGCCGCCTTCACCAGGCCGTACGCCTCCTCGACGGTCCGCGCGGCGACGGTCCTGGGAGCCGGGATGCCGTGCTCGGTGAAGGCGCGCGCCATGATGCGCTTGTTGCGACAGCTCAGGGCCCGCGAGGGATCGTTGCCGGGCAGCCCGAGGTCGGCGGCGAGCCGTGCGACCAGCGGGGTCAGGAACTCCCAGCAGGCGACCACGCCGTTGACGCCCTCGACCTGCGCCAGCTCCTTGAGCTGGCGCAGTGCGCCTTCGCTGTCGGAGAAGTCGGTGAAGACGAGTTTCGCGTATTCCCCGATCTTTTCCTTGAGTTCGGGGGAGTACCAGTCCTCGTAGACGTCCTCGTGGGTGACGACGATGACCTCGACATTCAGGTCCCGGGCGGCGTCGAGGACGTATTCGCCGGTGTTTCCCATGGCTTCGAGCAGTAGCAGCTTGGGCATGGTGTTGTGGCCCTCCTGGTGATTTGACGGAATTACAGGGAGAACAGGGAGAACAGCGATTACAGGGAGAACAAGGGCGCGGCGTATTGGCGGGGGCGTTCTTGTATGAGGCGGGCGCGCAGGGACCGTGCCGCGGCGCCGGTGAGACCGAGACCTTCCGCCAGGCAGCGGAAGGTGACGTACCGGGCCTGGGAGTTGGCGGCCTGCAGTTGCTCCAGCCAGGAGTCGAGCTTGCGCAGGGCCACGTCCACCGAACCGTCGGGGGAGCCCGCCTCCTCCGGCCGAAGCGACCGGTCGCGCTCGCGCTGCAGCTCGGAGAAGCCGCAGATCTCCCAGCTGACCTTCTCGGCGTCATCGAGGGTGTCGACACCGCGGGTGTGCAGCGCGTGGGCCAGCCGGTTGCGGGCCAGGACGCGGTCGACGGGGATCCGGTAGACCCGGGCACTGGCGTCGCTCAGGACCACCGGCTTGCCGGTGTCGCGCACGACGCAGCCGCCGCGTCGGCCGCGGGCGGCCGCGGCAAGGAGCGCGCTGGCCTCCGAGGGATGCCAGTCGAAGGTGTGCCCGACAGTGCGGGTGTCGGCCTCGGTGAGGGTGAAGTGGTCCGTGCCCATGTCGGGCAGCAGGTCGTGCTCGGGGATCTCGCAGTCGAGACCGGGGCCCGCGAGGTAGAGATTGGCCGGCACACCCGCGGTGGCGCAGGCGGCGATCACCAGAGCGTCCGGCAGCGGGCTGAGCAGGGTCGGCTCGTCGCCGCGGGCGAAGATGTCCCCGCCGACATCGACCACCTTGACCTCGTCCGTGGCGTACTTCTCGGCCAGCTCCGCGATCTGACGGGCCAGGTGAGTGACGCCCCTGTAGGGACTGAGCAGTCCCAGTGTGATGGGGAGGTCGCCGGCCAGCCGCGGCAGCGTGGAGCCGGCCGGCGCGATGGTGGCCGAGGCCGCGGTGATCTGGGAGACCTGCGGAGTGAGCGGCCGAAGCCCGGTGAAGTCCGGCTCGGACCGCGGACCCGGGATCGGGTCGACGACCAGTCGCTCCCACGAATAGCTGAGCACTGCTGCCGGCTCATCGCCGTGGAGCGCGTGGTGCACCAACGTCGTGCCGATCACGTCGCCACCGCCGCCCGCAGCGATAAGAAGCTGAGTCATGACGCCCTCCTGAGTTGCCGGATGTGGTGTGCGGGCGGGATCACCAACTGGTGTGCAGGGGCATGCCTTCCGCATAGCCCGCGGCGCTCTGTACGCCGACGACGGCACGCTCGTGGAACTCCTCCAAGTCGGAGGCGCCGGCGTAGGTGCAGGCGCTGCGCACTCCGGCGATGATCTCGTCGATGATGTCCTCCACACCGGGTCGCGCCGGGTCCAGGTACATGCGCGAGGTGGAGATGCCCTCCTCGAACAGCGCCTTGCGGGCCCGGTCGAAGGCGGCGTCGCCCGCGGTGCGGTGTTTGACGGCACGCGCCGAAGCCATGCCGAAGTTCTCCTTGTACCGCCGGCCGTCGACCTCCGTGTGCAGGTCGCCGGGGGATTCGTGGGTGCCGGCGAACCAGGAGCCGATCATGACGTTCGAGGCTCCGGCGGCCAACGCCAGGGCGATGTCCCGGGGATGCCGTACGCCGCCGTCGGCCCAGACGTGCTTGCCGAGTTCACGCGCTCGGGCGGCACACTCCAGGACCGCGGAGAACTGGGGGCGCCCCACACCCGTCATCATCCGGGTGGTGCACATGGCCCCCGGGCCCACCCCGACCTTGATGATGTCCGCGCCGGCCTCCGCGAGGTCGCGTACCCCCGCCGCGGTGACGACGTTCCCGGCGACGACCGGAACCTGCGGATCGCATCCGCGCACTGCCTGCAGAGCCGCGATGGTCTTCTCCTGGTGGCCATGCGCCGTGTCGACGACCAGCACGTCGACCCCTGCCTTCAGGAGTTCCTTCGCCTTGGTGGCCACGTCGCCGTTGACGCCGACGGCGGCGCCGATCCGCAGTCGCCCGCTGTCGTCGACCGCGGGACGGTAGGCGGTGGCGCGCAGGGCCCCGGCCTGGGTGAGCACACCGGTCAGGCGACCGTCCGCGTCGACGACCGGCCCGAGCCAGTGACGCTCGCCCTCCAACACGCCGAACGCAGCCCGGGGTTCGATGTCGTCCGGCAACGTGAGCAGGTCGTGGGACATGACCGCGCTCAGCTGAGTGAAGCGGTCGACGCCCTGCAGATCGGCTTCGGTCACGATGCCCACCGGGCGGTCGGCCTCCACGACGATCACGGCGCCATGGGCCCGCTTGGGCAGCAGCGACAACGCATCGGCCACCGTGGCCCGAGGGGTGAGCGCGACGGGCGTGTCATGAATCAGGTGCCGGCTCTTGACCCAGAGCGCGACCTCGGCGACCACTTCGGTCGGGATGTCCTGCGGCAGGATGCACAGTCCGCCGCGGCGGGCCACGGTCTCCGCCATGCGCCGCCCCGCCACAGCCGTCATGTTGGCGACGACCAGGGGGATGGTCGTTCCCGTTCCATCGGAGGTCGCGAGGTCGACTGACGTACGGCTTTCGACGGCGGAGCGGCTCGGCACCATGAAGAGGTCGTTGTACGTCAATTCGTGGGGAACCGAAGCTCCGGAGATGAAACGCATAAGTAGTACCTGCCTTTCGTGCACCACGACACCCGGCACGGTCACCAATATCCGCTTGGTGACCGCACCGGGAGTTCTGTGTCGATGTAAGCGATCAGGCCTGTGCGGTCTTCAGGCCCGAAATGCTGATGGGTTCGCTGCCCATGTGCTTCTGCGCACGCTTATTGCTCTTGTGCAGGCCCGCGTAGTATTCGCGATCCAGATTGATGACGTTCTCGGAGAAGAGCATCCACGACAGGGTGTCGCGGTGCTTGAAGCCGGCCGGTGTGAGCTGAATGCGGTTGGTGGGCAGCCGGCGAATGAGGCCGACCTCCTCCGCTGCTTCGAGCACCGGCTCGAAGAGATGCGCCATCTCCTGGTACCCGAAACGGTTGAGTTCGCCCAGATCCAGGTCGAAGGAGTCGAGGACCAGGCGCTTCCGGACGATCTCCTCGTCGTTGAGGACGAAGCCCGTGAGCGGGGTCAGTTCGTGGTTCTTGGCCTTGGTGATGTAATCCGCGACCTCGGTGAGGCTGGGCTTCACATTGCCGACCATGTAGTCGACCGAGCTGGTGTAGCTGCGGGCGCCGGCGCCAAGGCCGAGAAGCGGAACGCCGTGGAAGGTCAGAACTTTCTGCTGGTAGCCGCCGCGTCCGAGCTTCTTGTAGCGGACGTTCGACTCCTGAACGTATCCCGCCTCACGGAACGTGGCGTTCGCGTAGTCGTACCGCTCGTACAGGTCCGGACTCATCATGTACTGGTACGCGCCGGTCTTCGAGAACCACGCGTCCGGCCTGACGGTCAGGAAGTAGGTGCTGATCGTCTCGGGCGCGAGAGCCGCCAGTTCGTCGACGGAGTGCCGCCAGCTCTCAGGAGTCTGTCCGGCGAAGCCCATGATCAAGTCGGTGCTGAGGTTGGGCAGTTCCTTCTCGCGGGTGATCTCGATGGCCTTGCGGATGACCTGCTCGTTGGCCTGGCCGCGGCCGGCTTCCCGGATCTCCGCGGGCACCAGCGACTGAATGCCGATGTTCGCCCGGGTCAGGCCCATGGCGATGAGGCCTCCCAGGGTGTCGGGCTCCTTGACGATGGAGTCCGGGGTGGCCTCGATGGCCACCTCCTCCACTGTGCTGCGCCAGTTGGGATACACCTCGTCCAAGGTGGCGAAGAGCTTCTCGAAGTGACGCAGACTCAGCAGGCTCGGGGTTCCGCCACCGATGTAGATGGTGCGCAGACGGCGGCTTTGGATGATCTCCGTGTGGTCGCGAATCTGGGTGCACAGCGCGTCCATATACGCGTCGTACACGTCCATGTCTTCGGAGATGACGGTGTACAGGTTGCAGAACCCGCACTTGTACCGACAGAACGGCACATGCAGGTAGAGGTTGAGTTCAGGAACGGGGTGGCGTTTCAGATCCTCTGCCCAGATGTCCCGGATGTTCCAGGTGCCATTCAGGGGGCGGTAGGCGGAGCGGGACGGGTACGCGTAGTTGAAGGGCGGAATGACGCCCTGCTCGATGTGCCTGGCGAGCTCGTCACGAATAGCGCTCAACGTGCCTGATCCTTCCATACGGAGGTACGGCTTCACATGCGGACGTGCGGCTTCGAACTGCCTGCCAACGGGGAGTGGTGCCGCTGATCGTGCGGCACGGAAAGAGGCGTGAAGTGAAATAAGAGGTGTGGACCGAAGCCGCGCACGGGTAATTGGTCGAGGCGGAGCTTCGTTTCCGCAGGCCTCCCCCCGGGGCTCTGCTCTGGGCTCAACTGCTCGGCGTGGCAGGCCTGTTGGCCGATGCGCACGGCAATGCCAGATGCCAGTAGATCGTGGCTGTGCGGCGCGCGGCAGGTACAGAAACGACGATGATCGACCCTCGCGGTCGGACGATGTTTGTCTCCTCCTCCAAATTTGTCCACAGTCTGAGATCGTTGCTCTCGGGGACGGCCCGCTTGATTTGGTCCGGCTAGGTTCGCTGGACCGAACGGACCGAAACGGGGGGCCAGTTGAATGATGCGAAGCCCTTAACTCGCAGAGGAAAGTGGAAGCTGTAGCCCGCACTTCCACTTGCCCGCTTTGCCCGGCCGGCGCGCCCGACGGGCTTGCCATGCAAGGAAAATGACGAGCCGTCACCTGACCTGGGGTGTATCGGCGATCCCGTCAGCATCTGCTGAGTAACGGCACTCTGCCGCCGCCACAGGCATCGCTGTGCGCGCAGTCCCGCCGCACCGGACAGCCGTGTCCCACCGCATCGGACATGCCGTGGACGCAGCCGCAGACCTCCGTCGCGCAGACCTCCGTCGAACACCTCGTTCAGCTTGCGCCCGGTGGCGCTCACGATCGAACTGGAGTAACCCATGACCGCGTCAGACATCAAGCGCATCGCGTACATCCGCTCGATCCCGATCTCGCGGGCCGGCCCCTACATACCGCAGCTGGCCCAAGCCGTGGCCGACACCGGCCGCGACGCCCGCATCTTCTACACCGACGGTGACTGCAGCGCCGAGGACTTCCCCGGCGGTACGTGGGAGAAGCTGCCCGAGGACGCCACCCCCGACCAGATCGTCGACCGCATCCGGGCCTGGGACGCCGACGGCGTCGTCTCGCTGTCCTTCCCGGACGAGGCCGGTCTGCGCGATGCCGTGGTGAAGGAGAAGCTGGCCCGGTACGGCATACCGATGGTCTCCAACGGCCTTGAGCCCTCCCGGCTGCTCGCCGACAAGTGGGAGACGAAGAAGATCCTGGTCGACCACGGCCTGGACACCCCGCAGGGCATGCTCATCGACGGCACGCTGCTGAAGAACGGCGCGGCCGGCGTGCCGGTCTACGCGGACATCATTCGCCTCAAGGCGGAAGAGATCGGCTATCCGCTGCTGACCAAGGCGGTGTGGGGCAGCTCGGGCAGCGGCATCCGCTTCATCCGCGACCGGGCGGACCTGGAGGCGTACCTGGCGAGCCCCGACGAGGGCAACTTCGTCCTGGAGCGGTGCATCACCGGCGAGCTGTGCACGGTCGAACTCGTGGGGGCCGACGGTGAGTACGCCGTTCAGCCGCTGTGCTTCACCGGGCCGACCGGCGGCGAGCCCACCTTCGCCTTCTGGGAACTGCGCTCGTCCGCTCCCCGGGCCGCGGACGACGCCGCCTTCGCGCCGGTGGCGGAGAAGCTGAAGAAGCTCTGCGCGACGCTGGGAATCAGCGGCGTGATCAACCTGGACATCATCTACAGCGGCGGCACTTACTACGTTCTGGAGATCAACCCCCGAGTCTCCGGCGCCACCGCCCTCGGCGTGGCCGCCTCGGGCTGCAACACCTACCTGACCATGACCGACATCCTGCTCGGCCAGTGGCAGGCCCCGGCCGAGCCGGTCCTTCCCCGGCGCCGCTGGTCCTTGGAATTCCCGGTCAACAACGTGACCGCCGCCTTCATCCAAGAAGCCGAACAGGCCCTGGACATCGTCCAGATCACCCCCACGCTCGTGGTCGACGGCCGCGAGTACGGCGGCCTGCTGATCGCCTCCTGCGAGTACGGCTCCGAGGCCGACTTCCTCCAGCAGATCACGGCCTTGGACGCCACCCATGACGTCGTCTCGCCGGACATGCTCGCGCAGCTGAAGGAGCTGTTCACCAGCCCTGCCGCGCAATCCGTCCGCTGACCGCACTCGCACCGCCCCGCACGAAAGGCTTCCTTGTTTCATGTCTGAGCCGTATGAGTCGTATGAGCCGTACGTCCACCTGCCTGCCGCCGAGATCCTCGAGTCCCTCGCCGAACACACCGAGACCGAGATCAAGCAGCTGCGCGGATCCTGGGACGGTCTGCAGGTCGATCGCTACATGAAGGACGGCGCCAGCTATCGCCAGCGCCGTTACAGCGAGTTCCACCTGACCGATGCCGGTCTGGTCCGCGCCCCGCACGGAACCTTCCGCCAGTCATTGGAGGTCAACCCCCTGCACGGCGGGGTGGCCCGGGAATTCGATCCCATCGAGCAGGAGGTCGCCGACTCCCCGCTCCTCGAGACTGTCGTCCGCACGCTGCTGGAGCGGCTTCCCGGCAGGTTCGACATCAGCACCGGCGCCGTCGGCATTCACCAGATACGCATCATCGCCTCCCACGACGCCGAGGGCCTGCCGGCACCGGAGGGCGTCCACGAAGACGGCCACCACTTCGTCGCCCAGGTGCTCATGCGCCGCGAGAACGTCGAGGGCGGCGTCTCCCGGCTGTACGACCGGGAGAGGGCCCCGCTGTTCCGCACGCTGCTCACCGAGCCGTTCGAGACGGTCATCATCGATGACCGTCGGGTGTTCCACGGAGTATCGGCGGTCGAGGTGGCCGGCGACATGCCGGTGGGGGTCCGGGACATGATGCTGGTCGACTTCTTCCCCCGCGGCGCCGGGTCGGCCGAGGCGCAGGCATGAGCGGCGGGGTCTGTTCGTGCGACCGCGACCGCGACCGCCCCGAGCCACGATGAGCGGACGACAACTCCTGGCGAAGTGGGGTCTTCCCAACCTCTCGGGGAACGGCCGCTTCGTCTCGGCGAACATCATGGACAGCCTCGGCAACGGGCTCGTCCTGGCCTTCACCGTCATCTACTTCACCACCACGACCTCCCTGTCACTCGGCTCCATCGGTGCCGCGCTCTCGGTCGGGCAGTTCCTCGCCCTGCCCGTTCCCGTCGTGGCCGGCTCACTGATCGACCGCTTCGGTCCCCGCAAGGTGGTCGTTGCCGCCAACCTCGTCTCGGCCGTGGGATTCGGCGCCTTCCTGGCCGCAGACGCGGTGTGGAAGATCATCGCGGTTCAGTTCGTCGTCCAGGCAGGGTCCAGCAGCTACTGGACTTCCAGCCGCGCGCTCGTCCTCCTTGCGGCCCGCAGTAACGACCAGGCTCGCTGGTTCGGCTTCATCAGCGCCCTGCGCAATATCGGCGGGGGCTTCGGAGTCGCCGTCGCCTCCATCGCAATCGCCTTGGACAGCGGTGGGGTTCGGGTGCTGGTTCTGGTCAACGCGCTGACGTTCGTGATCGCCGCAGGTCTGCTCGCCGGCTGGCGGCCCGTGACCGAGCAAGACGCACCTCATCTCTCCCGCACGGCTGAAGACGGGGGCTACGGCGCGGTGTTGCGCGACCTGCGCTACATGCGTCTTGTCGTGGCGAACGTGCCCTTCGTGCTGGCCGCGAGCGTGCTGCCGGTGCTGCTCGCCGTCTACATCACCGAGGTCCTTGACGCCGACACGTGGCTGGTGGGGGCGTGCATGGTCGGCAACATGGTCCTCGTCGCCCTGGTCCAGACGCTGGTCGCCCGCATGATCGAACGCCGCCGCCCGACCCGTGTCCTTGCCCTGGCCGGCGTGGTCAATGCCGTTTCCTTCGCGCTCTTCGGGCTGTTGCTCGCGCTGCCCGGCTGGGTCGTGGTCGTAGGCCTGCTGCTTGCGACGGCGGTCTTCACGCTGGCCGAGATGCTCAGCCTGCCGCCGAGCAGTGAACTCAGCGCCTCCCTGGCACCGGAGCGCATTCGTGGCCGCTATCTCGGCGTCTTCCAGCTCTCCTGGACACTCGGAAACGCCATCGCCCCCGCCCTGCTCACCACGCTCCTGGGCCACGGTCCTGCCTGGCCCTGGGTGGTCCTGATCGCGCTGAACCTGCTTGCGGTGCCGCTGGTCCTGAGCCTGGGGGACTCTGCACAGCAGGACCGCGCGGGCATGGAGCCCGAGGCCTCTGTGCTGCCCGCCGAGGAAAGGACGGCCTCGTGACCCAGGTACGCACCGCACTGTCCCACTACGGGCGCAGCTCAGCGCCACCCGGCTGATGGGACATGCCGGTCAGGCCGGTACGCGAGGACGCAGGCGGCATCGCACAACAGCATCCGAAATCAGAAATGAGCGCCATCGTGAGCAATCGTCTCTTCACCTCGGAGTCCGTGACCGAGGGCCACCCCGACAAGATCGCTGACCAGATCAGCGACACCATTCTCGATGCGTTGCTGCGTGAGGACCCGACTTCCCGGGTCGCCGTCGAGACGCTGATCACCACCGGCCTGGTGCATGTGGCCGGAGAGGTCACGACCAAGGCGTACGCGCCGATCCCGCAGCTGGTGCGCGAGAAGATCCTGGAGATCGGTTACGACTCCTCACAGAAGGGCTTCGACGGAGCCTCCTGTGGCGTCTCGATCTCGATCGGTGCGCAGTCCCCGGACATTGCACAGGGCGTCGACGCCGCCTACGAGAAGCGGATCGTGGGTGCCGACGCAGCCGAAGAGGGCGACGAGCTGGACAAGCAGGGTGCTGGCGACCAGGGCCTGATGTTCGGCTACGCCGCGGACGAGACGCCCGAGCTGATGCCACTCCCGATCCACTTGGCGCACAAGTTGTCCAAGCGGCTGTCCGAGGTGCGCAAGAACGGCACCATGGCCTACCTGCGTCCCGACGGCAAGACCCAGGTCACCATCGAATACGACGGCGACAAGGCGGTACGCCTGGACACCGTGGTCGTCTCCTCACAGCACGCCCCGGACATCGACCTGGACTCGCTGCTCACTTCGGACGTGCGTGAGTTCGTGGTGGAGCACGTCCTGAAGCAGCTCGCCGAGGACGGCATCAAGCTGGAGACCGAGGGCTACCGCCTGCTGGTGAACCCGACAGGACGCTTCGAGATCGGCGGCCCCATGGGCGACGCCGGCCTCACCGGCCGCAAGATCATCATCGACACCTACGGTGGCATGGCCCGCCACGGCGGCGGCGCATTCTCCGGCAAGGACCCGTCCAAGGTGGACCGTTCGGCGGCGTACGCGATGCGCTGGGTCGCCAAGAACGTGGTCGCCGCCGGCCTTGCCTCGCGCTGCGAGGTGCAGGTGGCGTACGCGATCGGCAAGGCCGAGCCGGTCGGCCTGTTCGTGGAGACCTTCGGCACCGCGAAGATCGACGTGGACCGGATCGAGCAGGCCATCTCCGAGGTCTTCGACCTCCGCCCGGCCGCGATCATCCGGGACCTCGACCTGCTCCGGCCGATCTACGCGCAGACCGCCGAGTACGGCCACTTCGGCCGGGAGGCGGCGGACTTCACCTGGGAGCGCACCGACCGCGTCGACGCCCTCCGCCGGGCCGCGGGCCTGTGACGCAGCACTAAGCGCTCCGCGGGAAGTGCCGCGAGGTGCCGTCGCTCGTCTGCGGCTGTGTCGTGGCTGGCTGCTCCCCCAAGTTCTCGGCTTCGCTCGAACAGGGGGGACCCCCTTCGCGGCGGAGCCGCACATGTCAGAGCCCCGCGCCCCTTCGGGGCGCACCCGAACCGCACCGGACTTCGCCAAAGCCGCTCAGCAAGCGCCCGCCGCCGCCCGGTGGCCGCCGCGGCCAGGCGTCGCATGTCCCCCTACGATTGGAATTGACCACGTGTCAGCATTCGCGGGTCTTCGACCAGTTACGCAGATCGCGGGTGCCGCACTTCCCGTGATCTCGTTTGCGGCGCGCCTGCCCGCCGCGATCTGCCCCATCGCCACCCTGTTGATGCTGACCGAGCTCAACAGCATCGGCGCTGCGGGAATCGCCGCCGGAATGCTGTGGACGGGGCAGGCCCTGGGGGGACCGTTCCTCGGGCGCTATGCCGACCGGCGCGGCCATCGTCCCGTCCTCCTGGCGGCCTCACTCGCAAATGCCGCGGCCATTGCCGTCTTCGTCGTTTCGGCACTCACCGAAATGCCGCTCGTGGTGCAGGCTGCGCTCGCGGCTGTCGTCGGCCTCACCGTGCCGCAGATCGGCCCGCTCTCACGCACGCGATGGGTTGTCCTGACCGATCCCGCGGACGACAAGAACCAAGCCGGCTCCCGGGAGTTGACCCGCCGCGCCCTCTCGTTCGACACGGCCATCGACGAAGTCAGCTTCATGGCCGGACCGGCACTCGCCGGCGTGACAGTGGTCCTGATCCACCCCGCGGCCGGGCTCATCCTGGCGGGACTGGTCATCGCGGTATTCGGCACTCTCTTCGCGCTCCATCCCACCGCGCCACGAGGGACACCTGCCCAGGCATCCTCCGGTGCGAGGCTGCTGCATCCCGCACTGGTCGTGCTCTTCGCCATGGCGCTCCTGCAGGGAATGATCTGGGGAAGCGCCAACGCCGGCACGAGCGCGCTCTCCGCGCACCTCGGCGATACCGGCCTGGCCGGCCTGGTCTGGGGGGCCATGGCCGTGACCAGCTCACTCACCGGCCTTGCCATCACGATGCGGCCCATCACCCTGGACCTGACGCTCCAGCTTCGCATCGCCATCGCCGCACAGGCAGTTCTGCTGCTTCCCCTCCTCCTCGTCGACGGCTTCGTCGGTGCGACCGCCGCCATCGCCGGCATCGGATTCGCCGTCGCCCCGCACCTCATCGCGGTGTTCAACCTCGCGGAACACGTCGCCCCGCTGGAGCGCATGGGGGAGGCCATGGCTCTCCTCGGCAGCGGCCTGATCGTCGGCCAGGGAATTGCCGCGCTGGCCGCTGGGCAACTGGCACAGCACTCCGGACACCACGGCGCCTTCCTGCTGACCTGTGCCTCCGGAGCCGGAGCGCTCTTCGTCGCTCTTGCGTGTGTGCGCCCCAAGTTCATCGACCCGTACCGCGCCGAGCGCCTGCCGAAGAGCGAACTCGACGAAGCCGTCGCCCACTGATGCTCATCAGAAGAGGAATCCGATGACGTACGTAATTGCAGACCCCTGTGTCGACCTGAAGGACAAGGCCTGCATCGAGGAATGCCCGGTCGACTGCATCTACGAGGGTCGGCGGTCCTTGTACATCCACCCGGACGAATGCGTCGACTGCGGTGCCTGTGAGCCGGTCTGCCCGGTCGAGGCGATCTTTTACGAGGACGATGTTCCGGAGGTGTGGAAGGACTACTACAAGGCGAACGTCGAGTTCTTCGACGAACTCGGCTCGCCCGGTGGCGCCTCGAAAACGGGCCCGATCGAGAAGGACCACCCCTATGTCGCGGCCCGATGACGACCGGCTCCATCGGCTTCATCAGCTTCATCGGCCCTGAAGGAATCTCTGCTCCGTGATCCGCACCCTCGTACCCGACATCCTGGACGTCCCCGCCGCCTCGTGGGACGCCCTGGCCGCGCCGGTGGGCCTCTATCTCTCCCACCAGTGGCTCGCCGCCCAGCAGCAAGATCCCACCGCCCTGGTCCGCTACGCCCTGGTTCACGACGACGGCCAACTGATCGCCGCCGCACCGCTGTACGTCGTCGACAACGAACCCAACGACCTCTACCGCGTACACGAGCTCGTCCCCGGCCGCGCACCGACCAGAACCTTGTTCGCGGGAGCCCGTCGCGGCTACCTCAACGCCCCTCTCCTCCACCCCCGCCTCACCCCCGACCGACGGAGTGAGGCGCTGAGCCGGCTCGTGGCGGCCGCAGGATCCCTCGCCGCCGACCAGAAGGCACAGCCCTGGTGGCTGTACGTCACCGACGCGGCGGCCGCCGAACTGGCCGACGCCTGCGGCACCAAGCCCGTACAGCTCAACCAGGACGCCCGTATCCCGCTGGCCGGCAGTACCTTTGACGACTATCTCGCCGGCCTGCCGTCCAAGCGGCGCGTCACCATCCGCCGCGAACGCCGGGCCTTCGCCGAGGCCGGATACGAGCTCCGTACCCTACGGCTCTCCGAGTGCGCCGACGCCGCCGGAGCACTGGCCGCCCAGCTCCAGGAGCGCCACGGCCACCCCGCCGACCCCGCCTTCATGACCCGGCTGTTGCGCGAGCAGGCCGACGGCATGGCCGACAGCGGAATCGTCTGCGCCGCCTACGCCGAGGGCCGCATGGTCGCCTTCAGCCTCTTCTACCGCTACGCGGACACCGTCTGGCTCCGCTCCACCGGATACGACTACGCGCGACTGGGCGGCGCGCACGAGTACTTCAACCTCGTCTACTACCTCCCCATCGAGCACGCCTACGCCCACGGCGCCACCGCCCTCCATCTCGGCATGGAGTCCCTGCGCGCCAAGACCCTCCGGGGGGCGGTCGCTTCGCCGTTGTGGGCGATAGAAGGGACCTGAGCGGGCAGTTGATCCGTCGGCCTCGATGCCTTGTGAGGACCCGTCAAGACCCTGGGCGAACCGGCCGTCGACGGCCACCTCCTTGACCGTGCCGTTGCGCTTGAGCGGTGTCGACGGCGCTCACGGCGCCTCGTCGGCGTACATGCCGGGGTGATCGGCCAGGGGGAGAACTCCGCCGATTCAGCCGCCGATGAAACTGCGACCCGCCTTGTAGGCGTTCCAGGCAGGGCCGCTGTAGGTAGGGGACGGCTCCGCCGACGCGGCTCTGTCGCTGCTGCTGTCGTCGAGGTCGATGGCGGGGATGACGATGCACGCGGCGAGGACAGTGGCGAGGGCGGTCCAGCCGAGGCGGTGGGCTAGCTGGTCTTCTTCCAGGTCTGGCAGCCGGTGGTCTCGAACGCCTTGTCACCAGGCTGGATCGTCACCACCGCGGCGCCGTCGCCGCCGTTGTTGGCGATGACGGAGCCCAGATCGCCGGAGGTGGAGGAAAGTCGGGCCCAGTAGCAGTACTCGAAGGCGCTGCGTCCGGGTCGTTGGTCGGATCGAGATAAGTGCCCTTCTTCTTGGGGCACTTCATCAGTGGTCGGTTGATGCAGGCGTTCCAGCTGTTTCAAAGGGATTTGTAGCGCCGGGCCCGGAACCTGAAGGTTCTGGGCCCGCGGTATGGCGTAAGACGCCTTCAGCCAACGCATCTGCGGTGGCGCTAAGCCGTCTTGATGGTGTTGTCTGTCCCGCGAAGCTGACGGCGGCGCCGCCCGTGGGCTGGTAGCCGGCGGGGTAGTCGAGCACCTCTGGCACGGCCCGGTCGAGCGGCCCTGCGCAGGGGTGGTCTTGGAGCCGGTACGCGCCACCACGAACTCCGGGACGGCGTCACTTACGGCCGGGGCGGCCGGCCCGTGCGGGCCGCTACACCCCTTGTCGCACTCGTCTCCGCCACCACCGGGCTTGACCGAGGCACCGCTGACCTCCTTGGTGTATGTGCCGACGGGGCTGACGGCCGAAGCGGCAGCGGCCGACAGGACCCCGATGCTCACGGCGGCAACAGCTGCCATGGCCAAGCGGGTTGCACGCATGTCCGAGCCTGCGATACCCGGACCGGACAGTCTTGGCGCGGTGGAGGACGCCCGCGCCTTCGGTGACCGTCTTGGCGGTGCCGGTCAGGTCCACTTCGACGTCGTCGATCAGCTCGGCGCCGAAGCGTTCAGCCTGGGCTCGCATGTTCTCTATGACATCGGCCGACGGGTTATCCGCGCTGCGGACGTGCGCCCCCCGTCGCCGAGAGCGGTCAGCAGCGCGGCGACCAGTTGTGAACGAACGCGCGTCACGTGAGCAGATGAACACCACCTCAGCGACGTCCTTCACCGCCCGTGCCCGTCGTGCCGCCGCTGCCTCACCACTCGCACCGGACTGCTCACCGGGGGTACGCGGCGCACGGCGCAGGTGAGAAACAGTCCTAGGTGTGACCAGGCATAGACTTCATGTACCCGCCGGGAGGCGTCATGCGCCACACACTGCGAATCGGGCCGTTCCGTATCGGATTCGGCCGCCGTCCCGTACCCCCAAGGGAGGGACCCCTCAGCCGTGAACGTTTCGCCATCGACATCGCCGAGGGCTTGATGGGCGTCGGCGTCCCTTTCCGGAGCGGCTGCAGCGCACTCGGGTTCCGCGTGGTGGTGACCGACAGGGAAACGGGGCGGCGCCAGTATGTCTCCGAGAACTACACGCACGACCTCGCGTACGCAGACGGCGAGAAATACGTCACCAAATTGATCACCGGCCTGAAGAGCTTGAAGTAGAGCTTCGGTCGGCACAAAGGGAAACGGCCCTCGTCGAGAGGGTTGCCTGCGTCAGGCTTGCCCAGGTGGGTCGTCTTCCAGCCGCAGACGGTGTCCGAGGATGCTTGTGGCGGTGGCGAGCAGTGGTTGGCCGTGCGCATAGGCGTGGGCCTTGATGCGAAGGAGGGCATCCGCCGCACTGGTGCCAGCCCATTGCTCTGAGGTTGGATTGCCCGGGCTGCATCTGTGCCCTGTGAGCACACCGAGTTGTGCGCCCCGGATCTGCATCGGAAGCGCGAACACCGCTTGAATGCCCAGCTGTTGAAGATCAGGAATCAAGCCGGGCCAAGGAGTATCCGGCTCTGATGCGAGATCGGGAAGCATGACGCGCGAGCCTCGTCGCGCCACGTCGGGTGTGGGACCGCGGCCCTGTGTGTACTGCACATCGTCGGCCAACGCGGCCGGCTCATCGCTGTGCTGTACGAGCTCCACGCAGCCGTCACCGGCTCTCAGCGAGATCGCCGGCCCGTCCATGCCCAACATGTGGGCACATTCAGCGAGAGGAATCACCATCTCCCGACTGGCCACAGCGAAACTCCCCTGAGCAATGTGGTGAGTCGGACGATCGCCGCTTCGTCGTCGTGACCACCGTCGATGCGCCGAGGCCCCTGCGGCGGCTCCTCGCTCGACTGGGGGGGCCGCGGACTGGCGAACCGGCCCAGACGTCCCGCGGAACCTGCACCATGACGCTGCGAGGTTCCAGCCCGGCCGCATAAGCCTGACCTGATCTGCAGCGATCGGCACGCCATGGAGAGCACCATGAATTCAGAAGCTGCGGCATGGTTGGACCGCCCCAGTAAGGCACGGATGCGTACGAGAAAGCTGATTCGTGAGCAGATCGCCCCGGGCGTCGTCGCTCGTGACATCACGGGCCTGCGGGAGCTGAAGGCACAGCGCACGAGCACTCTCAGGACTACGCCCTGGTCATGGCGGCATCGATTCCCGCCCCCGAGGCAGAGCGCTGAGCATGCGCGAGCCGGGTTCGGGTAGCAAGCCGTCAGAACATCCGGCATACGGCGCGTGACGTGCGCCGCGTACAAGGCAGGACACACGATGGACGAGGCGGATCCGCCGGCGACGATGCTTCTGGACTCACTCCAGACGTACGCCGGCGCTGCATACGAGGCCCGGACAGACACAGCCGCGAGGGCCCGGTCCCTGGCCACCGACTTTCTCAGGCGCGCAGCCGTGACGGGCGCTGTCCGTATCACTGCGGAGACCTTGGGAGCGGTCCAGTTGGTCGTGTCCGAGCTGGTCACCAACGTGATCAAGTACACCGTCGGCCCCTGCGTCTTCGAACTCGAGCTGGCTGAGGACGCCCTGGAGATCAGCGTCTGGGACACCGACCCCGCCCATCTCCCCATGCCGGCAAGCCCAGATGCCCTGCGCCCCGCACAGCACGGCCTGGAAGTCGTTCACGCACTGTGCCGCAACGTCACCTCGGAGCGGCGCGCGGGAGGCAAACGCGTCCGCGCCAGCCTGGCCCTCGCCTGACACCAGATCTGCCCGAGCGGCCTACCCTGCCCACGAGGGGACTGTTCTTGAGATACCTCAGGTGCAGTTCACGAGATCCCGTCCGATCGAGCCGATCAGGCGGGATCTTCTGGTTTCGGAGGCCGCGCACTTCCGCGCTTGGAACGGAGCCGGAAAGTGGTTGCCCATATGCCTGAGAGCCGCTGATGCCGTCCTCGGCCAGAAGCTACTCGACGGACATCCAGCCCTCGCCAGGCACGCTGACCCGGGACCGTTGGCGGCCTCAGTCATCCATGTGCTGGACCTGCCAGGCGGTCCCTCCGCGAGGGCTATGTCGACCGCTGACTCTGCGGCAACCCGCGTGGCGAACGCAGGCCGCATGCGATGACGACGCCCGCTCGGCCGTGGTTGGCAGCTGACGATGCATCGCCGCGGGCCCTGCCGGCGCTCCACAAACATCAAGGGTGTGCCGGGCGCAGGTCAGAGCTCCGCGCCATTCCCTCAGCCGAACAACAGCCTGCCAAGGAGGCCTGCGCCTGCGTCTTGCTCAGGGCTCTCTGCGGCCGGAGTCTCGCGTTGGTCGGAAATGCCCCCGACTCGATTCACGCCGTGCTCAGGCAACGAGCTCGGCCTTTCATGTCCGACATGCTCTGGCTGGTCATTCCCGGAAGCGGATTGAACGATGGTGCCGCTATTCCCTTCGTCCTCGGCGGTGGCTGGGCCAATGCTGCCGAGGACTGCTGCGGCAGCCATGGCGGTTACGGTCAGGAGCTTGCGGATGCGCATGTGGGGCGTTCTCCGTTCGAGCGCGGAACATTGGACAGGCCCATATCATCATCAATTGTGAAATTGATGCCCAATGCGCCCATCCGTGGGCGAGGCATCCCATAGAGCCAGTGGACCGTGGCGGGGAGTGCCGGCCGCTGTGCTCGTGCGTCGATGCGCCACCCGACGAACACGGCCTCCGTCAGCACGCGCACCTCGTTCTCGCTGCGCCCGGTGCGGTTCCCGCTCGTTGGCCACGGTCGGCAGCGGCAGGCCCTCCGCCACGGAGGCGGACGGAGGCGGGAGGGTTCGCCGCGAACGGCGCGCGCCCGGCCTGATGCGCGGGTGCCATGCCGCCCGTGGTGCCGTTCGCGCGAGCCTGACGCCAGCCAGCGACAGCCGTAGCAGCAGGTGCCCTGGATCAGTCGGCCCGCCGGCCTTCGACACAGAACCGGTTACCCTCCGGGTCGGCCAGTACGACGTACGGTCGAGCCGGGTTCTCCGGGTAGTGCTGCCCATCGACACGCTGGGCGCCAAGCGCCACCAGACGGCCGACTTCCTCGTCGAGATCGCGCTCACCGGCGTCGAGATCGAAGTGAATACGGGGAAATTCCTCCGCAGGGCTCTCGCTCACATCCATCGCGATCGCGACACCAGGCACACCCTGGGGAGGCTCCAGGACGATCCAGTCATCGCCTTCCCAGCGCGGAGGCCGCCGCACATACCCCAGGGCCTGACGCCAGAACTCGCCCGCCCTCACGTACGCCCGAGTCGACCGAACACGCTTGAACCGCTGAAGCCAGGCAACGATCACCATCCGGCCGGGAAACGACCTTCACGAGTGCGGAGTAATGGCTTGCCAACCGCCTCCCGCACGCCCCTGGCCGCCTGCGAGGGCGACTGGTGCGGGGAGGTGTGGTGGGGAGCTGCACCGCCTCGCATCCGCCGTCGCAGCATTCGCCTTGGTCGAGATCGCATGTCGGCGGTCGCGAGCCCGCGGAAGGTGTGCGGATATCGGTCAGAGTCTGATGTCGCCCCCGCTGCCCGTCTGAACGCCCAGCGATCCATGGTCCAGGCGGTCCGAATCCGCCCTGCCCTGGGGGAAGTGCGAAGGATCGCGGCCACGTCGTCGAGGGCGGTGAGGCATCGACGATGCCGCACACCTGGCCCAGGAGCCGGGCGGCGAGGTGTGCGCCGGTCGCCTACGCCTTCTTGACCACGCTGGACTTGAGCTGCATGGGGCCGAATCCATCGATCTTGCAGTCGATGTCGTGGGCGTCCACGCCGTCCTCCACGAGACGGATGTTGCGGACCTTGGTGCCCGCCTTGATCCCGCTGGGGCTGCCCTTGACCTTCAGGCTGACACATCACCGGGACTGCTGCCGATCAGCGGGTGGTCGTGTCACGGTGATCCATCCGTCGAGGTCCCTACGGAAGGTCCTTCAACTTCTGGGTGTGGAGCGGCTGCTGATGGATACGTGCAGCGGTGAGGGGAGTCGCGACCGATGGGGCCATCCCCCGGGAACACTCTGGGGATGACGACACGACCGCTCCCGCCCATGGCTTGAATTCACCAGGAAGGAAGGGGTGTTCGCATTCGGTCGGGGACCGGCAGCGAAGGGGGGAGCTGCGCGCGGCCGGGGCCTGCTCGTGATGCACGGGTCTTCCCGGAGCGGCGGAAAGCGTGCGCCGCTACGCTCGCCTCGTGAGCGAGATCGTGGTGGTACGTGATGGCTCTGGGCCGGAGGTCCTGCTGGTGCATGGCGGTGCAGGCCCGCGGACGACGTGGGGCCCTGTCGCTCCACTGGCCGACCGGTGGACGCTGGCATACGTCCATCGCCGTGGCTATCCGCCGAGCCCACCACCGCAGGAGCGTCAGGACTTCGAGGTGGACGCCCTGGACCTGGCGCCGCTGCTCGTCGGCCGCCCGCACGTTGTCGCCCACTCCTACGGCGTCCTGGGGACGTTGATCGCGGCCGCTGCCGCGCCGGGCAGCGTGCGCTCACTGACCCTGATCGAGCCGCCGCTCAACTACCTTGTCCCTGACGATCCCGAGGTGGCACGGCTCGAGCGCCTCGGCGATACGGTCCTCGCCCACGGTATGGATACGGCCCCGACCCAACTGCGCGAGTTCCTCCGACTCGCGGGTGCGCCCATCGGCGACGGCCCGCTCCCCGAGGACGTGGTCGCCGGCGTTCGACGGGCGCACGGTGGCCGACCGACCAGCGAGGCGCGCCCACAGCTCGACGCGATCCGTCATGCCGGCATCCCCGTGCTCGTCGCGTCCGGAGACCACGCGGCCGCGCACGAGCGGATCTGCGACGCCCTCGCGGATGCGCTCGGCGGCGAGCGCAGCGTGCATCCGGGCGCCGGTCACTTCGTCGCCGCAGCACCGGGCTTCGCCGAACGGCTTGAGACCTTCCTGTGCAAGAACGTCACGTGACGAGCTTCTTCCACGAGGTGAGCGTGGCGGCGAGGGGGAGGAACGCGGCGAACCAGTTGGCCGTGCGCCCGTAGCGGACGGCCAGGCAGGCGGTAGTGCGTTCGATCCCCACCTAGAGCCCGATCGCGTCGGCCACGCCGGGCGAGAAGGCTGCGGCGGTCAGGTCGCTGTTCACGCCGTATCTGAGAGAGGCGGTGCCCGCTGCCGCCTTCCTTCTTGGGTCAGTGAGGCGGTTCAGTCAGTGCCGTCAGTGCGGCGTCCTGGTCGGCGTACACGGTGAGGGGCTCGATGTGTTCGTCGTCGATGCCGTGGCGGGGCGAACGCCGATCGCGGATCCGCTCAGCCACCGCTTGCCGCGCCTCGGCCACAGCTCGCGGCCCCAAGGGCACGGACACGATGTGCCTCTGAACCCGCGGCAGCGCGTGCTCGACTGCGGCGGCAGACGGCTGGCCTTTCCGCCACGGACGGGAACGGCCTGTACCCGTCACGACGCCACCTTCGGCGCCTTCTCCCGATCGGCCTTGCGCAACTCCTCTAGGAGTTCGCTCTGCCCCGTAAGGAGCGCGGACAGGATCCGCCGTGCCGCAGCCAGCAGCTCCGCCACGTCCCCGCCCGCCAACTCGTACACCACCGTCGAGCCGCTGCGGGTGGCGGTCACGATCCCGGAACGGCGCAGGACGGCCAGCTGCTGCGAGAGATTCGACGGCTCGATCTCGATCGCGGCAAGCAGCTCCCGCACGGGCATCGGACCGTCCTGCAGCAGCTCCAGCACCCGGATCCGCACCGGGTGCCCCAGCATCCGGAAGAACTCCGCCTTCGCCTCATACAGCGGAACCGGCACGCCGATCACTCCCCGACCGTCCTCTTGTCGTCAGCCTCGGACTGGCTTGTCACGACCCCGTGCATTTGGGCGAGCCTCAGCGCATCGTCCAGCTCGTCCTGCGCCACCGCCACGTCATAGGCGTCCTCGGCGGTCAGAGCCTCCTGGAGTGATTCCTGCGCCTCGCGCACCCGCTCTCGCAGCGCCTCGACGAACGGAACTACACGCGCCTGGGCCGATGCGTCCAGTGGCGGTCCGCTTTCACTAGCGACACGATGAACATCACGTTTGGAGGTAATTGTCTTGTCTGTACAACAACCACCCACTGTCGAGGCTGCGGCTTCCGTTCTGCCGGAACGCGGCCCCGACCCGGTGAAGGTCACGCTCAAGGTCAACGGGGTCGAGCGGTCCGTGGAGATCGAGCCGCGGGTCAGTCTTCTGGACGCGCTGCGTGAGCACCTGCACCTCACGGGTGCGAAGAAGGGGTGTGACCAGGGAACCTGCGGTGCGTGCACGCTCTGGGTCGACGAGCGGCGCGTCCTGGGATGCCTGACTCTCGCGATCGCCTGCGAGGGCCGCGAGGTGACGACGATCGAGGGCCTGGCCAAGCACGAGGAACTCGATGCCATGCAGACCGCGTTCATCGCCGAGGACGCGTTCCAGTGCGGCTACTGCACACCTGGCCAGATCATGTCGGCAGCCGCGCTCCTCAAGGAGGGGCATGCAGGCGGCGACGCCGAGATCCGGGAGTGGATGAGCGGCAACATCTGCCGCTGTGCCGCGTACCCGCACATTCGCGCCGCCATCCGCGCGGTCCGCGACGGATCCTAGGGAGACCAGAGTTGCGGCCCATCAGCTATTCGCGTGCCAGTGACGTCACCGGTGCCATCGCCACCGTGACGGCGGACCCCACCAGCGACTTCCTGGCCGGCGGGACGACCGAGATCGATCTGCTCCGTCAGAACGTTCTGCAGCCACGTCGGCTCGTCGACATCAACGATCTGCCGCTCACCCAGATCGAGGACCGCCCGGACGGCGGCGTGTACATCGGCGCCGTGGCGCGTATGAGCGATGTCGCAGAGGCCCCAGGTGTGCGCGAGCGGTTCCCCATGCTGGCCGAAGCACTCGTCCTCGGTGCGTCGGCACAGCTGCGGCACATGGCCACCATGGGCGGCAACATGATGCAGCGAGTCCGTTGCGGATACTTTCGCGACGCCGTCTCCCCATGCAACAAGCGCGATCCGGGGAGCGGCTGCAGCGCCATCGACGGCTTCAACCGCGGCCACGCCGTCCTGGGCGCCGGCGACTCATGCATCGCCACCCATCCCTCCGACGTCGCCGTGGCGCTGATGGCCCTAGAAGCCCGCATCCACACCGAGGGAGCCTCGGGCAGGCGCGTCTACGCCATCGACGACTTCTTCCTACTGCCCGGTGACACGCCCCACCTCGAGCACCCCCTGGAACACGGCGAACTCATCGTCGGCATCGAGGTGCCGTACACGCCCGTCGCTGGCAATGCGCTGTATCTGAAGGTGCGCGACCGTGAGTCGTACGAGTTCGCGCTGGCCTCCGTGGCGGTCGGCGTGACCATCTCGGACGGTGTCATCAGGGATGCGCGGCTGGCACTGGGCGGCGTGGCCACCAAGCCGTGGCGGGCACGGCGAGCGGAGGAGATTCTGCGCGGAGCAACCGCGGACCGAGAGACGTTCGTACGCGCCGCCCGCGAGGAACTCGCCGCTGCGCGGACCACACCGCTCAACGAATTCAAGGTCGAGCTGGCCCAGCGGACGATGGTCCGCGCACTGGAGACCCTCACGAGCCCGGAGCGTCCCTCATGACCACGGCAACTCCGCCGGCCATCGGACAGCCCACCGACCGGGTCGACGGCCGCCACAAGGTCTCCGGCACCGCGCGCTACTCGGCGGACTACGCACTCGACAACATGTCCTACGCCTTCCTGGTCGGAGCACGTGTGCCGAGCGGCCGGATCACCTCCATCGATGCCTCCGAGGCGCTGGCCTCCGAAGGGGTACTGGCCGTCCTCACACACGAGAACCTGCCCAGGACCGCCACTCAGCCGCCACTGATCCCCTCGCTGGCCGGCATGCCGGCCCCAGGCCAGACCTTCTTCCCCATGCAGGACGACGTCGTCCACTACACGGGCCAGCCCGTCGCCGTCGTCGTGGCCGACACACTGGAGCGCGCACAGCACGCGGCCGCGCTCGTACGCGTTGCCTATGAAGAGACGCCGTCGGTCACGACGCTCGACCAGGGCCGCGATCAGGTGTACGAGCCCGAGGCGATCTTCGCGGGCTTCATCCCCGGCCGTAATCAACGCGGCGACATCGACGCGGGACTCGCCCGGGCCGATGTGCGGATCGATGCCGTGTACGCCTTCGCGGCCAACAATCACAACCCGATCGAGCCGTCGGCCACCACCGCGGTATGGGACGGGGACGAGCTCACCCTTCACGACGCGACACAAGGGGTGGCGGCCACCCAGCTGACCGTCGCCGCGCTTCTGGGGCTCACCCCGTCCAAGGTGCGGGTCATCTCCCACTTCGTCGGCGGCAGCTTCGGCTGCAAGGCCATGATCTGGGCGCACCCCGCGCTCAGCGCGCTCGCCGCGCGCCACGTCGGGCGACCGGTCAAACTCGCCCTGACACGCGAGCAGATGTTCACTTCGGTCGGCCACCGTGAAGAACAGGAGCAGCGCATCACCCTCGGCGCGACCAAGGAGGGCCGCCTCACCGCACTGCGCCACCACAAGCTGTCGCCCACCTCTCACTTCGACGACTGGGCCGAACCATCCCTCGGAGCCGCATCGCAGATCTACGCCTGCCCGAACTACGAAGGCGTCTACCAGCTGATTCGCGCCAACACCATGACGCCCACCTTCATGCGGGCCCCGGGTGAGGCGTCAGGCATGTTCGCCCTCGAAAGCGCGATGGACGAACTCGCCCACCGACTGGGCCTCGACCCCGTCGAATTGCGGCTGCGCAATCACACCGACGTCGATCCCAACACCGGCAATCCCTGGTCGAGCGACGGGCTCCCCGAGTGCCTGCGGCGCGGTGCCGAGCGCTTCGGCTGGCAGCGCCGCAACCCCGAACCCCGTTCGCACCGCGACGGGAACTGGCTCATCGGCTATGGCATGGCCACCGCCGGCTATCCCGTCTACGGGCCGAACAACCCGCAACGGGCCCGCGCCCGGATCTACGCCGACGGAAGCGCCGTAGTCCAAGCCGCAACGCCCGACTTCGGCACTGGCGTTGCCACGGTGATGACTCAGGTCGCGGCCGACGCGCTCGGTATCCCGATCGAGCACTGCCGTTTCGAGGGCGGCGACACCATGCTGCCCAGCATCGCCGCCGCTGTCGGCTCGTCCGGCTCCGGCATGATCAGCGCCGCCGTCCACACCGCGGCCACCAACCTGCGCGACCAGCTCATCGCCCAGGCCATCGCCGACACCCAATCGCCGCTGCACGGCGCCGCCCCCGACTCGATCACCGTGCGGGGCGGCCGCATGATGCTGCGCAGCCGGGCCGACACCGGGGAAAGCTACGGCGAGTTGCTGCAGCGCAACTTCCTGCCCGACCTCGAGGCGATGGGCGCGTGGTCTCCCACACCCCAGACCGCCAACTACGGACTGATGACCTTCGGCGCCCAGTTCGCCGAGGTCGCCGTCGATGCCGACCTCGGTGTGGTCCGAGTACGTCGAATGGTCGGCGCCTTCGCCCCCGGACGGGTCCTCAACCCCAAGACGGCCCGCAGCCAACTGATGGGCGGCATGATCTGGGGTCTTGGCCAGGCCCTCCTCGAAGCCAACTACATGGACCCGCGCCGCGGCCGCTGGGTCGCCTCCAGCCTGGGCGACTACCTGATCCCGGTCAACGCCGACGCCCCCGATATCGACGTGGAACTCATCGAGGTCGAGGACAAGATCGTCAACCCGCTCGGGGTCAAGGGCGTCGGAGAAGTGGGCCAGGTCGGCGCGGCCGCAGCCATCGCCAATGCGATCCACCACGCCACCGGTCGACGCGTACGCAAAATGCCCATCACCCTTGAAGACATGCTCTGAACAGAGGCTTGGCGCAAGGTGGTGGATAGTCGCTCTTGAAGAGGACATCACCACCGCGGCGTTGGGCGAGGCCGAAGGGACTTGAGTGATGTCAGCACGAGGCGGCGCGCTCGCCCGAGCCGGCGCACGCTGATCCCGCGCTCCTCGGCCAGGCTCTGCATGGCCTCACCGTGCAACCGGGTACGAGCGATCAGCTGCGCCTCTGCGAGATCCACCACCCGGGCCCTCACGTACGTCAGGCGGTCGGCGCGGCGAGCGGCGACCGGCCAGGACGGGGGCAGGGAACGGCGCGGCGGTGGTGCATGTCGGCTCCCGAGGATCGAGCGACGGACAGAACACCGCCATGGATCCAGGCGCCCGCGCCACCAGCGCGCCATCCGCTGCGCGGAGCGCCGGAATCTCCCTGACCTGGGAACCGCTCTTGGCTCGCACCCGGCCCGGTGATGGCTCGACTGGCTAGCAGGCCGCACTCACGGGCGATACCGCGGCCGGACCCGGAGCACGTCGTTGACAGTGGTTAGGGCAAGGCCTTCCAGCCGCTTGCAAGGCGCTCGTGGACGGCTACGGTGACCGACCCTGCGGGGGTACAAGTTCGTGCCGCACCGTGAACGCCCACTTCGGCCAGTGGATGGACGCGCTCGACAAGGTGAGTTACGTCAACCGGAGCCACTTCGCGTGCGCAGTGTGCGAGGGCCGTTCCGGTCTGACGGGCATTCTGGCGCCGCGCCCGCCGGTGGCGCCTCACCCGTCCGCGAGCCGCGCTTCCTCCAGGTCGAGAGAACGCTGCAGTTTGCGCCGTGTGGCGTCGCTGATGTGGTGCTCGTCGTAGAGGCGCCGGAGCTCGGCCGATGCGACCGTGATCAGGTCGCGGCGCAGCTGCCGATAGACCCGCTCGGCCGACTCCGGTGCCGTCGCGTCGTCCTCGCCGACGCTGACGGCGAGCCGGTCGCGGGCGGACTCCAGGCGGGCCGAGAAGCTGTGCCGCAGCCGCGGCGCATGCCCGCGGTCGCCAGGCCGCAGCGTGCCGCGGCCTCCTCGCGCTCGGTGTGTGCCGGTTTGAGTGCGATGCCGGAGCGGCGGACGACGGGAGTGAGCGTGAAGCCCTGTACGACGAGGGTGGCGACCACCACCGAGGTGGCCAGGACGAGCACCAGTGGGCGTTCCGTGAGCGGCGAACCGTCGTCCGCCGTCACCGGAATGGACAGGGCGGCCGCCAGTGGAACGACGCCTCGGGGGCCCGCCCAGGTCAGCACTGCCGGCACCCGCCAGTTGTGGGCCCGTCTCCGCCCTTGCGCTGCAGCACGGCCGACAGCGGCGCCAGCCACAACAGCCGTACGGCGATGAGCGTCGCGGCGACCGCGAGTGCGTACAGCGGCCAGGCCCGGTCGTCGTCGGACAGGGCCCGTACCTGCGCGGGCAGCGCGAGCCCGATCAGGCTGAACACGACGCTCTCCGGCAGGAACACCACCGTGCCGTAGACGGCATGCAGTTGGAGCCTTATCGGCGCGCTGGTCAGACGGTCGCCGCGGCCGCCGAGGACGACACCGGCCACCACGACGGACGTCACGCCGGAGGTGTGGACGGCCTCGGCGAGGACGTACGCCGCGTACGGGGTGACCAGCGCTATGACCGTCTCAAGGACGGGATCCTCGGTCCGGCGCCGGATCAGTGCCACCACCGCGGCAAGTCGCCCCCACCACCGTGCCGCCGCCCGCGAGGAGCGCGAACTCCCCGCCCGCCGCCTGCCAGTCGGTCGTGGCCGATGCCACGGCGACGCTGATCGCCACGCGGAAGAGGACCAGGGAGGTGGCGTCGTTGAAGAGGCTCTCGGCCTGGACGAGGACCTGCACCTTGGGTGGGAGCGCGAGGCGTCGGCCGAGTGCGGTGACGGCTACCGGGTCCGTACTGGCAAGGACAGCTCCCAGGACGAGCGCCATCTGCCATGACAGGGGCGTCACCAGGGATGCCACCGCCCCGACCGCCGCCGCCGAGGCGAGGACCAGGGCCACCGCGAGCACGCTCACGGGCTTCCACACCAGCCGCAGCTCGCGCCAGGACAGGTCCTCGGCGCTCGCGTAGAGCAGCGGCGGAAGGACGACGAGACCGATGATCTCCGGGCTGATCTCGATCTGCGGAGTACCCGGCAGCAGCGCCACGGCGAGGCCCGCGACCACCAGCAGCGAGGGTGCGGGGATGCGCCACCGGCGGGCGAACGTGGCCATCATCGTCGCGAGCACCACGAGAGCCAGAACCGTACCTACGCCGCGCATTTCGTGCCACGCCGACTGTAGGGGGCAGCGCATGAGCCCAGGAGGCGGCGAGGCATGACCGGCTACCCCTTGCGGGACAAGCTGCGGGCTACCTGGCCCGCATCCACGACACGGCCTCCCTCGCCCAGGCGGCGAACGGGGGACGTACACGAAACCTTGACGCCTCATCAGTGCGTGCCTCGGAACCGATGGCGGCCGCCCGCGCATTCTTGCTTGATGTGACATCAACTCTGCACATGCGCACGCGACTTGGCCAGCGGTCCCAGCACATGGTGATCTGCGGCGACGGCGGGCTCGCGCACCGCATCGCCGTCGAGCTCGACGCCGTGTGCGGTGAGGCCGTCACCGTCGTGCTGCCGTCACGGCGTGACGAGCGCGGCGCCGATGTCGCCGCACTGCACCGTGACCCGCACTCACCCATCGAGCGCCTGGTGTCCGCGCGCCCCGACGAACAGACCCTGCGCGCCGCCCCGACGACCCGCTCCTGGACATGTCCACCACGGTCCTGTCCGACGCAGACACCGCCGTGCCCGAACTGGTGGCCGCCGCCGCGGTCGGGCACGGCCACACACTCCAGGTCGAGGGCAGGGTGTTCCGCGGGGTCGTCCGCCCGGCAGGAGCTTCTCCCCAGCCCACCGACCTGGCCACGCTCGCCGTCCTGTCCGGGGCGTACCAGGACGACCCCGCGAGCCAGGACGGCACGCAACTGCTGCCGGACACGCACACCGCGTACCACCGGCAGTTCACGCTCGAACGGCGCACCTGCGCCATCGCGACCTGGCAGTTCACGGACGAGCACCCGTGGTGGAAGAACATCTATCTGCCGCTGCTCGACATCTTCACCATGGGGGATCCGGCCACGGACGACGGTGCGGTGCGCCGCTGGCTGCAGCTCATCGCTGGTTTCACCGGGCTCGCCGTCCTGCCGATCGTCGTGGCCGCCGCGATGCATGCCACCGAGGCGTTCCGCACGGCGCCCGCCGGGCACCCGCCCGCGCAGGATCTCAGCGACCACATCGTCCTGGTCGGCCTCGGCAAGATCGGGACCCGTGTCCTCGCCCGGCTGCGCACCACCGATCACCAGGTCGTGGTGGTCGAACGCGATCCGCACGCCCGTGGCGTCGGCCTGGCTCGTGAACTCGGTGTGCCGCTGCTCCTGGAGGACGCGGCGGCACCGGGAATCCTGGAGCGGGCCCGGGTCCAGGTAAGCAAGTCGCTGCTCGTCCTCACCCGGGACGACGGGGAGAACCTGGACATCGCGATGGCCGCCCGTGAGGCCAATCCGGACATCCGGGTGGTGATGCGGCTCTACGACGGCGACTTCGCCGCCACCGTCCAGCGCACCCTCCGTGCCTCCTACCCCGTTCACGGCCGTGGACGTCGCCGGACACCCCGAGCTGGAGGGCCATTCCGTCCACGAGGCGTTCCGGGAACACCAGTGGCGGGTCCTGGCCCTCGGCGAGTCCGGCGACGGGTCCTGCGGGCGGGGGGCCGTGTGGTCCTCGCCACGACCCGGCGTGGCCTCGATGTCCTCATGTCGGGGGTGCAGCCGCATCCGGCGGGCTGAGCGGGCAAGAACCAGGAATTCCCCGAAGGCGAGAAGGAACGCGTAAGAGACGTGTCAAGGAGGTGCAGAGGGACGTAAGGGAGGCGTCAACGACGGTCGAATCCGGCCAGGCGTGCAGTTTCCTCTAGGCGTCCGTTCACATTCCGAACCTCATCCCAGGAGCTCACGATGGCCGACGTGGCCTTCGTCGTCACCACGATCGCGGTGTTCGCGTTGGTGGCTTTTGTCGCCAAGGGGGTGGCGAAGCTGTGACTGCCGA
>NZ_JBFBJK010000004.1:0-110519 GCF_040686095.1 Streptomyces sp. NPDC086554
TTTTTCCGCACGTGGGCGTCTTTTTTGGTGGTGTCGTGGCGGTCCCCGGGTGCCCCCCGGCCCCCCCCCCACTTGGGGGGGCCCACTCGGCCACAGCCGTGCGCGGGGTGACGACTCAGACGGTCGTGATGACCTGGTCGATCTCGAGGCGCGGGGAGCGCGGGAACCAGGCGTCGTCGCCCGGCTTGCCGATGTTGATGACCATCACCGGGGTGTGGTCGTCGTCCAGGAACTCCTTCTGGACGCCGGCGGAGTCGAAGCCGGTCATCGGGCCAGCGGCCAGGCCGGCGGCGCGCACGCCGATGATGAAGTAGGCGGCCTGCATGGCGGCGTTGAGGTGGGCGGCACCCTCACGGACCGGGCGCTCGCTGAAGAACACGTCCTTGGCCTGCGGGAAGTGCGGGAACAGGGCCGGCAGCTCCTCGTGGAACTCGTTGTCCGCGGAGAGGATCGCGACGAGCGGGGCGGTCGCGGTCTTCGGCTGGTTGCCCTCGGCCATGTGCTTGACCAGGCGCTCGCGGGCCTCGGGGGAGCGGACGAGCGTGATGCGCAGCGAGGAGAGGTTGAAGGCCGTCGGGCCGAACTTGACCAGGTCGTAGATCGCCTGGACCTGCTCCTCGGTGACCGGCTCGTCGGTGAAGGTGTTCGCGGTGCGGGCCTCGCGGAAGAGCAGGTCCTGGGCGGCGGGGTCAAGGGCGAGAGACATGGATCAACCTTCTCGGTGCGTGCGTGGATCAGCTTGCTTGATCGAAGGTACGCCGCTGCGGTTTAAGATTCAACAAAAAGCGGGGCGTGGTGATCCGCTTCACAACTTTCCGGTTACGAGTGACCGGCCGGGAGAAATCCGCCGCGAAGAGGTGGCGGAGTCCACCCGGCCCGAACCGGGGATTCAGTCCTCGTCGCTGCCGTCGCTGCCGTCGCCGCCCTGTTCTCCAGCCAAGGCCGCGTCCAACTTCGCCCGCGCCCCGTCCAGCCACCGCCGGCACACCTTGGACAGCTCCTCGCCCCGCTCCCACAGGGTGAGCGACTCCTCCAGGGTCGTGCCGCCCGCCTCCAGGCGGCGTACGACCTCGATGAGCTCGTCCCGCGCCTGCTCATAACCGAGCGCGTCCGCCGCGCCGGTGGCCTCGTCCGTCTTGCTGGTCATGTGCCCACCCTAAATGTCGACTTATACGGTTCGTACGGTGAATTCGCCCTCGGCCACGCGCGCCCGCAACTCCTCGTCGGCTGCGACCTCGTCGGCGGCGCGGACCACGGCGCCGTCGGCCTTCTGCAGCACCGCGTACCCCCGCTGGAGGGTCGCGGCGGGGGAGAGGGCCACCACGCGCGCGTGGGTGTGCGTCAGCTCCGAACCGGCGCGGTCCAGGAGATGCCCGAGCGTGCGGCGGCCGCGGTCCACGAGGGCCGAGACCTGCTCCTCGCGCTCCTCGACCATGCGGTGCGGGTTCTCCATGGAGGGCCGGGCGAGGGCATGCGCGAGCCCACGGTCCTCGCGCTGCAGCAGGGCGTCGATGCTGCGCCGCGCCCGCTCCCGCAGCCAGCGCACGCGCTCGTGCTCCTCGCCGACGTCCGGTACGACCTTCTTGGCGGCGTCGGTGGGGGTGGAGGCGCGCAGATCGGCGACGTAGTCGAGCAGGGGCTGATCCGGCTCGTGCCCGATGGCCGAGACGACGGGCGTACGACATGAGGCGACGGCCCGCACCAGCTGCTCGTCCGAGAACGGCAGCAGATCCTCGACGCTGCCGCCACCGCGCGCCACGATGATCACGTCGACGTCATCGAGCGCGTCGAGGTCCTTCACGGCCTGCACGACCTGCGGAACGGCGTGCACGCCCTGGACGGGGACGTTGCGCACCTCGAAGCGGACGGCGGGCCAGCGGTGCCGGGCGTTCTCCAGCACGTCCCGCTCGGCGGCGGAAGCGCGCCCCGTGACGAGCCCGATGAGCTGGGGCAGAAAGGGCAGAGCCTGCTTCCGCTCGGCGGCGAACAGCCCTTCCCCGGCGAGACTCTTCTTCAACTGCTCAATGCGCGCGAGCAGTTCCCCGACACCCACAGGCTTTATCTCGGCGGCCCGAAGGGACAGCTGCCCGCGCGGCGCGTACCACTCGGGCTTGGCGTGTACGACGACGCGGGCACCTTCGGAGACGACGTCCGCAACGGCATCGAACACCTGGCGATAACAGGTGACGCTCACGGAGATGTCGTGGGACGGATCCCGCAGCGTCATAAACACGACCCCGGCACCGGGCCGCCGCGACAACTGCGTGATCTGCCCCTCGACCCACACGGCACCGAGCCGATCGATCCACCCCCCGATGAGCCGCGACACCTCACCCACGGGCAACGGAGCATCAGCAGACGTATTAAGACCCATCCCCCGAGCGTATAGGCCCCCACCGACACCCCAACCCCCCAAAACCACCCCCCCACCGACCCAACGCCCCCACCCACCTCCAACGCCCACGGACCCACTGGCCGGAAGCCCCCACCCACAGGCCCGACGCCCACCCGCCTGCCGATCCCGAAGCCCGTCCGTCGGCCCCACCCCCGCCCATCGACCGGAAGCCCACCCGCCCTTGGTCTGAGCCCGCCCACCGACCCGAAGCCCACCCACCTGCCCGACACCCGAGCCCGTCCGTCGGCCCCACACTCGCCTATCGACCGGAAGCCCACCCGCCCTTGGTCTGAGCCCGCCCACCGACCCGAAGCCCACCCACCTGCCCGACGCCCCACCCACCTGCCCGACACCCGAGCCCGTCCGTCAGCCCACCCGCTCCTGCCCCGCGTCCTGACCCGCCCGACCCGAAGCCCACCCACCTGCCCGACACACTCGAGCCAGCCCGTCAGCCCAACACCCGCTCCTGGCCCGCGTCCTGACCCACCCGGCCGACGCCCCACCCACCCTGTCCGACACCCGAGCTTGTCCGCCGCGCGGAGGCCACGCGCCCGTTCGATGCCCCTGCCGCCCAGGGCCCCGCCCACCTCAAGCCCCACCCACCCAATCCCGCATCGCAGGGCAATCGGGTGGGTGGGCGGGAAAGATCCGCCGCGAAGCGGCGGCACAGACAGGAGCCGACCCGCACATCCCGCGCAGCGGCGTCGAGGCCCGACGCCACCCCGCACACTCCAAGCAGCGGCGCCAGAACACCGCCCCCGCCCCGCGCAGCGCAGGTCAGGAATCCCCCCGCCGAGCCCCCTGAAGAAACATCACCGCAAGCCCGACAGCGAACCAGATCAGCCCCACCACCTGTGCGGACCCGGCAGCCTCGACGATCACCGCCACAGTGATCGCCGCCCCCAGCACAGGGATCAGTACATGCCGCCACCAACTCACCGCACCCCCGGCCCGCCGCACCACGAACCACCCCACCACGCTCGCGTGCAACAGCACGAACGCCGACAGCGCCCCGATGTCGACCACCGACACCAGGTGGTCCATCCCGTCGTCACGCCGCGCCGCCCACACCGCGGCCACCATCGTCACCACGGCCGCGCACAGCAGCGCGACCCGCGGCGTACCGGAGTCCGTCCGCGAGAGCGCCCGCGGCAGCCGCCGCTCCCGCGCCATGGCGAAGAGCAGCCGTCCCGCCGCCGCCTGCCCCGCGAGCGCCGCGAACGCCGCGCCGATCGCCTTGCTGACGGCCACCGTGTCGTGCAGCCAGTCACCCACCGCCGAGTCGACGGCATCGTAGAAAGCGGACCCCTGTTTGCCCGGCTCCGCCGCGAGCTCCGCGGACGACAGCGGCTCGAGGAGCGCCACCAGATAGGTCTGGGCGATGAACAGCACACCCGCGAGCGCCAGACAGAACAGCACCGCCCGCGCCACCTTCGCCGAGCCACCCGTCACCTCCTCCGCGAACGAGGCGATCGCGTCGAAGCCCAGATAGGACAGGACCGCCACCGACACCGCCCCCACCACAGCGGACAGCGCGAACGCCCCCTGCGAGCCGTCCCCGGTCAGCGGCGACAGCCAGCCCCGCTGAGCCCCGTCCTGTGCCAGCACGACGATCGCCGACACGATGAAGACGAGCAGGACCACGATCTCCATGGCGAGCACGAGGAACCCCACCCGCGCCGCCGCCCGCACGCCCCACAGGTTCAGCGCGGTCGTCACCAGGACCGCGATCGCCGTCCACACCCACCGGGACACAGAAGGCACCAGCGCCTCCATCGCGATCCCGGAGAACAGATACGCGACCGCCGGAATCAGCAGATAGTCCAGCATCGCCATCCACCCGGCGATGAACCCGGGCCCGTTGCCGAGCCCCACGCGCGCGTACGCGAAGACGGAGCCCGCCTGGGGGACCACCTTCACCATCTGGGCGTAACTGAAAGCGGTGAACGCCATGGCGATCGTGGCGATGACGTAGACGAGCGCGACGGCCCCGTGCGACTTGGCGTCGAGCGTCCCGAAGACACCGACCGGCGCCATGGGGGCGATGAACAGCAGTCCGTAGACGACGAGATCCCGGAAGCCGAGACTGCGCCGCAGTCCGTCCCCTTCGACAGCGGTGCCGATGCTGATGCCGGTACCAGTACCGGCACCCGTACCGGCCGCACTGTCTGAGTTACCGGACATCTCGCCTCCGTAAGTGAACGCGGACCCCCAGTCTCCCCAAGAAGGCGATCTTTGACGCGCTGGGCTCGGCCTTACGATGGTGGGTATGACTGCTTCGACTCCTGCCCGCCGAGTCCTGCTCGCCGCCCCCCGCGGCTACTGCGCGGGTGTGGACCGTGCCGTGATCGCCGTCGAGAAGGCCCTTGAGCAGTACGGGTCCCCGATCTATGTCCGCCACGAGATCGTGCACAACAAGTACGTGGTGCAGACCCTGGAGAAGAAGGGCGCGATCTTCGTCGAGGAGACGGCGGAGGTCCCCGAGGGCTCCATCGTCATGTTCTCCGCGCACGGCGTCGCCCCGACCGTCCACGCAGAGGCCGCCGAGCGGAAGCTCGCCACCATCGACGCCACGTGCCCCCTGGTCACGAAGGTCCACAAGGAAGCGGTCCGCTTCGCCAAGGACGACTTCGACATCCTCCTGATCGGCCACGAGGGCCACGAGGAGGTCATCGGCACGTCCGGTGAGGCGCCCGACCACATCACGCTGGTCGACGGCCCCGATGACGTCGCGAACGTCGAGGTCCGCGACCCCGACAAGGTCGTCTGGCTCTCCCAGACCACGCTCTCGGTCGACGAGACGATGGAGACCGTCGACGCCCTGAAGACGAAGTTCCCGGGCCTGATCTCCCCGCCCAGCGACGACATCTGCTACGCCACGCAGAACCGCCAGATCGCGGTGAAGAAGCTCGCCGAGGACGCCGATCTCGTCATCGTCGTCGGTTCCAAGAACTCATCGAACTCGATCCGCATGGTCGAGGTCGCCCTGGACGCCGGCGCCCCCGCATCGCACCTGGTGGACAGCGCCGACGAGATCGACGAGTCCTGGCTGGAGGGCGTGACCACGGTCGGCCTGACCTCGGGCGCGTCCGTTCCCGACGTCCTGGTGGACGGCGTCATCGAGTGGCTCGCCGAGCGGGGCTACGGCGACGTGGAGACGGTGAAGACGGCCGAGGAGTCCATCACCTTCTCGCTGCCCAAGGAGCTGCGCCGCGACCTGCGCGCGGAGGCCGCGGAGCTCTCCGCCGAGAAGTGACTGTCAGTCCGGCGTCGTAACGTGGTGTCCATGCAGATCTTCGGCGTGGACATCGGCGGATCCGGGATCAAGGGCGCTCCCGTTGACCTGGACCGCGGAGACCTGGCACAAGCGCGGCACAAGGTCCTGACCCCGCATCCGGCCACGCCCGACGGCGTGGCCGACAAGGTGCGCGAGGTCGTCGAGCACTTCGCCTGGACGGGCCCGGTCGGCGCCACGTTCCCCGGAGTGATCACCGACGGCAAGGCGCGCACGGCGGCGAACGTCGACAAGAGCTGGATCGGTACGGACATCCAGGCCCTGGCCTCCGACCGGCTCGGCGGCGTCCCCGTCACCGTCCTGAACGACGCGGACGCGGCGGGCGTCGCCGAGATGCACTTCGGCGCGGGCCGCGGCCGCACGGGCACGGTCATCCTGCTGACCTTCGGCACAGGCATCGGCAGCGCGCTCTTCACCGGCGGCCGCCTGGTCCCGAACACGGAGCTCGGCCACCTCGAACTCCACGGCCACGACGCGGAGAAGAAGGCCTCGTCCAAGGCCAAGGAGGACGAGGACCTGAGCTGGGAGCACTGGGCGCGCCGCGTCCAGAAGTACCTGACACATGTCGAGATGCTCTTCTCGCCCGAGCTCTTCATCATCGGCGGCGGCGTGAGCCGCAAGGCCGAGAAGTTCCTGCCCCTGATCAAGGGCATCAGGGCGGAGCTGGTCCCGGCGCAGCTGCAGAACAACGCGGGCATCGTGGGCGCGGCGATGGCAGCCGCAGGCGAGGCCTAAGCGCTCCGCGGGAAGTGCCGTGAGGATGCCGTCGCTCGTCTGCGGCTGTGTCGTGGCTGGCCGCGCAGTTCCCCGCGCCCCTTCGGGGCGCACCCGAACCGCACCGGACTTCGCCAAAGCCGCTTAGCCCCGGTCGGGTTACGTGGCGGGCATCCGCCGTCGCGGCGTACGCGGCCCGGCAGCGGCGGCAGCGCGCGCCCGCCGCCGCTGCCCCAGGAACCGGATCCGCCGGACGATCACGATGACCCCGGCAACCAGCGTCCCCCCGTACAACCAGCCCGCGTGCAGCGCGAGCGCGGTGACCAGCCCCATGAAGTGCGCGCCGAAGCCGCCGCTGCCCCCCGAGACCGGCAGCAGCCCGACCACGAAGGCGATCGGCACCCCGATGGGCGCGGTCACCAGGTCGACCGGCCGCACCCAGAGCGCGGTCAGCGCGCTCACGGGCACGAAGAGCACCCCGTACGTGACCAGAGACCCGTTGGAACTGCCGAAGAACAGCCACAGCAGACAAGCGAGCAGGAACATCACCGCGGCGCAGAAGAGCCCGGACCCGAGCCCGGTGAGACGCGGGTTGGGCATCCGGCGCAGCGAGCGATAGAAGCGATAGACCGGAAGCCCGCGCAGGGCACGGACGAAGGGCGGGGCGGGACGGCGGGGGCGGGACGCGGCGCGGTAGACCGCCGACGAATCGACGGGCCTGCCCTGCGGGGGCAGGGGCGCGGTGCGTCGCGGCCGGGCCGGATGCTGAGGGGGACGCGTCCTGTGTTGCTCCACCGGACCAACCTAGGTCGACCCATACTGATAATCCGGCCTGGGACACGCGCTTTGGCCGACCTTGGCCAAGCGTTCGATGCGAGAGCGGTACGCCGACGAGGGCCGGGCCCGCACGCCGTAGACTGGGGGATCGCCCCACGGTCGCTCTCCGGCCCTCAGGGCCGTCCACCCACAGCCCTCACGTACGGGAAGTCGCAACGTGTCGCTCACGATCGGAATCGTCGGTCTGCCCAATGTCGGCAAGTCGACCCTGTTCAACGCCCTGACCAAGAACGACGTGCTTGCGGCCAACTACCCGTTCGCCACGATCGAGCCCAACGTAGGCGTGGTCGGCGTCCCCGACCCCCGCCTGACGAAGCTTGCCGAGGTCTTCGGCTCGCAGAAGATCCTCCCGGCGACGGTCGACTTCGTCGACATCGCGGGCATCGTGCGCGGCGCGAGCGAGGGCGAGGGCCTGGGCAACAAGTTCCTCGCGAACATTCGCGAGTCGGACGCGATCTGCCAGGTCATCCGCGCCTTCAAGGACGAGAACGTGGTCCACGTGGACGGCAAGGTGTCCCCGAAGAACGACATCGAGACGATCAACACCGAGCTGATCCTCGCCGACCTCCAGACCATCGAGAAGGTCCTCCCCCGCCTCCAGAAGGAGTCGCGGATCAAGAAGGACATCGCCCCGAAGGTGAAGGCGGTGGAGGAGGCCCAGGCGATCCTCGAGAAGGGCGACACCCTCTTCTCGGCAGGCATCGTCCAGGGCTCGGGCAACGAGGAACTCCTCCACGACCTCCACCTCCTGACCACGAAGCCCTTCCTCTACGTCTTCAACGTGGACGAGGACGAGCTGACGGACGACGCCTTCAAGGCCGAGCAGAGCGCCCTGGTCGCCCCCGCGGAGGCGATCTTCCTCAACGCCAAGCTGGAGTCGGACCTCGCCGAGCTGGACGACGACGAGGCCCTCGAACTCCTCCAGTCGGTAGGCCAGGAAGAGCCCGGCCTGGCCACCCTGGCCCACGTCGGCTTCCGCACCCTCGGCCTCCAGACGTACCTGACGGCAGGCCCCAAGGAGTCCCGCGCCTGGACGATCCCCCAGGGCGCGACGGCCCCCGAGGCGGCCGGCGTGATCCACACGGACTTCCAGAAGGGCTTCATCAAGGCCGAGGTCATCTCCTTCGCGGACCTGATCGAAACGGGCTCGGTCGCCGACGCCCGCGCGGCCGGCAAGGCACGCATGGAGGGCAAGGAGTATGTGATGCAGGACGGGGACGTGGTGGAGTTCCGCTTCAACGTCTGACGTTCGCAGAGCATCCGCCCCCGGACGCCCCGGACGCCCCGGACGCCCCGGACGCTCACCAGCCCGTACGACGACGGCCCCGCCCCCCAAGGGCGGGGCCGTCCTCGCGCGCTACCGGACCAGGACCCCGGTCGGCACCACCGCGTACCCGGTCGGCCGGGTCGTGAACGTCCCCCGGCCCTGCGTACGGCTGCGCAAGCGCGACGCATAGCCGAACAGCTCGGCCAGTGGCACCGTTGCCGTGAGGACCGCCGTGCCGGACCGTGCGGTCGAGCCCGAGACCCGGCCGCGGCGTGCCGCCAGGTCGCCGAGCACGCTGCCGACGGCGTCGTCCGGCACGGTGGCCGTCAGTTCGACGACCGGTTCGAGCAGGGCCAGCTCGGCGGCCCGCAGCGCCTCGCGGAGCGCGAAGCGGCCCGCCGTGCGGAACGCCATCTCCGAGGAGTCCTTGGAGTGTGTCGCCCCGTCGGTCAGCGTCACTCGCAGCCCCGTCACCGGATGGCCGCCGAGCGGGCCATCGGCGAGAGCGTCACGGCAACCGGCCTCCACCGCGCGGACGTACTCCTGCGGCACCCGGCCGCCGACGACCGTGGAGCCGAACTCGAAGGAATGCGCCTCCAGTGGCTCGACGTCGATCACCACGTGCGCGAACTGGCCCGCACCGCCGTCCTGTTTGACATGCCGGTACGTCAGTCCTGACACCCCGCGTACGACCGTCTCCCGGTAGGACACCTGGGGGCGGCCGACCTCGACGTCGAAGCCGTGCGTACGGCGGATCTTCTCCACCGCGACCTCCAGATGCAGTTCACCCATGCCGGAGAGCACCGTCTGGCCGGTCTCGGGGTCGACCCGCACGGCGAGCGAGGGATCCTCCTCGACCAGGCGTGCCAACGCCGACGCAAGCCGTCCGGTGTCGACGCTCTTACGGGCCTCGACCGCCGCGGAGACCACCGATGCCGCCACCGCGGGCGGTTCGAGGACCAGCGGGGCATCGGGCGCGCACAGCGTGCTGCCGGCGCGGGCGGACTTCGGGCCGATCACGGCCACGATGTCGCCGGCGACCGCCCGTTCCAACTCCGCGTGCCGGTCGGCCCGGACGCGCAGGATCCGGCCGATGCGTTCGCCGCGGCCCGTGCCCGCGTTCATCACCGTGTCTCCCTTCGTGATCGTTCCCGAGTACACGCGCAGGTACGTCATACGTCCCGTCGCCGTCGCGTTCACCTTGAAGACGAGGCCGGCGAACGGCGCCGTCGGGTCGGCGGCGCGCTCCTGCCCGCCGTCGCCCCACGTCCCGCGCACCGCAGGCACGTCCTCCGGCGACGGCAGGTAGGACACCACGGCTTCGAGCAGCGGTTCGATGCCGCGGTTGCGGTAGGCCGAGCCGCACAGCACGACCACGCCCTCGCCGCTGAGGGTGAGATCGCGCAGCGCGGCGGCCAGCGTCGGCGTGGAGAGCGCCGACGTGGCGCAGTACTCCTCCATCGCCGCCGGATGGAGTTCGGCCACCGCCTCCTCCAGCAAGTGCCGCCGCCGGTCGGCCTGTTCACGCAGAGCCGCGGGGATCGGGACCACGTCGTACGCGTCATGTGTGTCGTACGCATCGCCGCGGGCCGCGTGCCAGACCTGGGCACGCATCCGCAGCAGGTCCACGACACCCGTGAACTCGTCCTCCTGCCCGATCGGCAGCTGCACCACCAGCGGGACCGTGTGCAGCCGCTCCCGGATCGAGTCGACCGCCGTGTCGAGATCCGCGCCCGCCCGGTCCAGCTTGTTGACGAACGCGATCCGCGGCACGTCGTACCGATCGGCCTGCCGCCACACCGACTCGCTCTGCGGTTCGACGCCCGCGACGGCGTCGAACACCGCGACCGCCCCGTCGAGCACCCGCAGCGAACGCTCCACCTCGTCGGCGAAGTCGACATGGCCCGGCGTGTCGATCAGGTTGATCCGGTGGCCGTCCCAGGCGCAGCTGACCGCAGCCGCGAAGATGGTGATCCCGCGGTCGCGTTCCTGCGCGTCGAAGTCGGTGACGGTCGTGCCGTCGTGGACCTCGCCTCTCTTGTGGGTGGCGCCGGTGAGGAACAGGATCCGTTCGGTGACGGTGGTCTTGCCGGCGTCGACGTGGGCGAGGATGCCGAGATTGCGGACGTTCGCCGATGAACGGGTGGACGGGGCAGGCAAGTTGGTGCGCATGGCCCAAGGCCTTTCGATGTGCTCAGGAGCAGGGCAGCGCGATTTCCGGACGGGACTCCAAAGGGACTCCAGCCGAAGAACCGAAGAGCCGAAGAGCGGAGTCAGCTTTTTGCGTCGCGGAGATTCAGTGACGGCCGCGCAGCCGTCACCGGGCGCACCAAGACACCGGGATCACGTCGTACCGCGACCGGGGAGCGCGGGCAGCAGTGCGGTCACACATGGCCAGGCCCCCTCACTTGAATCGCTCGACGAAAGGCGCACCGCCTTGCCGTCGCGGCGCGCGCACCGAGCTTAAGTGAGCGGGCCGGCCGCAGGCACGGGAATTATTCGGCCCGTCTCCGTGCGTCCCCCATTGAGTCCTACGCGCCTCCCATCCGTACGTGGATGCATCAGCGGTCACACCGGGACCGCAAGTCCCTCGTGTCCCCGGTGTGCCCAACACTCATGGGAGGTCAGTGACTTGAGCCATCGACGAGTCAACAAGAGGACAGGCGCGCTGATAGGGGCGGGTGCCGTCGCGATCGCCGCCGCGGCGACTCTGCTCCCGCACGCCAACGCGAGCGGCGCCAAGGACCAGCAGGACCAGGAGGCGCGCGCGTACACCCAAAGCTCGGCGGCCCGGGTCGGTACGTCGCTCGCGGCGGACCTCGGGGGCGGCGGCGCGGGCTGGTTCTACGACGGCGAGAAGCGCCAACTGGTCATGAACGTCACCGACGAGAGCTCCGCCGAGCGCGTGCGGGCCGAGGGCGCGGTGGCCAGGGTGGTGGAGAACAGCACCGCCGAGCTGAAGGCCGCGACCGGGACGCTGAGCGACAAGGCCGCGGTGCCCGGCACCTCGTGGTCGATCGACCCGAAGACCAACAAGGTGTCGGTGATCGCGGACCGGACGGTCACGCGTGGCGGCCTGGCCCAGCTGAACGCGGCCGCCGAGAGCATGGACGGAATGGTGACCGTCAAGCGGTCGGCGGGGAAGTTCAAGCCGTTCGCGGAGGGCGGGGACGCGATCTTCGGCGGCGGCTCACGCTGCTCGCTCGGGTTCAACGTCACCCTGCAAGGGGAGCCCGCCTTCCTCACCGCGGGCCACTGCGGCAACGCCTCGCAGACCTGGACCGGTGATCAGGCGGGCGCCGAACCGCTCGGCACGGTCGTCGAATCGGTCTTCCCGGAGAGCGACTTCGCCCTGGTGAAGTACGACGACCCGGCCACCGAGGCGCCCAGCTCGGTCGACCTGCAGAACGGCTCGCAGCAGGAGATCACACAGGCCGCAGAGGCGAGCGTCGGCATGCAGGTGACCCGCAGCGGAAGCACCACGGGGACCTCCGAGGGCACGGTGACCGGCCTGGATGCCACGGTGAACTACGGCAACGGCGACATCGTCAACGGCCTGATCCAGACGGATGTGTGCGCCGAGCCGGGCGACAGCGGCGGCGCCATGTTCTCCGGCGACGCGGCCGTGGGCCTGACATCCGGCGGCAGCGGCGACTGCACGTCGGGAGGCGAGACCTTCTTCCAGCCGGTGACCGACGCGCTGAGCGCCACGGGGGCCGAGCTCTGACCGGCCCGGCCCCGCACGCCAGCTACTGCACCGCGGGGACGACGCCCGTGACCGGCGCGGTCTGCTCGCTCAGCCGGCCGAGCTGACCGGCGATGGTCGGGATCTTGTCCCGGCGCTCCTCGGGAATCCCGGTCTTGGCGAGCCCGTCGATCGTGCCGATGGGGGCGATGGGGGCGGTGGCGGCGTTCGCCGTGGGGGCGGCCAGGGCCGAGGCCCCGGCGGCGAGAGCGACGGCGGCAACGATGCGTCGTGTTGAAGTCATGTTCTGCGCAACGGCTCTCCCCTGTGGTGGACACGGCCTTACGGCTGATTTCACCAATTATGTACCTATCAGTACCGTTACCTGCTGTCAGTGGTGCCGTTGAGAGGAAAGTACGGGCGCGTCCATGCGCCCGTACTCGTCAATTCAAAGGAGAACGTGATGTCTCGCATCGCGAAGGCAGCTGGCGTGGCTCTCGGCACGGGCGCCGTGGTGCTCGGTGGAGCCGGTCTGGCCGCGGCGGACGCGGGGGCCCAGGGCATGGCCGTTGACTCTCGCGGCGTCCTGTCGGGGAACCTCGTCCAGGTCCCGGCCCACGTCCCGGCCAACGTCTGCGGCAACACCGTGGACGTCATCGGGGTGCTGAACCCGGCGTTCGGGAACACCTGCGTAAACAGCGACGGTGGCAACGGCAACGGCAACGGCAAGGGCTACGGCAAGGGCAAGGGCAAGGGCTACGGCCGCTGACCCTCGGCGCGAAGCCCCCGGCGGTGACCACCGCCGGGGGCTTTTCTGTGTACAGGCGCTCATGCTTACCGGTAGATGCCCTGGTGGCTGAGCAGTTCCTCCGGCTTGCCCGCTGTTCGTGAGTCCCGTTCGGAGTGGTCCAGAAGAGGGCGGCCTGCGCCGTCACTGCGGTGACGTTCCACTTCGCGGCCCGGCGCGTGAACCGCCGAGCGATCGGGCCGCCGCCCGCTTCTGTGTTGACCACTGCTGGACTCCTCCTTACGTGAGGCCGACCACGGCTGCCGGCGTCGTCTGCAACACCGGTGCGTGCAGGGCGGCTTGGGGAAGCCTCGTCCCGGGGATGGGGTTCTCGCGCCGGGGGCGGGTCAGGGGGGCGCCGATCGTGGCCCCCGGTGTCGAGGTGTTCACGTCTGATTCCGGCGCGGTGACGTCGAGTTGTTCGAGCCCGGCATCGCCGATGGCGTCGTTCAGGGGCGCCGCCACCCGGGTCGCGGGCAGTACGGTGCCGAACGGGACCTGTGGCAGCGACGGTCCGGGAAACAGCTGGTCTTCCCCGATCTCCGGGCGGTCGGGCCTGCCCGGCCTGGGGATCGGAACGCCGGTGCTGATCTCCGGGACCTGCGTATCCAGGGCCCATTCCAGGCCGTTGAGCGGGATGGCCACGGGGACGTCCTCCGCGGCCTCGGCCGGAGCCGCCGACGCGGTCGCGGCGGCCACGCAGGTGATGAGAGCCGCAAGAGTTCCTCGAGTAGTCGTCTTCATGACCGGGAAACGACCCCGCGGGCCGCATCAGCGCAGAATTCCCCCGGTCGCAGCAATTCCCCGATATTCAGCTGGTCCAGAAGTCCCACCAGCGGGTCAGGATCAGCATCCCGATCACGCCGACGTGCAGTACCGGAAGCACCCAGGTGAATTCGCCGAGGAACGTACGCAGCCCGGAAGGCGCGGGCAGCAGGCCGTTACGGATGTTGAACGACGTCACGTACCAGAACATGACGATCGTGGCGGCCCAGGCCAGAGAGCACCACAGGCACAGCGAGTTGATCGTGTAGAGCGACTCGTACTGCAGCCAGGTGCAGAACCCCACCCCGAAGAGCGTGCCCGCGTTGAGGGACAGCCAGTACCAGCGCGGGAAGCGGGCCCGGCCCAGCAGGCCCATGCCGATACACATCACGACCGCGTACGCCGCGATGCCCAGCATCGGATTGGGGAACCCGAAGGCGGACGCCTGCTCGCTCTTCATGATGTTGCCGCACGAGACGACGGGATTGAGGCCGCAGCCCGGCGTGAAGTTCGGGTCCTCGAGCAGCTTGAACTTGTCCAGCGTGATGACCCACGCGGCAAGGAGACCCGCTGCCCCCGTGATGACCAGAAGCAGCGCGAAGGCACGGCTGCCGGCGACACCGGGTGGTGCGTCCGTCTGGCGTGCGGGTGCTTCGGACGTACGGACTTCGGGGCTGCGGGCCCCCGGCGTACGTGCTCCGGGCAGAGGCGCTTCGGTGTGCATGGGCTGCGGTCCTCACTGAATTCGGGGGCGGCGGGCTCGCTCTGAGCGGGACGGCCTGGGGCCAGGGGCGCGTGGTGAACATGAAGTAGAGGTGCGGCATGTCCTCCTGGTCCTTGGGGTGTTCGCCGCTCCGGGCGGGCGAGCGACCACACGATCGGGGCACCTCGCTCGAACGGAAGCCCCGGAAAACCCAGAGGGCCGGTTCCGCGGAATCATCCGCGGAACCGGCCCTCGCCGTCGCGCGCCGTACGGCCGCGGCGGCGCTCCTCGGGGGAGCGCGTCAGCTGTTGGCGGCCTGGTTGCCGAACGCCGGGTTCGGGGCGCCGATCAGGTTGGCGGTGTTGCCGTACCCTCGGCGCTTGCGCCGTTGCCGCCGTGCGCGAAGGCGCTGCCGGGCCTTCTTTGCCTCATGGACTTGGCCGCGGGGGCTTCCGCAGGGACACGCCCAGGTATTTGGTTCCCTCATTCGGTGCAACAAGCCGAGAGGAAGGGGTGGAGCAGAGCTCCGATTCAGCTCTACTTCGCGAGGGGAAGTCCGCCGAGAAGCTGCGACGGCGCGCCGTTGCCGCCCGAGCGCACCTTTTCCGTGGCACCCTTCACGGTGTTGACGACCGAGTTGGGGTTTCCGGTGTCGAGGGAGTTGGTGGCGACCGGGGACGAGTCGAGGGTCGACTGGGTGGTGATCGTGTCCAGTGCACCGTTCAGGCTGGTGGGCGTGAGGTCGGCGGCGAAGGCGGGTGCGGCGGCACCAGCGATGACCATGGATCCGGCAACGACAGCGGCAGCCTTCAGGGGCTTCATCGTGTTCCTTTCTTGGGCGACGGGTGGTCGCCAGAGGGGATTTTCACCGTTCACTTCGCCGTGGCTAACGAGCGCTCTGTACAGCGGAAACTCTGTGCGGCGGGAAATTCCGGGAACCCACCCGAACGAAGGCGGTGTCTCATACTCGTATGAGATGGGCGACGGAAGGGCATAGGGCGCGGACATGAAAAGGCCGCCGCGCCGGCCCGGAAGGCCGACGCGGCGGGGGAAGCTGACTCGATGTCAGAGCGCGGGCGCCGCCGGTAGCGGCACCGGGACCGCGTCCGTCGGCAGCTTCGGCAGCGCGGGCAGGCCTGGCAGGTTGGGGGCGGGCAGGCCGCCGCCGAGCAGCGTGGCGGCGACGAGGTTGACGAGGCCGGTGAGCACGGTCGGAACCGCTGCGACGACCGCCGCGACGTCGCCGCCGGTGGCCGCCTTGACCAGGGCGTCGACCGCGCTCTGAAGGGCCTTCAGAGCGTCGCCCTTCAGGTCGGCCGGCGCTGCCTTGTCGTCACTCGACATGGCCTTGGGGACCGCCGGGGCCTCCGGGACCGCGGGGGTCTTGGGGACCGCGGGGGTCTTGGGGAGTGCGGGTCCCGCCCCCGTGGCCGCCGTGATGGCGGCCTTCACCGCTTCGGCGTGCTTTGTGGCCTCCGCGGCGGGCAGTTGGCCGTTGTCGGCCTTGAGGATGTCGGTGAGCAGCTTGGTGACCGCGCCGACCACACCGCCGACGTCGCCCAGGGTCTTGACCTGAGCGAGCAGCGAGGCCGCTCCGGGTACCGGTGCGCGGGCCGCCGCCTGCGCGCTGCTGTCCGGGGAGTCGTTCTCGGCGGCGATGGCGGGACCGGCCGCCCCGAGGAGGAGTGATGCGCAAAGGACGGGGGTCGCGATACGCCGTGCGGGCAGAGCGCGCATGGATGTTCCCTTCGATGATGCGTCAGATCTTGTGTTCACCGTGAAAGCGGTGAAGGCCGACCGCAACCGAGCGACTGCCATTTGGGGCATGCGGGCCGTGCGGGTCCACGCGGGGCGAAGCGGAACGCACGACGGCCGCCCTCCCAGGGGAGGACGGCCGTCGCGGAGAGTCGGCTGCTGAGGCGTCAGCTGCCGAGGTGTCAGCGGTTGATGCAGGTGTTGCCGAAGGCCGGGTTCGCCACGCCGATGACGTTGACGGTGTTGCCACAGACGTTGACCGGAACGTGAACCGGAACCTGGACGGCGTTGCCCGAGGCGACGCCGGGGGAGTGGGCGGCGAACCCCTGGGCGCCGGCGTCGGCGGCAGCGATGCCGGCGCTGCCGGCCAGGGCGGCAGCGGCAACGGAGGTGAGGGCGAAAGCCTTCGCGGTAAGCGACATGGAGAGTTGCTCCTTGGTCAGTTGATGCATCGGCAGGGCGGGTGCCCGGCCCATGGATCAACGGGCGTCGCTCGCCGGGGTTGTGGACCCAAAGGGTGATCTGCGGCCGCGGGGTTAACGCGGCGGCCTCCGGCCGGTGTTCCCGGCGGGCCGTGGACGCGCGGTGCCTCACGAATCCGACACGCTTGTCAGCCTTCCTGGATAAATTCAGAAAGCGGCTAGTGTTGCTCTCCTCCTGAAGCCATTTGGCAGAACGAGTGCGGGAAGTTTACGAGGCTAGTGTGGCCTTCGCATTTCAATTCTCCCTCCTGGTTCGGAACCTTTCCCGAAAGGGCAACGCCGGTCATGCGTAATTCCCTGGGCCCGCTTCTGCGCCGTGTGATGCTGTGCGCCCCTTCCAACTCCAGCAGCGGCGAGGTGTGTCAGGGCGATCGGCGCGGGTCTCTACACGGTGGCGCGGGTCAACGTGGCGATGTTTCCAACGCGGCGAACCCCGATGTCGACGCGAAGCGGTAGCGCACCTCCTTCCCCCTGAGCAAGGCGCCGTGCATGCAACAGTCATCAACTCCCCTCTGGCCGCGGGTCCTTCACGTCACACAGCCCGTCGACGGCGGAGTGGCCCGGGTGGTCACCGACCTGGTGGGGTCCCAGCTGTCCGCGGGGATGCGGGTCGACGTGGCCTGCCCGGACGGCGGCCGCCTCGCGAGGGCCGTGCGGGGCCTCGGCTGCGGCATCCACCGCTGGGAGGCGACGCGCTCGCCGGGGCCGTGGCTCCCTGACGAGGTGCGCCGCATCGCCCGTATCGTCGACGAGCTCTGCCCGGACGTGGTGCACGCGCACAGCGCCAAGGCGGGGCTCGCGGCACGCATCGCCGTCCGCGGCCGGCTTCCCACGGTGTTCCAGCCGCACGCGTGGTCCTTCGAGGCGGTCGGCGGTGTCACCGCCCAACTCGCCCTGAAATGGGAGCGGTTCGGGGCGCGGTGGGCCTCGCACGTGGTCTGTGTCAGCGAGGCGGAGCGGCGTACCGGGCAGCGTTCCGGGATCGCCGCCCGCTGGTCGGTCGTCCCCAACGGGGTGGACGTCGAGCGCTTCGGGCCCGGCGACGCCGATGCGAGCCGGGCCGTGCTCGGGCTCGACGAGGTCATCGCGCCCGGGGCGCCCCTGCTGGTGTGCGTGGGGCGGCTCTGCCGGCAGAAGGGACAGGACGTACTGCTGCGGGCCTGGGCGGCGGTCGCTCGGCGGTTGCCGCACGCCCGGCTCGTGCTGGTGGGGGACGGGCCCGATGGACCCGCGCTGCGCCGCCAGGCGCCCCCGTCCGTGCTGTTCGCCGGGGACATCGAGGACGCCGCGCCCTGGTACCGGGCCGCCGACCTCGTCGTCCTGCCGTCCCGGTGGGAGGGCATGGCGCTCGTACCGCTTGAGGCCATGGCCTGCGCGCGCCCGGTCGTGGTCACCGATGTGGACGGCGCGAGCGAGAGCCTGCCGCCCGGACTCGTGCCGCACGGCCTGGTCCCCGCGGAGGACCCCGGGGCCCTCGCGCGGGCCCTCACCGGTCTGCTCGGCGACCGGCAGCTGTGCGCGGCGCTCGGCCGCCAGGCGCACTGCCACGTACGGAACACCCACGACGTGCGGCACACCGCGGACGCTGTCGCGGCCGTGTACCGGGAGCTGCTGGGCGTGGGTCCCACCGAGTGCAGGGAGTCCATCAAGCCGTGAGTGCGGAACGAAGCGTCGCCACCCCTGCCGCGCAGCCACGGGCCGCGGACCGAGCGGGCGCCGCCGCATCGATCGTCCATCCCCGCGCGGCCGGGCGAAGCCTGCGGACGACCATCGGCCCCGGCTCATCCGCGCGTCGCCCCGTGGCCTTCCCGCTGCTGGCCGCCGACTGCGCCGCGGCCCTGCTCGGCGCCCTGCTCCTCGCCGCTCCGCAGCGCCACCCCCTGCTGGTGGCCGTGCTGGTCGTCGGCGTGACCAGCCTGAACACCCGCGCCGCGCTGTACCGCAGGGTGGCCGTGCCCTCCGCCCTCGACGAACTGCCCGCGCTGGCCTGGCAGATCGCGGTGACGTGGGGCGCGGCCGGGCTTCTCGCGGCGAACTTCTCCGCGTTCGAACCGGTCTCCCTCGCCACCCTGGCGTCGGCGGCCGCCCTGCAGTGCGTGCTCAGCTGTGCCGGGCGCGGCGCCGTATACCTGCGGGCGCGCCGTGCGGTGCTCCGGCAGCCGCGACCGGCGCTCGTCGTCGGCCCCGGTGCCGTCGCGCGCCGGGTGGCCGACGCGGTGCTTCGCCATCCGCAGGCCGGGGTGCGGCCCGTGGGCATCGTGGGGGATGCGCAGTGCGAGCGTCCTGAAGCGGCGGAGGGTGCCGAACTGCCGGTGCTGCGCACGCTGGAGGAGCTGCGCCGCGCGGTCATCCAGAACAGCGTGCGGACCGTGCTGGTCGTCGGGCCCGACCCAGGCCCGGAGCAGATCGGCTGGCTGCGGTCGCTGAGCGCGTCGGGCTGTGATGTCTGGGCGGTCGACGCGACACAGCCGCCGGGGTACGACGCGCCGGGCCGCCGGTACCGCTCGGGGCGCATCGCCGGGTTCCCCTGCCGCCCGCTCGCACCGGCCGGGCAGCGGCACCACAGCGTCAGCAAACGCGGCCTCGACCTGGTGACGTCCGGGATCCTGCTGTTCCTGCTCAGCCCCGTCCTGCTGACCTGCGCCGCCGTCCTGCGGTCCAGCGAAGGACCCGGAGTGATCTTCCGTCAGGAGCGCATCGGCAGGGACGGGCGGCCCTTCACCCTGCTGAAGTTCCGCACCCACCGTCCCGCCGATCCGCACGAGGCGGCCACCCGGTGGACCGTCGCGGGCGAGCAGCACATGAGCGGGTTCTGCCAGTTCCTGCGCCGTACCTCGCTCGACGAGCTGCCGCAGCTGTGGAACGTCCTGCGGGGCGACATGAGCCTGGTCGGTCCGCGCCCCGAACGCCCCTATTTTGTGGCCAAGTTCAGCCAGATGTATCCCGGCTACGCGGAACGCCACCGCATGCCGACCGGCATCACGGGCCTCGCGCAGATCCAGGGTCTTCGGGGCGACACCTCGATCGAGGACCGGTGCCGCTTCGACAACGCCTACATCGACAGCTGGTCGTTCTGGCAGGACCTGTGCATCCTGCTCCGGACCGCGGCCTCCCTCGTACGCCCGTCAGGGAGTTGACCCGGTGAACAGCGCGTCGATCAGCATCTTCCCGCCCGGCTCACCGGCCGCCGCGATCTCGGCGGCACTGCGCTGGGCGGCGCCCGTGCTGCCGGTCGTGCTGCCGGTCATGCTGCTCGCGCTGCCCGTGCCGTCGAGCGGCGCCGAATCCGGGGGCGGCGCGATCGCCGACGCCGCGTCCGGTCTCGTGGTGCTCTGGTGCGTGGCCCACGCCGTGCGCACGGCGCGGCGGCCGCTGACCCGGACCGCCGCCGTCGTGCTCGGCCTTCCCGTGCTCGGCATCGCGGCCGCCGCAGTCGGCGCGGGCACCGTGTCCGCCGGGACGACCGGCCTGGTGCGCTACCTCCAGATCTTCGTCCTGGTGCCCGCTGCCGTCCTCGTACTCGTCAGGGACCGCCGCGACTTCCGCCTGGTGGCCTGGTCCCTCATCGGCCTTGCCCTGTGGCAGGGCGCGCTGGGCGTGTACCAGTACGTCACGGGCACGGGCGCCACCTACATGGGCTCGGACATCCGGGCCGTGGGCACCTTCGGCTCTTCCGACGTCATGGGGATGGCGACCGTCGTGTCGTACGGAGTGGTGTGCGCCCTCGCCCTGGCGCTCGGCCCGGCGCCCTTGAAGCAGCGGCGGGCGGCGGCGATCTGCGCGCTGCTCCTGATCGTCCCCCTCGCGCTGTCCTTCAGCCGCGGCGCGTGGATCGCCACGGCCGTGGCGTGCGGCGCGCAGCTGGCGTTCGCGGGAGTGCGGCGGGCACTGCGGGTGCTCACCGCCGTCACTGCCGCAGCGGTCGTACTCGTCGGCGGGTTCGGGATCGGCACCGCGATGCTGCAGGAGCGGATCACCAGCATCACGCAGGTGACCGACGCCCCCGACCAGTCGGTCACCGACCGGTACACGATGTGGGCGGCGGCCGTGGACATGTGGCGCGACAAGCCGCTGACCGGCGTCGGGCTCAAGGCGTTCCCCGACCACCGCGACAGCCACGCGTCTCTGGCCCTCTCCTCGGGCAGCGACACCGGCGGCGCGGGCGGGGAGTTCCGCCGCCAGCCGCTGCTCTCCCCGCACAACATGTATCTCCTCGTCCTCAGCGAGCAGGGGCTGCTCGGCCTGTGCGCCCTTGCCGGCAGCTGGCTCGCCTGTCTCGTGCTCGGGCTGCGACGCCTGGCGCAGGTGCGCGGCGGCCCTGGCGGCGGCCTGGACTGCGCCCTGGTCGCGTGCGGGCTGCTCGTGTGGCAGCTGGTGGACTTCGCGTACGCCGACATCGGCGGCCCGTCGACGGTCCTGATGGCGGTCGTCCTCGGGCTCGTCGTCTGGTGGGCGCTGTCCCGGCGGGCGTTGGCCGGTGAGGTCCCGCGATGACGTCGACCGCCCGCTCCGTGGATGCCGCCCCGGCGGGCAAGCTGCCCGCCCCTGCCGCCGAGGCGGCGCCTCCCAAGGGCTCCGACCCCTCCAACGGCTTTCTCGCCAAGGCGGCCCTTGTCACCGCCGTGCTCACCGTGGCCGGGGCGGTGCTCGGGCTCGGGCGCGACCAGGCGCTTGCGCACTTCTTCGGCGCGGGCTCCGAGACCGACGCCTTCCTGGTCGCGTGGACCGTGCCCGAGGTGGCCACCACGCTGCTCATCGAGGACGGCCTCGCGTTCGCCCTCGTACCGGCCTTCAGCATGGCCCTGGCCCGCCGCCGCAGCGTGCGGGAGGACCCGGTGCGGGCGCTCGTGGCCGCCACGCTGCCCCGTCTCTCGCTGGCGTTCGCGGGCGTCGGTCTCGTCCTGATGGCGAAGGCGCCGCACCTGGTGGCGCTGCTCGCACCGGGCCTGCCCGACCCGCGGCTCGCCGTGGACTGCACCCGCCTCACCGCCACCTGCGCCCTTAGCTTCGGCCTCGCCGGCTACTGCAGCGCGGTGCTGCGGGCGCACCGCAGGTTCGTGGCGCCCGCCGCCATCTACGTCGCCTACAACGTGGGCATCATCGGCACCGTGCTCGTCCTCGACGGGCGCGGCGGCGTCCGGTCCGCCGCCCTTGGTGTCGCGGTCGGCGGCGTACTGATGGTCGCCGTGCAGGCGCCCTCGCTCTGGTGGCAGCTGCGGCGGCGTCCGGCGCTCACGCCGGGCGGTACGGCGAGCGGTACGGCGACGGGCGACGCGGCGGCCGCGCGGCTGATGAGCGGCGCGCTCATCGCCACCGTGCTGCTGTTCGCGCTGTGCCGGCAGTCGCAGGTCCTCATCGAGCGCTTCCTCGCGTCGTCCCTGCCCGCCGGGGCCATCTCGCACCTCAACTACGCGCAAAAAGTCGCCCAGGTGCCGATGATCCTCTCCCTGATGCTGTGCACGGTCACGCTCCCGGTCGTCGCGCAGGCCCTGGCCGAGGGCGACGTCAAGCGGGCCAGATCCCGCGTCGAACGCGATCTGGGCCTCGCCTCGTGCGTCGTGCTGCTCGGCACCGCCGTGGTGATCGCGTGCGCGCCGCAGATCATCCAACTCCTGTTCCAGCGCGGGGCGTTCACCCCGGCCGACACCACGGCCACGGCGGCCGTCATGCGCGTGTACGCCCTGGGGCTCATCGGCCACACGCTGGTGGGGGCGCTGGTCCGCTCGTACTTCTCCGGCCATCGGGTCACGTGGTACCCGCTGGGCGCGATGGCGGTGGGGGTCGCCGCGACGGCCGCCATCGGCAGCCGGGCCGTGGACCTGTGGGGCGTACGCGGCATCGCGCTCGCCAACGCGACAGGCATCAGCCTCACGGCGATCGTGCTGCTGTGCGGGATGGGGCCGAGCAATGTGCCGATCCGGGTCCGCCGGGTCCTCGCCGAACTGGTCAAGCCGGCGGCCGCGATGGCGTGCGCCACCGGATTCGGCGCGGCCGTGTCGCTGCGCGTCGCGTCCCCGCCGGTCGGTGTCGCGGCCGGGAGCCTGACTGTCGCAGGTGTCTTCGCGCTGGTGCTCTGGGTGCTGCGGGCCAAGTCCTTCAAACCCGTCGCCCGTTCCATCCGTTCCGTCATCCGTTCCGTCGTCCGTTCCGTCACACGAAAGCGCTCGCATGTCCGCTGACGCAGCACTGGGTGAGACGCCCCGGACACCCCGCCCGCGTCGCGTGCGGCTGCTGCCCGAGGCGCCGATGTGGGTGGCCATGTACCACTCCGTGGACGACTGCGTGGACGATCCCTACGAGATCACCGTCCCCACCGAGCGCCTGGCGGCCCAACTGCACTGGCTGCGGCGGCAGGGCCTGCGCGGCGTGAGCATGACGCGGCTCCTCGACGCGCGCGCCCGCGGCGAGGGAAGGGGCTTGGTCGGCCTCACCTTCGACGACGGGTACACCGACTTCGTCGACCACGCGCTGCCGCTGCTTCACCGGTACGGCTTCGACGCCACCGTCTTCGTCCTGCCGCGCAGGCTGGCCGGCGAGAACGCCTGGGACCCGCTCGGCCCGCGCAAGCCGCTGCTCGACGCCGACGGCATCCGGCTCGCGGCCGCCGAGGGGATGGAGGTCGCCTCGCACGGCCTGACCCACGTCGACCTCACGCTGGCCGACGACCGGGTGCTGCGGCAGGAGACCAGCGGCAGCCGGGAGGCCCTCGCCGAGCTCGTGGGCCGCGAGGTGGAGGGCTTCTGCTATCCGTACGGAACGGTCGACGCGAGGGTCGTCAACGCCGTGCGCGAGGCGGGCTACCGCTACGCGTGCGCGATCTCCCCCGGCCCGCTGACCGGGATCCACGCCCTGCCGCGTGTCCACGTCGGCCGGCGGGACACCGCGCTGCGGCTGCACCTGAAGCTGCGCCTCAACCGGTTCCGCCGCCGCGCGGTCCGAGAACCGGCGGTGACCGAGTGAAGGCCCTGCACATCATCACCGGCCTCGGCGTGGGCGGCGCGGAGCAGCAACTGAGGCTGCTGCTACGGCACTTGCCCGCCTCCTGTGACGTCGTGACCCTCACCAACCCCGGCCCGGTCGCCGACGGCTTGACGGCCGACGGAGTGCGCGTCATCCACCTGGGCATGTCCGGCAACCGTGATGTGGGCGCGCTGCCCCGCCTCGTGCAGCTGATCCGGGGCGGCGGCTACGACCTGGTGCACACCCACCTCTACCGCGCCTGTCTGTACGGGCGGATCGCCGCGCGCCTGGCGGGGACCCGGGCGGTCGTGGCCACCGAGCACTCCCTGGGCAACTCCCAGATGGAGGGCCGCCCCCTGACCGCCGGTGTCCGCGCCCTGTACCTGACCGGTGAGCGCCTCGGGCGGGCCACCGTGGCGGTCTCGCCGTCCGTCGCCGAGCGGCTCAGCCGGTGGGGCGTGCCCCGGCGGCGCATCCATGTCGTACCGAACGGCATCGACGTCGAGCGCTTCCGCTTCGACCCGCGGGCCCGGATCGCCGTCCGCCGCCAACTGGGCCTGCCGGACGACGTGTTCGTGGTCGGCGGGGTGGGGCGGCTCGCGGCGGGCAAACGCTTCGACGTCCTGCTGCACGCCCTGGCCGCGCTGCCCGGTGACGTACGCCTGCTGCTCGTCGGCGGCGGCACTGACGAGGCCAGGCTGCGCGCGACGGCGCATGAACTGGGCGTCGCAGAAAGGGTGTTGTTCGCCGGGGAGCGCCCGCACCTGGCCACGGGCACGGCCACGGGCACGGGCGCTGACGTGGAGGGCGCCGACCTGCCCGCGCTCCTCGCCGCGATGGACGTTCTCGCATCGCCCTCGCCGGAGGAGGCCTTCGGCCTCGCCGTGGTGGAGGGCCTCGCCGCCGGTCTACCGGTGCTCTACGTCAGGTGCCCGGCCGTCGAGGACCTGCCGCCGGGCGCGTCCTGCGGGGCGCTGCGTGTCCAGGGGGACCCGGATACGTTCGCCCGGGCGCTCATGCGGGCCCGGGACGCGGGGCCGCGGACGCGGCTGCCGCTGGACGCCGCGCACCACTACAGCATCACGCGCAGCGCCGATCAGCTGATGCGTGTGTACGAGACAGCTGCCTCTGGCCCGACCCCGAGACGCCCGACCTCGAGACGCCCGACCCGTGACGCCCGACCCCGAGAGTGAGTTCCCGATGACCGAAACCCTCAAGAGAAGGCACCGCCCGGCAGGACCGCCCGCCACGGTGCTCGGCCGCGTCAAGCGCCTTCCCGCGTGGTGGTTGCTGCCGGTGGGCGCGCTGGCCGGCGTCATCGCCGGTGGCGCGTACGGTGTGGTGAAGACACCGACGTACACGGCCACGAGTTACGTGATCGCCGTGCCGCAGGAGAAGTCCGACCCCACCGCGGCACTCGGCTTCGCCCAGGCGTACGGCCGCGTCGCCACCCAGCTCGCGGTGCTCGGCGACGCCCAGGTCGAGTCGGGGGTCTCGCCGCAGACGCTGCGCGACAGCGTGCAGGCGGCCACCTCGCCCGACGCGCCGATGATCTCCATCTCGGCGACCGCCGCCAAGCCAGGCAAGGCGCGCGACATCGCCAACGCGGTGTCCCGGTCCCTGACCAACAACGCCAACCACACCAAGGACAGCACGCAGGTACGGCTGCTCCAGCTCTCCCGGGCGATCAAGCCGGCGGCCCCCGCGTCGGCGGCACCGCCCATGACGGCCCTGGTGGGCGCAAGCGCGGGCGGCCTGCTCGGCGGCCTCGCCCTACTCGTACGGCCCCGGCGCACCGAGGACCCGGTGGCGGCGCCCGTGCCAGGACCCGCGCAGGCCGGCGATCTCGACCGGGAGCGGTGATGGCCCCGCACGGCCCCGCCCTGACCGTCGAAGTCTGCGCGGACCAGGAGGAGTTCGGTGGGCTCGCGGCGGCCTGGGCGCGGCTGCACCGCCGGTGCCGGACGGCGACGCCCTTCCAGAGCCATGCGTGGCTGCACTCGTGGTGGCTCTCCTACGGCAGGCGCGGACGGCTGCGGGTGGTGCTCGTGCGCAGGGACGGCGAGCTCGTCGCCGCCGCGCCGCTGATGCGGACGTATCTGCCGCTCCCGGCGCTCGTGCCGCTGGGCGGTGCCATCTCCGACTTCACCGATGTGCTCCTCGACGACGAGTTCGTGGACGAGGCCTCGGAGGCGCTCGCCGGCGGTCTGTCGAGGCTGGCCCGCGGCGCGCTGATCGACTTCCGCGAGGTCAGGTCGGGGGCAGCCGTGGAGCGGATCTACGAACGGTGGCGAGGGCCCCGGCTGCGCCTGACGGACTCGCTCTGCCTGGAGCTGCCCGCGGCTTCCATGGATGAACTGCTCGGCCGGCTGCCCACCCCACGGGCCCAGCGGGCGCGCGCCAAGATCCGCAAGATGGACGCACTGGGCGTCGAGTGGCGGATCGTACACCATGACGAGGTGGACGCCTCGGTGCGGACGCTCCTTCATCTGCACCAACTCCAGTGGCAGGGACGGAAGGTGACGTCCGAGCACCTCCAGTCGCGGTTCTCCGAGCACCTGATCAGGTCGGTGGGCCTCATGGTCAGGGCGGGCGACGCGGTCGTCACCGAGTTCCGGCTCGACGACGCCGTGGTCGCGGCCGATCTGACCCTGCTCTCGCCCGGCCTGGTCGGCGGCTATCTCTACGGCGCGCATCCGCAGCTGCGGGAGCGGAAGGTCGACGTGGCGACGATGCTCCTGAACGCCTGCACGGAGCACGCGGAAGGCGACCGCGCCCGGGTGCTCAGCCTGCTGCGCGGCAACGAGCCGTACAAGCACCACTGGCGGCCCGAGACGGTCACCAACCACCGTTTCCTGCTGGCCCGCCGCCGCACCGTCCCCGTGCTGCGGGCGGCCGCCTGCGACGCGGCCGCCCGCAGCCGCTGCAAGGAGTACCTGCGCCGGCGGGAGGAGCGCGGTGGTGGCGGTTCCTGAGCCGCGCCGCCACCGCGCGATGCCCGATCAGCGGCGGCTCCACCAGTCGAGGCGCATGCACAGCTTGCCGCCGAGCCAGTACTCGACCCAGTCGCCCAGCTCCAGCGGGGAACAGTTGGGCGGATGCGTCGGCGCGACCGGCTGCGTCGGCTGCGGGGCCGGCCCGGTGTCCTTGCGGCCGAAGAGCAGGGACCGGTAGGCCTTGGACGCCTTGGGGTTGTCCTCGCACTGCCACACGCCGTGCGGGCAGTAGTCGGTGACGGTGTTGTAGAGCGGTTTGTGCTTGTCCATCCAGACGAGCATTTTCCGCATGTACTCCTCGTTGTCGCCGTTGCGGAAGAGACCCCACTCGGGATACGAGATCGGCTTGTTGCGGGCAGCGGCGAATTCCACGTGCTCCTGCAGCCCGTACGGCTCACTCACCTGCTCGGCGAAGGACTGGCCCGCCGGCTGGTCGTAGGAGTCCATGCCGATGATGTCCACGACATCGTCGCCGGGATAGCACTGCGTCCACGGAATGGCGTCGCGGCCCCGGCTCGGGGTGAAGTCGAACTTGAACTTCTGGCCCGGCACCGAACGCATCGTGGTGATGATGCGTTTCCAGTACTGCTTCCAGGACTCCGGGTCGGGACCGCATCGGTGGGTGTACGTGGTGCCGTTCATCTCCCAGCCCAGCACGATGACCGTGTCGGGAACCTTCAGCTTCACGAGGCGTTCGGCCAGGGTGCGGAAATGCTCGTCGAAATCGCCCGCGGCGCCCTTGCGGAGCTGCGAGCGTACTTCCCAGTCACCGACATTTTCCTCGTTGCGCTCCAGCATGGGGACATTGAGCACGAAGAGCCGGTCGTCCTTCTCCAGGCGCCACTGCGCCCAGTTCTCCAGGAAGTTCGGAGCACCCTCGATATTGCTCCACACGTCACCCGGCAGATAGGTGTGGCCGACGCGCAACTCCGCGCCGCCCAGCCAGGTGCTGAGCTCCGCGATCCGCTCTACGCCCTCGGGGCCGTAGTCGAGATAGGCGCCGAACGCCGGGCTCCGCTCCGCCGGGTCGGGTGCGGTGGGGCTCGGCGGGACGGGCGGCGTGGGGGCGGCGGGCGTCGAGGTGGGCAGCACGGCCGGGGACGGCGACGCGGGCGGTGCGGGCAGTGCGGGCGGGGACGGTGCGGGCATCGTCGTCGGCAGCACGGGGCGGAGGACCGGCGGATCGGGCTCCTGCCCGGCTCCCCACGCGTATCCCGGGCCGATCGCGAGCGCCGCCGACATGACGATTCCGGTGGCGATGAATACCGGCCGTTTCCTACTGGGCCGGTGTCTTTGCGGGTTCATGGCGGCTCCTCATGACGCTCCTCCATCCACTGACACTCAGTCATATGTATTTCTATTACGCCAATCGGGCCGTTAATCCTCCGGGCGTGCCCATCGCCCGCATGGGGGATCGAATTGAGAGGATTTGGCGGTGCTGACTCTCGACACCCGGGTCCCCGCGGTTCTGCTGCGGATCGACCGGAATCCCTTTCATCACGGCACGCTCGGCGCTGTTCGGTCACTGGGCCGTGCGGGAGTGGAGGTGCACGTGGCCGCCGCCGATTCCGGGCGGAGCCCCGTCAGCAGATCCCGCTATCTGCATCAGACCCACCCTGCGCCGCCGCCGGACGCATCGCTCAGGGAGATCTCCGCGGAATTGCGCCGCGTTTCCCGTCGCGTCGCGCGCCCCGCCGTGCTCATTCCGATGGACGACGCGGGCGCCCTCGCCATCGGGCATCTGCAGCAGGAACTCGCCGATTTCTATCTCCTGCCCGACCAGGCGAGCGGACTCGCGGAGCGGGTCGCCGACAAGGCGACGCTGGCCGAGATGTGCGAGACCGTCGGCATCCCGCACCCGGTGACGCTCCTGCCGCAATCCGCCGCACAAACGGCCGCCGCCGTACGGCAATTGGGTCTCCCCGTGGTGGCCAAGTGGAGCCGACCGTGGCGTGTCCCCAGCGGGGCGGGGCTGCGCAGCACCGTCCTGGTGCGCTCGGTGGGGGAGGCGCAGGAGCTGTACCGGCGCAGCGAGGAGGCGGGCAGCCGGCTGCTGCTCCAGGCCTTCCTGCCGAACGGGCCGGGACGCGACTGGTTCGTACACGGATACGTCGACCGGACGGGCGTCGTGCGCGGCGGCGGCTCGGGCCGCAAGCATCGCTCCTGGCCGCGGAGCGCGGGCCTGACGGCGGTGGGGCAGTGGACGCCGGACCCGGACCTCAAGGCCGACACGGAGCGGCTGATCGGCACGCTGGGCTACCGGGGCATCTTCGACCTCGACTTCCGGGTGGACGCCGCGACGGGCGAGCACTGCCTGCTCGACTTCAACCCGCGGCCCGGCGCCCAGTTCCGGCTCTTCGCCGACGGCGCCGACCTGGACGTCGTACGCGCCCTGCACCTGGACATGACGCACCGCCCGCTGCCGTCCGCCGCCGTCCTTCCGGGGCGCTCGTTCGTGGTGGAGAACTACGCGCCGCTGTCCGCGCTGCGGGCCCTGCTGCGGGCGGGCCCCGCGGCCACCGCGACGTACCGCCGCGAGCTTGCCTGGCTCGCCCGCGACGACCTGGCGCCCGCGTTCGCCATGGGGGTGCTGTGGTGCCGCCATGTCACGCGGCGCGTGCTCGGCCGGCTGCGGCGGGCGGTAGGCCCCGAGGCCCCGCCCAGGCAGCCGGAAGGCACCTGCGCCGAGGAGGCCCGGAGCGAGGACGCCCGGACCGACCATGCCCGGACCGACGACGAGAGAGCGAGCAGTTGCTGATGTATGACCTGTTGGTTGTCGGGGCGGGGCCCTACGGCCTGTCCATGGCCACGCCACCGGATTCAGGGCGACGAGCGGCCGCCTCGGGCTCTTCCTCGCAGGGCTGGTGACGGCTGCGAGTTTCGGCCCTGCCATGAGGTTCGTGCACGGCGCCTCGTGTACCGCGGACCGACTTGTCCGGGGCGTACGGCGTCGGCTGCGGGGCGGTCTTGCAGGTGGCGGCGTCGCTGAGCGGCCCCGTCGTCCTCGTGTACGGGAAGAACCCGTACAGGTGATGCGGTCGGCGAACGGGTGAATCGGTTCTTCGGCGGCGGTGGTCAGGTGGTGGACTGTGCCTTCATGGGACGGGCCAGGTTGTCCTCCGCCAGCCGTCGGCGTTTCCGCCGTGGGTGGGCAACACCCCTGACCGGGCGGGCCCTTTCCCCTTCTGGCAGGGAAGAGAACTCAGGGCGTCTCTTCCCTGCCAGTCGGCATGCCCGGCCGCACTAGCGGCGGGACGCCGCGCCTACCCGGCGGTACAGGATTCCGCCGCCGATCAGGAGCGCCGCGCTCCCCGCGGCAGCCGCTGCCAGCAGGTTCTCGTCGCTGCCGGTCGCCGCGAGCACGCCACGCACCTGCGGACCCGGCGCACTGGCGGGCGACAGCTCCGGGGCGTCCGGGGACGACGACGTGTGCCGCATCGCCCTGTCCTGGCCGTCCGTCTGTCCGGGCACGCGCGCGTTCGGAGGCAGGTGTGGCGTCTCCTGTTTCGTGACGGCCGGGGACGACGACGTGTGCCGCATCGCCCTGTCCTGGCCGTCCGTCTGTCCGGGCACGCGCGCGTTCGGAGGCAGGTGCCGCTTCTCCTGCTCCGGGATGGCCGTCGGAGAGGGCGCGAGCGCCGCGTCGGCGCAGCTGTCGCCGGTGGTCGGGGTGAGGGCGCCGACCGTGTCCCCGGTGGTGCCGCAGACCAGAACCTCCAGGAGGTCCTGCACGCTGTTGCCGGCCAGGACGCCGGGCGACTTCTTGGCCTCGCCCGGGGCGGCTGTGGGCCTGGCATCGGCCGTCGGCTCGGTCTTGTCGGGCCGCTCGCGCGGCGCCGTCGAATCCCCGTAGTTCGCACAGGAGTTGTCGGTGGCCGGGTTTTCGGCACCGACCGCGTCCACGCTGTTGCCACACGCGTTCGCCGGTACTTCCACGGGAGCCTGCACGCTGTTGCCCGACAAGATTCCGGGCGAATCCGACGCCGCGCCGTCCGCGTCCGCGGCGAACGCGTTCGCACCGGACAGGGAGAGGATGCTGGTCGCGGCCGCGGCCGTGAGCATTCCCTTATTAATGGCCTGTCGCACTCTGGTTGTCTTCCTCTGAGCAGTGGAAAGCCAGCCTTGGAGTCGAGGTGACGGTCCAAGGCCGGCCATGAACAGCCTGGTGGCTGCGTTACATCACTTGTTGACGCAGGTGTTGCCGAACGCCGGGTTCAGCACGCCGATCACGTTGACGGTGTTGCCGCACACGTTGACCGGGACATGGGCCGGAACCTGGACGAGGTTGCCGGAGAGGACGCCCGGGGAGTGGGCGGCGACGCCCTTGGCGCCGGCGTCGGCGAACGCCGGAGCCGCCATGCCCATCGCCATCACGGCACCGGCGATGATCGTCGCGCTCTTCTTGTGCTTCACGGATCTTCCCTTCACCGCGGTCATGCCCATATGGCAGTCGAAACCGAGCGGGCACATCATTTACGACCCGCGCCATGACCGGCAGTCTGCAAACGAGTTAAACGTGTGAAAGAAACCGTCGGATTTTCTCTGCCCGAAAAATTCACCCGAATTACCGCAAGGGGGGAAACCGCAGGTCAGCCGTTGAAGTCGCCGGTCCTCTCCGGGAACGGCGAGGCCAACCACTGATCTGCCCCTCAGTGTCGGCCCCGTGGTTTCCTTCCGCGTCAGCCCCGTGGCCAGTGGTCGCGCGCCATGAGGGCGAGCCACTCCTGGTCGGGGCGCCCCGGCACGGTCTTGCCCTGCCGCTCCCAGGAGTCCTGAAGGGCGGTGTAGATGGGCTCCGGAACTCGGCGTTCCGGGGAATTCCTGCTCGCTGGAATCAGGCCTTGACGATTCCATCGCATCGTGAAGTCAGCCATATCCCCTCGCCATCGACGGGCGTGTGTCGAGCAATCTGTTCCAACTGTTCCAGTTTCGGAAACCGGCGAAACCGCGGTGCTTAGGGCGAACGAGTTGTTCTTCGCACCCTGTCCAACGCGTCGATGTTTTCGGCGACATGAGGAATCGTCCGAATGAGGGACGGGGTACGAATATCCTGCTGATGGGGACGGACGGCCGCGAGACGCCATCACGCGGCGGGAGAAGCGCGAATTCCGCGCGGGCGGCGTCGCCGCGCGCCGCTCACCCGGCGGCAGATCGACTGCACGCAGCGGCGACTCAAGGACCGGACAAGGCCGCCGACTTCGGGCGGGTGCAGCGCCAACAACGCTTTCTCGTCGCCGCGTTGAGCAGTCTGGGAGTTGCTGTCCCTCGCCTCGGAGAAGGCCCTGCATCGGCCTGCCGCCGTGAGCCCCGGCCTCCGTGTGGGGGCGACACGCCGGGGGTAGGTGCTCGGCGTGATTGAACTCGCCGAGATGATCGCGCAGTTACGTGGGGAACTCGCCACGGCCATGGCGGCGGCCGAGCACGAGGAACTGCGCTTCGAACTGGGGGCCGTGGAGCTGGAGGCGGAGTTCGCCGTCCAGCGGACCGGTACGGCGGACGGCAGGATCCGCTTCTGGGTCGTCGAGGCAGGCGCCTCCGGCCAGCAGACGGCAAGCAATACCCACCGGGTCCATCTCACCCTGCGGCCGCGCGTCCGCGCCACGGGAGAACAGCCGTACGTCGCGGGTGACCAGACCCCGCGCGAGCGCTGAGCCGGGCAGCCATGCCGCCACCAGAGGGTCTGGAACCGGAGCGCGTCGCCGAAGTGCTGGTGAGCAGGCCGGGCGGGCAGCCCGGAAGGCGCGGGTCCGGATACCGCGTGGGGAACGGATGCGTACTGACCGCCGCGCATGTGGTCGCCGGTCCCGTGACGTCGGTGCGGGTGCGCTTCGACGCCGATCTGCCGGGGGAGTGGAGCGCCGACGTACGCGTCGTGCTCATCGCCGAAGCCGTGGACATCGCGCTCCTCGAGATCATGGGCGCACCGGAGGGGGCCACGGTCGAACACCCGCGATACGAAGGTGTTCCCAAGGCCGATGTGGTGCTGAGCTTCAGCGCGCTCGGCTTCCCCCGCTTCAAGTTGCGCAACGACAGCATGCGGCTCCTCGACGACGGCTCGCCGAGCCAGTACCGCGACTCCTGCCACCTCACGGGGAACATCTCCGTCCTCTCCAACCGCCGCGAGGGCACACTCGAACTGGCCGTCGTCGCGCCGGGCACCGACCCCGAACCTGACCACTCCCCCTGGGAGGGGATGTCCGGCGCGGTGGTGTGGTGCGAAGGCGCGATCATCGGTGTGGTCAGCGCCCATCACCGCCGGGAGGCGCAGGGCCGCCTCGCGGCGAGCCGGGTCGAGCGTTGGTACGACATGCTGTCGTCCGGCGATCTCGCGCAGCTCCACCGCTACGCGGGGCTGCCCCTCCGCGAGACGGCCGGGTCCACCGCGGTGCAGGGGCCACCGGCGCCCATGAGCCTCGTCGGGCTTCCCGCCGATCTGCCCCTACAGGAACTCATGGGCCTAGTCGACGCGTTGGTGGAAATTCCGGCACTGCGTGACACCAATGGTCTGAATCTGGTGCTCGCCGGCATCAGCCCGGTGATCGCCGCCAACCGGCCACGTGACACGCGGCTCAGAATGGACATCTACGGCATCGTGCACACCTGTCTGCGTTACCGGGGCACGCTCGATCAGCTCCTGGAGGCCGTGCGTCTGGTGGAAGGGCCGTCGTCGGAAGTGGACCGGATGGACCGTGTGGCGGCTCAACTGGCCGAGCAATACTGCTGACTTGATGTCGGGGGCGGCTCGGATGCGGGGTTTCGCGGCGTGCCGTGCTGGGTCATCATGAGGGTGAAAGGGACAGCGCATGCACGGAATCGCGGGAGGGGACTTGGCAGCCGTGGAGCAATCGATGCCTGCCGTCGAGTCCGATCTCGTAGATCTCTCGGGGGTTTCTCTTGAAGCGCTGCGTTCCATGGACGGCAGTGCCATCGCGGAGTCGCTCGACTCCTTGCTGCATCACATCGATGAGGCACGGGCCATCACGATGTCGTACGGAGGGCCTTCCCGTTTCGACTGACGGGCCCTTCGCCGTGCCATGGCGGACGGCTCATGCCGGTTAGGCCTGCGGGATCGGCGCGGCTGCCGGTCCACCGGCTTTCGGCCGCCGGGTTCCACGCCCTCGCGCGGGGTGGCGGCGGCAAGGCGGTGGTCGAGGAGCTCCTCGCCGCCGAGCGCAGCCGCCGCATGCTGCTGCTGCGGGCGCTCCACGACGGTCTTTCCGGGGGCGGCGCTTCGCCCGCCGCGGGTGGCGACGCGATCTCGTACGGCGAGGCATGGTCCCTGCTTGAGCGTGCGCAGGGGCGTGCGCCGGACGTCTTCGAGGACATCCTGATGTCTCCGCATACGGGGATGTGGCTGTCCCTGGCGTTGCGCAGGCTCAGGGGTGTGCCCTCCGAGGACGCGCCGCTGTGGGCGGTGGTGGGGCATCTGTCGGCGCTGGCCGCCGCCGCGGGAGCGCGGGCCGGACTCGACTTCTCGATCACCGTGCCGGTCCGCCGTGGCGTCGCGTTTCTGCCGACGCTGGGGTGTGCGGAACTTGAGGGCGCGGAGCCGTGGGGCACGGCTCAAGTCGTCGTGCGGGACGGGCAGGTGCGGATCTCCGGGGCGCCGGGGGGTGCCGTGGTGGTCTCGACGGGCGCTGCTCGGGGCGGGCCGGGGTGGCACTCAGTGCGCCGGCTGGAGCTCGGGGTGACGGGACCTCAGAAGTGTGTGGCTCTTGAGGAGTTGGATCCCTATCGGACGTTTCCCCGCCCCAGCGACCCTGTGCTGCTGTCCCCTGCCGACGCGCGGACGTGGGAGGGCGTGCTCGCCGACGCCTGGGAGGTGCTGCTTCAAGACGAGCCGGAGACAGCGGAGGCCATGCGTGTCGGGCTGAAGTCGGTGACACCGACACCGGCGAGAGAAAGGTTCCGGCCGCACAGCGTGACCGCCGGGGACGCCTTCGGGGGCGTGATGGCGTCACTTCCGGACGATGCCGCGCAGCTCGCAGCGACGCTGGTGCACGAGTTCCAGCACATCAAGCTGGGCGGCCTCATGCGGCTGCGGCCGCTGAACCTGAACGGGCCCGAGTCGGCCGAGGAGCTCTTCTACGCTCCATGGCGTGACGATCCGCGCCCGCTGGGCGGACTGCTGCAGGGGATCTACGCCTTCGCGGGAGTCACGCGCTTCTGGCGGGCCCATCGGCACTCCGCCGATGCCGGACGAGCCCCGCTCGCCCACTTCGAGTTCGCGCTGTGGCGCACCCAAGTGACGTCCACAGTAAGCCTCGTGGCTCCGCATGAAGGGCTGACCCCGCTGGGGCGCCGCGTGCTGGAAGTCCTCGGTGAGCGCTGCGCGCAGTGGATGGGCGATGGCGTGCCCGCCGCCGAATTGGAGCTCGCCCAGGAGGTGGCCGCTGACCACCGGGCCCGCTGGCGGGCGCACCATCTGCGGCCGCCCGCATCGGCCGTGGAGGAAGCGGTACTTGCCTGGCAGCGCGGGGACGAGGGGCCTCCGGCGGGTCTCGCGGGCGAGCCCGTCCTCGTACCGGACACGGAGAGCCGTTTCCTGGACACCGCGGCCGTCCTGGCCAGGCACCGGCTCAGCGGCGCCGACCGGGACATGTACGGAGTCGAGGGGGCCGACGAAGCCGACGTACTCCTGTGCCGCGGCGAACGGGCAGCGGCGCGGGACGCCTTCGCCGCCCGCCTGACGGGCAAGGGAGCCCCGCCGGGCGCCTGGGCCGGTCTGGGGCGGGCCCTTGCCGGTGCGGAGGCCCACAAGGACGCTTCGCGGCTGCTGCGGCACTTCCCGGAGCGGGCCTGCGCCGTGCAGAGCGCGCTGGAGAACGCCACCGGGCAGGGTGCCGATCCGGTGCGGCTCGCGGGGTGGTTGGGGCGTGCGGGTCTCTAGCCCCTGAAGGGACTGCGGGGCGGGTGGTGCCCGCCCCGCTCATGGCCTCCGGCGTCGCTACAGCGGTACCGGGTCGATGTCGCAATTGGCGCGCTGACCCGCCTTGGCCTGCAAGGTGGCCGGGTGCGGAGTGGCCGGCTCCGAGAGCAGCCGGGGCGCGTCGAGCACGCGCTCCATCCGCGCCAGGGTGTCGGCCCGCAGCGGGGTGCCTTCGGCCTCCTCGCCCAGCTCGATGAGGTCCATCGCGAGGTTCCCCGCACACGCCAGCGTGGTCGGGTGGTCGTCGCCCAGGACGGTCCGGCAGAGGTCCAGCGTCTGTCGGCCGATCGCGAGGGCCTCGCGGTGGTTGCCCAGCGCCGCCAGGTCGCTCGCCAGGTTGATGGCGGTGGCCAGGACGATCGGGTGGGACTGGCCGAGCCGCTCGGTGAGCGAGGACAGCGCCGCCTCGTCGAGCCGGCGGGCCTCCTCGGGCTGGCCGAGAAGCCGCAGCGTGACGGCGAGGTCGACGTCCGCGGCCAGTACGTGCGGATGCTGCGGGGCGAAGACGTTGCGGTACTCCTGGCAGGCCTTCACGCCGCGCTCGCGTGCCGCGTTCAGGTCGCCGTTCTGACGCAGTGCCACCGACAGGGTCAGGGCGGCGATCAGCGACGAGGGGTGGGTGTCGCCGTAGCGCCGGGTGAACTTCGAGTACGCCTCGGTGGCGAGCTCGAGCGCCTGGGTGTGATCGCCCGCCTTGCGGCACGCCTCGCTGAGCTGGCGCACCGTACCGATGGTCGCGGGATTGCCGCGGCCGAATACGTCGCGGTAGGCGTCGAGCACGGCCTGCTGGCGTGCGCGTGCTCCTACGTAGTCGCCTGTTTCGCGTACGTCGATGGCGACATTGCTCTCCGTCATCAGTGTCCGCTGGTGGTCCTGGCCCAGGACACGCAGGCGCAGCGCCAGGGTGTGCTCGTCCAGTTCGAGAGCCTTACGGAACTCGCCGGCCTGGCGCAGGCTCGTGCCGAGGTTGTGGGCGGCTTCGAGCGTGGTGGGGTCCTCCTCGCCGAAGGCGACCCGGGCCCGCTCGTACACCGTGGCGTCCAGTTGGGCTCCGGCGGCGAACTCGCCCTCTACGCGGCGCACGGCCGCTTCCAGGTTGATCGCGGCGAGGGCGTCCTCGCGGGTGTCCTCGCGGCCTTCGGGGGCGGTGCGCTCGTAGATCTCCTTGAGCTTGGCCACCAGGTCGACGGCTTCGCGGTGGCGGCCGAGGACCCAGTAGATGTAGCAGAGCCACTGCCCCATGAGGAGCGTCTGCTGGTCCTCCTCGCCGAAGACGGTCTGCCAGGTCTCCCAGGCCTGCTCGGAGAAGTCGAGCGACACCTCGTGATCGCCCCAGTAGTAGAGATACCGGGCGATGTTCATGACGAGCTGACGCACCCAGGGCTGATCGGACTTGATGGCGTCAGAGGCGATGACGTGACCGTAGAGCTCCGCGTAACGCGGCCAGTTGGCGGCCGCGTTGGGCGCCTTCGGGTCAGCGGCGGCCAGCAGAGTGTGGGCGCCATGGCGCATGCGGGACTGCTCCTCGGGGGTCATGCGGTTGTTAAGGACCAGCTGAACGAGGCGGTGCATTTCGATCGAGTTCGTACGGTGGTCGATGCGGGCGAGGGAGTAGCGGTTCACCTCCCTTATGGCTCGCGCAAGGCGCATCGGGTCGTTCAGTGTCGCGTCGAGCTCGGGGAAAATGCTGCTGTTTCCGAGCCCGGAGAAAATGGAACGTGAAATCGGGTCCGGCGCGAAGTAGGAGCACAGCTGCAGCAGTCGCAGGGCGGACGGGCTGCGGGTCTCCAAGTGGTCCAGGGAAACGTTCCAGGCGGCGGCGACCGGCAGTTGGTAGTCCGGCGGCGGGGCGACCTCGAGAAGTTCCGTGCGCTTGTTCTCGAAGAGCCGCAGATACTCGGACGCGGGCATTCCCGTCTCGGCGCGCCAGGCCGCCGCCTGTTCCAGGGCGAGCGGCAGGTCTCCAAGCGCTTCGGCCAGCTGATCGGCCTCTTCGTCCTGGAGCGGCGGTCCCGAATGGCGCAGGAGTTCCTTGCTCTCCTCGCGGGTGAAGACATCCACTTCGAGAGAACCGCCGACAAGCCCCCACCGCCTGTTGCGGGAGGTGACCAGGATCGTGCCATTGCCTCCAGTGGGGAAGTAATGGCGTACCTGCTCGGGGTTGTCGGCATTGTCGAAGATGAGCAGCCAGCGCGAGAAGGGACGGCCCTCGCGCAGTGCCTCACGCACCGCCGGACCGGCGATGTTCGCCTCCGTGCTGGTCTCGAGGCCGAGCCGTCCGGCCAGTTCCACCAGCGCCTGGCCGATCTGTCCGGGCCGTTCGGAGGGAATCCACCAAACGATGTCGTACTCACCCTGATGGCGATATGCGTACTCGATGGCCAGCTGGGTCTTGCCCACTCCGCCCATGCCGTGAATCGCCTCGGGAAGCACGGTCGTCGTGCCTTCCCGCAAACGCTCGCCGAGCAGTTCGAGCAGCTCTGTGCGGCCGGTGAAATTGGGGTTGCGTGGCGGTAGATTTCCCCAGACGCGCGGCTGTGATGTGCGGTCCCCCTCCACCGTTTGCTGGGGCGTAGTCGACATCACCGATGCTCCTTCGGAATCGGGCCGAGAGACAGGGGTTCCACCGCTTTTCTCCAGGCTGACTGCGTAGCGACGATCGTGCCAGCCAAGTACCCCTGCGAGCAGGGCGGCGCGCTGCATGAAACGTCCGGAGAGTGCCCTCAGCGCGGCTAATTCGACGCGGAGGAAACCAATATTGCGGCTGTTCACCCGAGGCATGGCCAAGGTGTCCAGGGGTTCTGCGGGTGAGGGGAGGAGGGAGGCCGCTGCTGTGCCGTCCCCTGCCAATAACGCGCGTACGTCGTGCAGAATCCGTGCCGTGTCACTGCGGCGGCCCAGTGCGAGCAGCTCTTCGCGAATGTTGGGGGCGAAGGAGAACGTCACATCCGTCACTTCGTCGCCCCGTGCCCCGCTGGGCCGGACGAGTCCGCTCATCAGCAGTTCCGACGCGTGCACGGGGCCCGCTCCCGGTGTGGTCTCCAGGACTTTGCGGATGAGCGGAAGGCTGAGAGGCACTGCGGATAAGCGGGTGGCGAGGGTGAAGGCCGTGGGAGACGCTCCGGCCCGGAAGTCCGATACGCGCTCCGACGCCGGCACCGTGCTGTGCGGATCGGGAACGTCGTACGTCCACGGCAGAGCGCGCGCGGCGTCGGGCCTGCGCTTCCACTCCCGCGCACGGACGGCGGTCATTTCCAGCCATTGCGGCTCGGGGCCCATGACGAGGTGCGTCCAGGCCTCCGCCCAGCGGTTGGTCAGTGCCAGGACCGGTACGAGGACCGCGTCCGACTCGACGTCCGGCTCGTCCGGGTCGTGTGACTCCACCGGGGCCTCGCGCAGTTCCCATTCCAGCTCGCTGTTGGCGGCCCAGGGGCGGGCGGCGCGCAGCCGGACCCGGCAGACGTCGAGCCCTGTGCGGTACCAGAGCTGCTGGGGGAGCACATGGACCACGGCGGCCGGGCACATGCGCCCCCAGGCGCGCAGCAGGGGCATGACGGCGCCCGACCGCCATGCGGCGCCGAGCCCGTCGGTCACCACGAGGATCACTCGGCGCGGGTCGTCCGTGGCGCCCCCGAGCGGTTCCTCGGGGCGCAGCCGGGCCGGTGCGGTCTCGTCGGTGCCGAGCAGTCGCAGTACGCGTACGCGCGAGAAGTCCCCCGCGCGGTTCAGCTCACCGATCAGTTCGTCGACCGCCTGGTCCCACACGCGCATCGTCACATGGGTGTCGATCACGAGGATCGCTTCCGCGCGCTCCTGTCTGCCCGACCGGCCGGGGTCCGACTGCCCGAGCCTGCCGAGGACGGACGCGGCTTCACGACGTGCCCGCGTAGCCGGTCCTTGCCGCTGCCCATCGTCATCGTGCCGCATATGCGCCCTCAAGGCGTCGTGGTGACGCTGACAGTTGTGCGGAGTCCCGCAGAGCGCGGGCGTGCGTGACATCCACACGCGAAGCGTGGCAGTGCGCCCGCACTGCAAGCAAGGGGGTACGGCGGCATGGGCCGGGGCGCACGCAAAACATGCTAGGAGACGTGCTTCCGGGGCTTCCGGTGCTTCCGGCGTGAAACAGCCGCACGGCAGCGGAGGCTGGCTGGTTCACGGCGCGACACCCCCTCTCGCCGGGTGCGGGAGGTTCATGGACATGTGGCCGGTGATCCCGTTCAAGTCGTCACCGGCGCACGGTCGGGGCCGGGCGGCCCGGGTCTGCGTTCCGGATCGTCGAGCAGGATCGCCAGGTGGCGTCCCACGTGGTTGTCCCAGCCCTCGGGGCCGAGCGCCAGAGCCTCCTTGCGCCAATTTCCCGCGCGGTTGAGGAGCCCGGAGAGCCCTCGGTCCTGGACCAGGTCGGCGACCGCTTCCTTGAAGGCCGGATCGCCGCAGTCGCCCCGGTGCCAGATCATCGCGGGGACTCCCGCCCGCAGGCCTGCCATGAACTCCTGGTGACTGGAACGGGAGTCGGTGCCCGGTGGCTGGCTCAGGACCAGACAGACCGCGTGGTCGTCCTCCTTCAGTTCGCGCTCCAGGTGGAAGTGCGACTGCTCGGGCTGCTTCCAGTAGGGGTGGCTCTCGGCGGGCCGCTCCTTGAGCTGCCGCCATTTGTTGTGCCAGGGGCGGTGCCAGGCCGCCTTGCGCAGGCGCTCGAAACTGCGCACGAGTACGGCGTAGTCCATCACCAGCGGGGTCGGGGACAGGGTGGAGGACTCCTTGTGCCACCACTCCACCGGCTCCCCGAGCAATTCCCACGGGAGGATGAATTCCAGGACGACGGGCTGTCTCAGGTCCGCCCAGCGCTCCTCGGTCTGCTCGATGAGCGTCTCCACTTCGGCGGGCAGGTCGTCGCGGTGCAGATGCAGGGTCTCGCCGGGAACCGGATGCCAGCCTTCCGCGTCGGACTGCCGCCAGTGGGAGAGGAAATAGCGGTCCGGGTCCACTCCGTCGGGCTCGAACTGGATCATCAGATACGCGGGCACCATAGGAGGCTGTGGCGCGTGCTGGTCGACGACACCGAGCTGCCAGTCGGCCATCTTCTCCTCGAGGCCCCAGGCGCGGGCCTGCTGGCGGTTCCAGCGACGCAGGTCCTCGGCTGCCTCCATGTTCCCTTCCTCCACGAGCCGGTCGGCGGCCAGGGCCAGGAACGCCATGCTCACGGGGAGTTCCTTCGCGGCGGAGTTGCCGCCGGCCAGTCGTAGGAAGACTGCCCATCCCGTGTCGCACCACGCGGGCAGCTCCTGGGTGCGTGAGCGGCTCGCGCGCCGGGCCAGGGTGGCCAGAGCGGACGAGGAGCGGATCTCCCGCAGGGTCGGCTGCAGCGGGTGCAGGTCGGCACCGTCGAAGAAGTCCACGGCCTCCCATTCGTCCACCAGGCGCAGCAGCGACGAAATGGCGGAAGAACGCTGCTCCAGATATCTCAGGCAGCGGACGAGGCACGGCAGCCCGTCGGGGATCTCCGCGCAGTGCTCCACCAGGCGCAGCAGCCAGGGCCGCAGCGCTTCACTGCGCAGGGGTTCAACCGGTGAGCTCAGTTCCTTGTTGAGCATGCTCACCCAGAGATCCGCGCTGTTCCCCTGCCGTACCGTGCTCGATTCCTGCAGTACGTCGACGATGTCGGCGACCAATTCATTGCGAACCCTCGCAGGGCTGCGTTTCACCCCCGTGACCTCCCGATCGCCACCAGCAGCCAGCGCTGTCGTATCGATGGTGCCGACAAGCGTACGACCACAGTTACGCGCATGGCAGGTCTCCGGCCATCACCGGGGCGAACCGTTGGTCATTTGTTGTCCGCCGCCGGCTTCATTCGTCAGATGCCGTCAACTGCCGCCACAGTGAACGGAGTTGTCGGAGTGCCGGGACCCATCGGGCCGCCCTTGTCGAACTGTGAGCGGACCACCAGCGTGCGTCCGTGCGACCGGGCCAGGGTGGTCGGGATCTGGAGTGCCTCGTCCGTGACGCGGCGTTCCAGGCGGGCCGTTGCCCCGTCGTCCGTCAGGCGCCAGCGGGTGATGGAGTTGGTCGTGTTGTGCACGGCCCACAGGGTGCTGCCGCGCAGTTCCAGGCCGTCGCCGTTGGTCAAGTCCCCGCCGTGCAGGGCGACTTTGCGGATGCTGCCGGACGCCGTGTCGATGCGGTAGAGGTCGCCGCCGGTCATGTCGACGGTGAACAGGCGTCGGCCCGAGGGGTCGGTGGGGTCGGCCACGAGGCCGTTGAGGGTGAAGGTGCCGGCCGGTTGCGGCTCCAGGGCGTCGCTCAGGTCGAAGCGCGCGGTGAGCTCGCCGCGTCGTCCGTCGTGTCGGGCGGCTTTCTCCAACTGGGCAGGTGTCACGCGGTAGATGACGGCGCGGAAGCTGTCGGTCAGATAGGCCGTGCCGTCCGTCGCGATGGTCACGTCATTGACCATCCGGGGCTGGTCGCCAGGCGTGCCGGGGACGTCGAAGCGGGCGATGAGGGCGCGGCTGCGCAGGTCGTACACCGCGACTCCGGTCGTCGAGTCGGTCACCCACAGCCGCCCGGAGCGGTCCACCTTCAGGCCGTTGGCGGTCTTGCGGCCGTCGGTTCCTGCGGGCAGGAACACGTCGGCCGCTCGCTTGCCCGGGCTTGCCTTGTAGACGGCTCCCGTCGCGTACGAGCCGACGTAGACGTCGCCGGTGCGGGGGTCGGCGGCGATGCCCTCGGGATAGGCGCGGTCGCCGGGCAGCTCGTAGGCCGTGGAGATACGCGCTTGGTGCTGGTGCTGGTGCTGGTGCTGGGAGTTGGGTGTGCGCGGTGGCGGTCCTGGCTGTGCGGTGGCCGTGGGCAGGAGTGGGGCGGCGGCCAGGGCGGTCAGTGTCGCGGCGATGGTCAGGGAGCTGCGGTACCTCTTCGCGTTAGGCATGAACACGAAGGTAAGTTAGAGCTCTAATGCTCGTCAAGGTTCGAATTTCTATGGGGGGTATTGCTTTTCGTATGGCCGTTACGATGCGGGGATGACCACCTTGCCCGCGTCCGAGCGCCTCGGCTCCCACATCAAGCGGGCCGAGCAGGCCCTCAACGCGGCCAAGCACGCGGCGCTGAAACCGGCGGGGCTGACCGTCCCGCAGTACGCGGCGCTGCTCTACCTCAGTGAGAAGCCCGGCATCTCCGCGGCCGCCCTTGCCCGGCTGTGCGGGGTGACGCCGCCGACCATGAACACGGTCCTGAAGAACCTCCAGGAGCGCGGCCTCATCGAGCGAACCCCCCACGAGTGGCACCGCAACATCCTGGAGACCCGCATCACCGAGGAGGGCGAGGCCGTCATGGCGCAGGCGGACGGCGCGGCGGTGCGTGTCGAGCGGGCGCTGGCCGCCGAGTTCACCGAGGAGGAGCGGGCTGCGCTTGTCGGCCTGCTCGGCCGGTGCGCCGCCCTGCTCGACTCGGTGCGGGCTGCCGGTCAGTGAACCGGCCGGGGCTTTGTTCGGCCCGATCGGTGGGCTCGACCGGGTCTCTCAGTCGGTGACGGTCAGTTCGCTCAGCTCCGGCGCCTTCTTGGCCGCCTGGACCGTGAGGCGTACGTAGCGGACCGGTTCTGCGGATGGGGAGCGCCACGTGTTGCCGTTCGCCGATGTCTCGACCCGGTGGCGGGCCGGTTTGACCGCCCACTTCGGAGTGACGGTGCCGACCTCGGTCCTTCGCTCCAGGTCCACCGTCAGGGATGACTTGTCCGCGGTGGGCGACCAGGCGGTGACGGGGCTGCCGTCCACGGCGGCGGCCGCGTACAACCCGGGGTCTTCGGAGGTGGCCTTCGCGGGGCGGCAGCGGGCCAGATCGGCCGTCGGCGTCAGGTCGGGGCGGCGGGTCTCCAGGACGGCGGGGGTGTTCTCGGCGACCGTGACGCGGCCCTTCGGGGTGTCGATGGTGAAGGGGCGCCCCGAAGTGAGCCGGACCGTCGTCTTCTCGGGGCCGATCGCGATGTCGTACGTGCGTCTGCGCCAGTGCGCGCCGCGCACTGTCACACCGCTCTTGAGCTGCGGGGGAAGCATCGGATCGAGCTCTACGGAGTCCTCGCGCAGACGCAGCCCCGTCAGGCCGTGCGTGAAGACCTGCAGGAAGCCGCCCTTCCCGGTGAGGAAGTCCTGTGCGGGGGAGCCCGCGAGCGCGTCGCCCGCGCCCGCCTTCTCGCCGCGCGACTCCGAGAACAGGGCGAACGGGCCGCGCATGAAGGGGCGTACGGACCGCTGGAGGAAGGTGTACGCCGAGCAGCCCGGCGCACCGATGGAGGCCGCGTCGATCGCGTGCACGGAGTCCGTCATGGCGGGACCGTCGGGATCGGTGCGCGCGCTGTAGTAGTCGAGGGTCGCGGCCGCGGCGCCCTTGGGCATCGGCCAGTCCAGCGGGTACGTCAGGAGCACGGTGTCGGCCTGCTTGATGGTCGACCCCTTGTAGCCCGCGTACTGGAGATAGATCTTGCGCTTCGGGTCGTACGGGATCCGGATGCGGTCGGCGGTCCTGGTCCAGGCGGACGGGGCGGTCTCGCCGAGCACGCGGGCCGCGCGGGCGGCGGAGCGCAGGGCGGTGGCGGCGACCGCGTTCGTGTAGACGCCGTCCGTCACGCCGTTGCTGTACTCGTCCGGACCCGCGACGTTCTGGATTGAATAACTGCCGTCTTCATTGGAAGTGGTGCGCGACGTCCAGTACGCCGCGATGCCCTTCAGGAGCGGCCAGCCGCGCGAGCGGAGCCAGGCGCGGTCGCCGGTCGCGAGGTAGTACTGCCAGGCGGCCAGCGCGATGTCGCCCTGGAGGTGGTTCTGCTGGACGCAGTGCGGCGGGTACCAGCTCTGGCACTCCGACCACAGGGCGCCGCGGCTCGCGCTCGTCCACGGGTAGAAGAGGCCCTTCACGGCGGTCTTCGCCGCGTTGTCGCGGGCGGCCTCCATGGTGGCGTTGCGGTACTCCAGGACGGGGCGGGCGAGTTCGGGGCGGAACGCGAGCAGCGCCGGGTACATCCAGGTCTCGGCGTCCCAGAAGAGCATGCCCGCGTAGTTGTCGCTGGTCAGACCGGCGGGCGCGATGCTGTCGCGGGCGCCGGGGCGGGTGGAGGACAGGAGGCCGTACTGGGCGGAGCGGACCCAGAGTTGGAGTCCGCGCCGCCCGGCGACGTCGATGCCGGACGACCACAGCTGCCGCCAGGCCGCGCTGTGTGCGGCGAACAACGCGGGCCAGCCCTGCTCGGCCGCGCGCAGGGACGCGGCGCGGGCGTCGCTGTGCGGGGCGCGTGAGGTGAGGACGGTGTCGATGCCGACGTACTTGGTGACGTCGTAGGTGGCGCCGTCGTGGACGGGGAAGGCGGCGGACTGGCTGACGCTCAACTTCCTTGCCGGGCGCCCCTGGCGGGCCTGGTGGGCCTCTCCAGGGGCCACGAGGGTGGACGCCACCGCGCCGTCCGTGCGGGTGCCGTCCGTGCGGAAGGTGACGTCCATGGTGCGCTCACCGCTCGCGCCGCCGCCCGTCTGCGTCATGCGGCGGGCACCACGTCCGTCGATGCGGTCGGTGACCTGCGCGTCCCCGGTCCAGTGCGGGGTGAGGCGCAGGCGTACGGCGCCGGTGTGGGCGTGCCCGCGGTCGGCCAGGACGTCGTACGTCAGGTCGGTGCGGCGGCCGTCGGCGGTGGTCCAGGTGAGCGAGGTCCGGACGAAACCGCAGCGCAGGTGCAGGGTCTGCCGGTAGTCCGATACGCGGCTGCGCGGGCCGTACGTCTCGCCGCCCACGGTGACGTCGAGCGCCGTCCAGGCAGGCAGGGCGGCGATGGCCTCGCGTCCCGCGGTGTTGCGTGGCCCGCGCGCGTAGAGGCCCGCCGCGAAGGCGCCGTCGTACCGGGGCGTGTAGAGGGGCCAGCCGGTCTTCTGGTCCTTGACAGGTGCGGAGTAGCCGGCTCCGGCGGGCGGGACGCGGGTGCCGAGGTAGCCGTTGCCCACGTAGGGGGCGTACGTGTCCTTCGGAGAGGTGCGTTTCGTGGTGGAGGGCGCCCAGCCGGGTGCGGGCGCGCAGTCACGCGGAGGGCGTGGCTGGTCGGCCTGCGCGGCCGGTGCGGGAGCGGACGCGGCGACGAGGGCGGCGGCCAGGAGCGTGGCGGTGCGGAGGGTCACGGGGCGACGATGCGCGGGCGCGCCGCCGGAAGTGGGGCGGCGCGCCTCTGGGTCCCACGGGTGGGCGCCTGGCGGGGCGGGGTTTGTGGGTCCGGATTTCCAACTTGGGTGAGTTGGGTTCTCCGACTCGGGTCGGTCGCGCCCTTCGAATTGCCGGGGGGAGTCCAGTCTTCAAACCTGGGCGAGTCCCGATTTCAAACCCGCCCCGCACAGCGGAACCACGGCCGTCCGCTCACCGAGTGCCCCGGACCGTACGGCGGCCCAGCACGCCACCCCGGTCGATTCGACGTACAACCCCCTCCCCGACAAGTCGAGTTGGGCATGCCTGATCTGGTCCTCCGTCACCGTCAGGAACGCGCCGCCGGATCCGCGGACCGTCCGCAGGATCTGCCGTGCGCGGGGCGGCCGCGGAATCGCGATGCCCTCGGCGAACGTGGGCACCATCGGAGTGTTGCCCAGAGGCTCGTCGGCGCCCGCGCGCCACGCCTCGGCCAGCGGGGCGACCGCCGCGGCCTGCACGGCGTACAGCGTGGGCGCCTTCGCGATCAGCCCCGCGGAGTGCAGCTCCCGCACCGCGAGCGCGGCCCCCAGGAGCAGCGTGCCGTTGCCCACGGGCACGACCAGGGCGTCCGGCAGCCGGCCGCCCAGGTCCTCCCACAGCTCGAGGACGTACGTCTTGGTGCCGTGCAGGAAGTACGGGTTGTGCACGTGGGAGGCGTAGAACGTGCCGGGCTCATCGGCCGCCTCGCGGGCCGCCAGGGCCGTCTGCTCGCGGCCCCCGTGGACGATTTCGAGCCGCGCCCCGTGCGCGCCGATCTGCTCCAGCTTCTTCGGTGACGTGTCGGCCGGGACGTACACCGTGCAGGGCAGTCCGGCCCGCGCGCAGTAGGCGGCGATCGCCGTGCCCGCGTTGCCGCTGCTGTCGGCGATGACCCGGTCCGGGCCGAGCCGCGCCGCGAGCGCGGCGAGCATGACCGCGCCGCGGTCCTTGAAGGAGAGCGTCGGCATCAGGAAGTCGAGCTTGGCCGAAATCCCGCCATCCAGCGGTACGAGCGGTGTGCGGCCCTCGCCGAGCGAGAAGTCGGGGGCGGGCAGCGGCAGCGATTCCGCGTACCGCCACAGTGAATTGACCCTTCCGGCAAGGGACTTCAGCGAGCCGGGATTGGGGGAGAAGTCCAGGTCCAGGGGGCCGCGGCAGACGGGGCAGCACCAGGCGAGGGTGCCCGGGGGGACGCGTGTGCCGTCGGTGGGACAGAAGTAGTCCGGCAATGCTGTCATGTGGGCAGGCTAGTTGTGGCAGTTGGGGCCGTTGTGTCATGGCGGGTGCGTGGCGGTCGTGTTACGTCCGGTCCTGACCCTTGTGGGATTCCTATGGATCCGCCAATCTTTCGTCCCGACGAAGGCGAGAGCGGGCGCGTCGATCCATTGACTTGACATGTTCCTGCCGTACGCCTCCGTGTGTGTGGGCACCACCAGCACCAATCCCCCACCAGCGCACCACCTATTGAGGAGGACCCCTCAGATGGCAGTGATGCGTCATACCCGCCGAAGACTGGCCGGGATCAGCGCGACAGCGGTCGCGGCCCTCGCCCTCGGCGTCGTCTCCGCCCTCCCCGCGACCGCTCAGCCGGGCCAGGCGGAAGGCAAGATCGAGAACGCCGGCGCGCCCGGCACGATATCGGGCAGCTACATCGTCAGCCTCGACGAGGACGCCGCGAAGGCGGACTCCAAGGCGGGCAAGGCACTGGCCAAGGAGTACGGCGCCGACATCAAGCGCACGTACAAGGAGGCCCTCAACGGCTACGCGGTCGAGCTCTCCGCCGCCCAGGCCAAGAAGTTCGCCGCGGACCCGGCGGTCGAATCCGTCGTGCAGAACCGGACGTTCACGGTCGACGGCACCCAGCCCAACCCGCCGTCCTGGGGCCTGGACCGCATCGACCAGAAGACGCTCCCGCTGAACAACTCCTACACCTACCCGGACACCGCGGGCGAGGGCGTCACCGCGTACGTCATCGACACCGGAGTCCGCATCAGTCACAGCGACTTCGGCGGCCGTGCCTCGTACGGCTACGACGCGATCGACAACGACAACACCGCACAGGACGGCCACGGCCACGGCACGCATGTCGCGGGCACGGTCGCGGGCGGCGCCTACGGAGTCGCCAAGAAGGCGAAGGTCGTCGGCGTCCGCGTCCTGAACAACCAGGGCTCCGGCACCACCGCGCAGGTCGTCGCGGGCATCGACTGGGTCACGCGGAACGCGGTCAAGCCGGCCGTCGCGAACATGTCTCTCGGTGGCGGTGCCGACAGCGCCCTGGACACGGCCGTACGCAACGCCGTCGCGTCCGGCATCACCTTCGCCGTCGCGGCGGGCAACGAGAGTGTCGACGCCTCGACCCGCTCTCCCGCGCGCGTGGCCGAGGCCATCACGGTCGGCGCCACCACGAGCACGGACGCCAAGGCGAGCTACTCCAACTACGGCAGCATCCTCGACCTGTTCGCGCCCGGCTCGTCCATCACCTCGGCGTGGAACACCAGCGACACGGCGACGAACACCATCTCCGGTACGTCGATGGCGTCTCCGCACACCGCGGGTGCCGCGGCGCTCTACCTCGCGGACAACCGCACGGCGACCCCGGCGCAGGTGTCCGCGGCACTGGTCGCCGCGTCCTCCACGGGCGTCGTCACCAGCCCCGGATCGGGCTCGCCGAACCGCCTCCTGAATGTGGGCGCCGGCTCGACGAACCCTCCGGGACCCAAGTTTGAAAACACGACCGACTTCGCGATCAGTGACAACACCACCGTCGAGTCGCCGGTCACCGTGAGCGGCGTCGCGGGCAGGGCTCCCGCAGCCCTGAGCGTGCCGGTCGCCATCAAGCACACCTACGTGGGCGACCTCCAGGTACAGCTGATCGCACCCGACGGCACCGCGTACACCCTGAAGGGCTACGGCACCGGCGGCAGCTCGGACGACATCAACACCACCTACACGGTGGACGCGTCGTCCGAGACGGCCAACGGCACCTGGAAGCTGCGCGTGAGCGACAACGCGGCGCTGGACGTCGGGAAGATCGACTCCTGGGCACTGCAGTTCTAGGCCTGAGGCCCTGAACTGACCTGCTCCTGCTGATCCTTGCCCTCTTGATCCTCGTCCTCGCGGTACGGCTCCGGGTCGGTGACCCAGCCGGCCGCGAGGACGAGGCGAGCAACTGCCGTGCCGCGCCCGCTGCCTGATCGGCGGGGAGGCCGACCGCGTGGGCCAGTTCGGACCGCGCCGCGCCGTCAGCCCGTTGACCGCCCGCACTATTGCGCCGGATGTTCCCATTTCATCCCCCGTCCGTGTCCCGCATACGATGCGAAGCTCCCGCACCGACCGACCCGCCCGAACCAGGAGCACGGTACTCGTGGACATACCCCCGCCGCCCGACCTCGGCGGTCGCCCTCCGCAGCAGCATGGGCAGGGGCCCTACGGGCCGCCTCCGCAGGTCCCGTACCCGGGCGGGCCCCAGGTCCCGTATCAGCGGTGGCCGGGCGCGTACTCGCCGTACTCGCGGCCGCCGGTCAATGGCTTCGCGATCGCCTCGCTCGTGCTCGGCATCCTCTGCTTCCTGCCCGCCGTCGGCCTGATCCTCGGTCTGATCGCGCTCGCGCAGATCTCGAAGAAGGGCGAGCGCGGCAAGGGGATGGCGATCGCGGGCAGTGTCCTTTCCGTAATCGGCGTCGTGCTTCTGGTGCTCGCCGTCGTCACCGGGGGCGCGCGGGACTTCGTGGACGGCTTCAAGGAGGCCGCGCGCGAGTCCCGGAACTCCTCCGCGTTCCCCATCGACAAGGGCGAGTGCTTCAACGTTCCCGACAGCGATCTCGAAGGAGCGCAGTACGTCTACGAGATCGACGAGGTGCCCTGTTCCGCGCGGCACGACGGCGAGGTCCTCGCCTCGGTCCGGGTGAACCACGAGACCTTCCCGGGCGACGCGGCGCTCACCTCGCTCGCCGAGCGGAAGTGCGTCGACCTGGACGCCTCCTACGTACTCGACTCCTGGGTCGACATCGGGGACGCCGAACTCACGTACTACATGCCCGACCGGGAGACCTGGGGCCAGGGGGACCGCCACATCACCTGCCTCTACGGCGACGCGGAGGAGAAGCGCGGCCTGAAGGGCTCGTTCCGGCGGGACGCGACGAACCTCGACGCCGACCAGCTCGCCTACCTGAAGGCGGACAAGGCCCTCTACGAGGCGTACGAGTCGGAGCCTGTCGAGGAGAACGTCGAGGACGACCTGAAGGGCCACAAGGAGTGGGCGGGCCGCGTCGACAAGGGCCTCGCCGAGCAGGCCAGGCTGCTGCGCGGGCACGACTGGCCCGCGAAGGCGGACGCCGATGTCACCGCCCTGGTCGGCGCGATCGAGCGCAACCGCGAGCAGTGGGCGAAGGCGTCCACCGCCAAGGACGCGGACGCCTTCTACGAGTACTACGTACCGGCTCAGAAGCACATCAGCGGCAAGGCGGAGGCCGCGGCCCGCAAGCGTCTTGGCCTGGCCACCACCTCACCCAGGGACGCGAATCCCGGGGGTGATGGCGGGGATCACGAGGGCGGTGAGGGTGCGGCTGTCTGAGGTCAGGGGGGCCTCGGCCACGGGGCCGTCTGAGGTCGGGCGGGGTGCCTCCGCCGCCCGTATCCCGCTCACCTTAAGGGCCTTTTGTCCGCTTCTGTGATAGTTCTTCGGCGTGACGTGCGCCAAGACGCCAACCACCCCGCCCCGCCCCCGGGTTCCCGCCCCCCTCTCCCGCGTCCTCCTCGTCACCGCCGCCCTCCTGAACGCCGCGCTCGCGGTCCTCGTGGCCGCCCCGATGCCCCGCATCTCCCTCCTGGTGCTCGTCGCGGCGGCGGTCACCTCCTGGGGACTCGTCCTCGCGCTGCCCGCGGCGCTCGGCCTCGCGGCCGCCATGGCCGGAGGGCGGCGGCACCCCTGGTGCGCCGGTTTCGCCGCACTCGGCGCGTTCGCGGCACTCGTCTACGGAGTGATGCCCTACGCCGCCGCGCACGGCACCGCCGATGACTACGGGCAACCCCTGGACCCCACCGCCTACTTCGAAGGCGTCAACTACGCCAAGGCCCCCGACGGGGACCGCACCCGCTCTTACGCCCGCACCGGCAAGCGGCGCGGAAAGCTGGACCTCTGGACCCTGCCGAAGCGGGACGGCGTGCGGCATCCGGCCGTGGTCTGGGTGCACGGCGGCGGCTGGAACAAGGGCCACCGCGGCCAGACCCCCGAGTGGAACCGCTGGTTCAACGAGCGCGGCTGGTCGGTCTTCGACATCGACTACCGGCTCGCGCCGCGCGTGACCCAGCTCGACCAGATCGGCGACGTGAAGTGCGCGGTGGGCTGGGTGCGGCGCCGCGCGCGCGTGTACGGCATCGATCCCGACCGCCTTGTCCTGGCGGGCAGTTCGGCGGGCGGCAACCTCGCGCTCGCGGCCGCCTACACGGAGGGTGACGACCGCGTCCCTGCGTCCTGTGCGGTGCGTGACAGCTCGGTCTCCGGGGTGATCTCCCTCTACGGGCCGACCGACATGCGCCGCCTCATCGCCGGCACCGCGCTGCGCCGCGACCCCATGATCCCCCGCCTGATGGGCGGTTCGGCGAAGAAGCACGGCGGCGTGACCGTCCCCGCCCGCTACCGCCTGGGCTCGCCAGCGAAGCTCGTACGCACCGATGTGCCGCCCACCCTGCTCCTGCACGGCAGCGCGGACCGTGCGGTGCCGGTGGCGCAGGCGCGGGAGCTCGCGCGGCGCCTGAAGGCGGCGGGCGCTCCTGCGACGTATGTCGAACTGCCGTGGGCGGACCACTGTTTCGACGTGAACTGGGGCGGCTGGGGAAGCCAGATCGCCAGAGCGGCGATCTCCCGCTTCCTGTCCGTCCGGGGCGTGGGTTCCGTCCGGGGTGAGGGTGCGGAAAACGATCGCCATAGCCCCGGAAAGGCCCCTGCGTAAAGACCTGCAGGCCCAGAAATCATCACTTCGGGTGATTCCTTGGCCTTGGGTTGCGGTCAACAACCCACGGTTGCCAGGCTGTTGCTGTCTGTCAACCTGATGGGAGTGGCCAGTGACTTTCGGTGAGCAGCCGGCGTATCTGCGCGTCGCGGGTGATCTCCGCAAGAAGATCGTCGACGGTTCGCTGCCGCCGCACACCCGGCTCCCCTCGCAGGCCAGAATCCGCGAGGAGTACGGCGTTTCGGACACGGTCGCCCTGGAGGCCCGCAAGGTCCTGATGGCCGAAGGCCTGGTCGAGGGACGCTCCGGCTCCGGCACGTATGTGCGCGAGCGACCGGTGCCCCGCCGTGTCGCCCGCACCGGCTATCGGGCCTCCGGCGGCTCGACGCCCTTCCGCCAGGAGCAGGCGGAGGACAGCGCGCGCGGCACCTGGGAGTCCCGCAGCGACCAGGTGGAGGCGAGCAGCGCGATCGCCGAGCGGCTCGGCATCCGCGCGGGCGACCGCGTGATGTGCACCAAGTACGTCTACCGGGACGCCGGCGAGGCGATGATGCTCTCCACGTCCTGGGAGCCCCTCGCCGTCACCGGGCGCACGCCCGTGATGCTCCCCGAAGAAGGTCCGCTCGGCGGCTGCGGAGTCGTCGAACGCATGGCGGCCATCGACGTGATCGTGGACAACGTGGCGGAGGAGGTCGGCGCGCGCCCGGGGCTTGCGGAGGAGCTCATGGCACTCGGCGGCGTCCCCGGACATGTGGTGATCGTCGTGGAGCGGACGTACTACGCGTCGGGGCGCCCGGTCGAGACGGCCGACGTCGTCGTGCCCGCCGACCGCTATCGGATCGCATACCGCCTGCCGGTGAGATGACCGAGTGCTCCGGCGCACGCCCGGAATCCGGACGGGCCCGTCCGCCCGCCGTGATCGCGAGTTAACGCACGCTCAACTTCCGTAACGCCGGAGCAATCGCGCCTTGCAACAAATTGTCATGCACGGCTCCTAACTTCCTCGTCCGTACCCGCAATCCGGTCGGACGACAGGAACCCACATGACGGATACGGCCACCCGCGACACCAGCGCCGCCGCAGGCCCGCCGCCCAAGCGCAGTTACGCCAAGATGGCTGCCGACGAGAGCCGCGAGGACTACTCGCTGCGCTACGCACCGCACTCCTTCAGGCGCTGGTCCCCGACGATGGTGGCCTCCACGGCACTGGGCGGCATCGCCTATCTCGCGGACTTCGCCATCGGCGCGTCCATCGTCTTCACCTACGGCTTCACCAGCGGGCTCGCCTCGATCCTCTGTGCCGCGACGATCATCTTCGTCACCGGCATCCCGATCGCGCGGGCATGTGCCAAGTACGGCCTGGACATGGACCTGGTGACCCGCGGCGCCGGCTTCGGCTACTTCGGGTCGACCCTGACGTCCCTCATCTACGCCTCGTTCACGTTCATCTTCTTCGCGCTCGAAGGCTCGATCATGGCGCAGGCCATGCATCAGGCCGTCGGACTCCCGGTGGAGATCGGCTACTTGATCACGACGCTCATCGTGATCCCGATCGTCTTCCGCGGCATGGGCGCGCTGGCCAAGGTGCAGGCCTGGACGCAGCCGATCTGGCTCATCGGCATGGTGCTGCCCTTCGTGGTGCTCGCCTTCGAGGCTCCCGACGCCTGGGGCGCGTTCGGCTCCTTCGGGGGCACCGAGGGGGCGGGCAGCGGCTTCTCCTGGCTCTCCTTCGGGCTCGGCACGGGCGTCGCGCTCTCCCTCATCGCCCAGATCGGCGAGCAGGCCGACTATCTGCGCTTCATGCCCGCCAAGACCGAGCAGAACAAGAAGCGTTGGAATCTGGCCGTTCTCGCGGCAGGGCCCGGCTGGGTCATCATCGGCGCGGCCAAGCAGCTGGGCGGCGCCTTCCTGGCGTTCGTGGCCCTGGAGGCTGTCGGCAAGACGCACGCCCTGGAGCCGATCGCCCCGCAGATCGAGGCCCTGAAGCCGTGGCTCGGCTCCTTCGCGCTGCCCGCGGCCGCCCTCTTCGTGATCGTCTCCCAGGTCAAGATCAACGTGACCAACGCCTACAGCGGTTCGCTGTCCTGGTCGAACTTCTTCTCCCGTGTGACGCACAAGCACCCGGGCCGGGTCTGGTACATCTTCCTCAACCTCGCCATCGCGCTGACGCTGATGGAGATGAACATGTTCGCGGCCCTCAACAAGCTGCTCGGCTTCTACTCGAACGTGGGCATCGCCTGGATCGCGGCCGTCGCCGCCGACCTCGTCATCAACAAGCGGATGGGCTGGAGCCCGCCCTACATCGAGTTCAAGAGGGCGTACCTGTACGCGGTGAACCCCGCGGGCTTCGGCTCGATGGTGATCGCGTCGGTGGTGTCGATCCTGGCCTTCTTCGGCCTCTTCGGAGAGTACGCGGAAGCCTTCTCGACCTTCATCGCGGCCGGACTGGCCATTGTCCTCTGCCCGTTGATCGCCTGGGCGACGAAGGGCAAGTACTACCTGGCGCGGCCCAACCCGGTGAACGGTCCGCACGTCGACGTCCCCGACGTGACGGCCACGCACGCGTGCAGCGTCTGTGAGACGGCGTACGAACTCCCGGACATCGCGGACTGCCCCGTCCAGGCGGGACCGATCTGCTCGCTGTGCTGCTCCCTTGACGCCGAGTGCGGCGATGTCTGCCGTACGTCGCCGTCGAGCGAGCCGGTGCTCATGCCGATGCCGACGATGCCCGCGATGCCCGTGGCGCACGACGGCTGACACGGGCTCGCACCGGTCGAGCCGGTGCCGTCAAGGGGCGCATCCGGTGGGATGCGCCCCTCGGTCATGGCCAATTGCGTACCTCTTTGTGCAAAGTCGTATCCGCTGAGTGAAGGTCGGGCGTAGGCTCGGGCATATGCGGAATGGGGTTTCCTTACTGATCGAGGCGTGGCGCGCGCCGGGGGCGGCGAGCGGAGGGGCGCGATGAATGACGGGACGGTCGTACTTCCCTGGCAGGTGATCCGGCAGGACGACAACGGCAACCGCTATCGCGTGGGCAGGTACGCGACGAAGGCGGAGGCCGAGAAGATCGCCGACAGCCTCGACGACCGCGGGCACAAGCAGCTCTACTGGGTGGAGAAGCTGAGCCAGAACGGCAGTGCGCACTGACCGCATAGGCTCCGGCGCATGACGGATCGGATCGTGGTGGGCGCCGCCCTGTACGACGACGGACGCCTCCTCGCCGCGCGGCGCAGCGCGCCGCCGGAGCTCGCGGGCCGCTGGGAGCTGCCGGGCGGCAAGGTCGAGCCCGGGGAGCACCCCGAAGAAGCCCTGGTGCGCGAGGTGCGCGAGGAGCTCGGCGTCGCCGCCGAGCCGGTGGCCCGGGTGCCCGGCCAGTGGCCGCTCAAGCCCGGCTACGTCCTGTGGGTGTGGACCGCGAAGCTCCTGTCGGGGGACCCGGAGCCGCTGGAGGACCACGATGAGCTGCGATGGCTCGCGCCGGACGAGATCTGGTCGGTGGACTGGCTGGACGCGGATGTGCCCGCCGTCACCGCCCTTGTCGCCCTCGTTGACGGAGTTCGATGACGGGCGTGCACGCTCACATCGCAAGGACCTTGAGACTCACGTACGCCGTTCGTGCCACAGTGCGCCCCAGTAAGCGGTAATTCCTCCGGGATATCGGGTATGTGCCCATTAACCCCATGAAACCGGACAGGGGCCCGCTGCTGCTGGTCTGGAAGTGATCGGCGTGATCGACACCGAAGGCGACTGCGCCGAGTGGGATTTTCCCGCGGACCCCGGCGCCGTGCGCAAGGCCCGTGCCGTCGTCCGCGAACAGCTCCGCGACTGGGGCCTCGCCTCCCTCGGGGACATCACCGTCCTGCTCGTGAGCGAACTGGTCACCAATTCCCTGCGCCATGCCTCGGGCCCCATCGGCGTACGCCTCGTACGCCCCGCCGACCCCGTGGGCGCCCTCCTCGTAGAGGTCTCCGATCCGCTCCCCGACCCGCCTCGGGAACGTGCCGCCGCCCTTGATGACGAGGGTGGCCGGGGTATCCAATTGGTGGCCCTCTCGTCGCGCCGCTGGGGGACACGGCCGGGCAGGACGGGGAAGACGGGGAAGACGGTGTGGTTCGAGCTGGTGCTGCCGGGTTAGAAGACTGGCAGCGTGGCACGGACACAAGACGGTCGTGGGACGGACACAAGACGGTGACGGGCCAAAAAGAGTTGAGTCCGTGCTGTGATCGTGAACGCCATGTGGCATGGCGCCGTAGTGCTGGATACTGCGGGCAGCCGCATCCGGTGACCGGTGCCGGACGTGGTGAGCTGGAGGGGACGGTTCGCGTGAGCGAGATACCAGCGAAGGCGACGGAGCAGGACGGGCCGTCGGATGACGCTAGGGGCGAAGCTGCGGATGACGTGATGTGGCAGAGCAGTCCACCCGGTTCGATCTACGACTACATCAAGGTGGCCGCCTTCTCGATCGGCCCCGACGGACTGGTCGACCAGTGGAGCCGGCGCGCTGAGCAGCTGTTCGGTGTGCGTGCCGATGACGCCGTCGGCAAGGACCCGATCGAGGCGTTCGTCCCGCCCGAGCTGCGCAGCAGCGGACACCGGAAGATGGCGGAGATCCTGGACGGCAGAGAGTGGACGGGATCCGTCCGCTTCCGGGTGCCGGAGGAGGGCGGTGATTCCGGTACGCGGGCCGCTGTCTCCGAAGGGATCGCCGAGGTCTATGTGATGCCGACCGCCACGGAGGACGGCGAACGGGCCGCCGTCTGCATCGTCGTCGACGTTCGGGCGCTGCGGCAGATCGAGACCGACCTCGCCGCTTCGCAGGCCATTTTCGGCCAATCTCCCTTCGGCTTCCTGCTGTTCGGCACGGACCTGAAGGTGCAGCGCGCCAACCGCCGCTTCGCCGCGGTCTTCGGAGGCGGCGTCGACGACCACCGCGGCCGCACCGTCCACGACTATCTGCCACGCCACGAGGCCGACCGCATGGCCGCCGCGCTCCGGCGCGTCCTGGAGACCGGCGACGCCGTGACCGACATGCAGATCGTCGGCCCCGCCCCCGGCAGCAACGACCGCCGCCACTGGTCGATCAACCTCTACCGCGTGCACAGCGGTTCGGGCCGCCCCATCGGCATCGCGGGCCTCGGCACCGACGTCACCCGGCGGCACGCCGCCGCCCGCGAGGCCGCCCACGCCCGCCGCAACCTCGCTCTTCTTAATGAAGCGGGCGCCCGCATCGGCAACTCCCTGGACCTGGAGACCACCGCCCGGGAACTGCTCGACGTCACCGTCCCCGGCTTCTGCGACCTCGCCTCCGTAGACCTCTATCAGGGGCTGCTCGACGGCGACGAAACCCCGCCCGGCCTCGCCGACGGAAGCGCCGAACTGCGCCGCGTGGCCTTCGCCAGTGCCGTCGCCGACGCGCCCTTCCCGGACGGCGGGCACCCCGTGGACGTGGGCGCCGTCCACCGCTTCGCCTTCACATCGCCCTGCGCCGACGCCCTGCGCACCGCACGGCCGCGCCTCGTGTCCGCCGCCGACGACGGCTCCGCGAGCAGGCTCACCGGCGGGCTCGTCCAGTGGACGCTCGCCGTGCCGATGGTCGCCCACGACACCGTCGTCGGCCTCGCCCAGTTCTCCCGTACGAAGGGCAGCGAGCCCTTCGGGGAACGCGACCGCTCCCTGGCCGTCGAACTCGCCGCACGCGCCGCCGTCTGCATCGACAACGCCCGCCTCTACCGGCGCGAACACGAGCGCGCGCTGATACTGCAGCGCTCCTTGCTGCCGCCCGGCGACCCGGAGGCGTCAGGCCTGGACATCGCCTGCCGCTATCTGCCCGGCAACGCGGCGACCGAGGTCGGTGGCGACTGGTTCGACGTCATCGAACTGCCGGGGCACCGCACCGCCCTGGTCGTCGGCGACGTCATGGGCCGTGGGCTGCGCGCCGCCGTCGCCATGGGCGAACTGCGCACCGCCGTGCGCACCTTGGCGCTGCTGGACCTGGAGCCCGCCGAGGTGCTCTCCGCGCTCGACGAGATCGCCCGCGGCCTCGGCGACCCCTCGGGCACCCAGCAGGCCACCCGAGCGGCCCGTCAGACGCGTTCAGCGGCCGAGACGGACCTTTCCGAGGTCTACCTCGCCACGTGCGTGTACGCGGTCTACGACTCCGTCACACGCCGCTGTACGTTCGCCAACGCGGGCCACCTGCCGCCCGTCCTCGTCGAGCCCGACGAGTCGCCGCTCATGCTCGACGTGCCGCCCGGCATGCCGCTGGGCGTCGGCGGCGAGCCCTTCGAAGAGGTCGAGGTCGAACTCCCCGAGGGCTCCCTGCTGGCGCTCTACACGGACGGCCTCGTCGAATCCCGCGACCACCCGCTCGACGAGGGCCTCAACGCCTTCGTACGCGCCCTGGACACTCCTCTTTCGGCTCTCGAGGACGTCTGCGACCACGTCCTGAACACCCTCGACACCCACCACGGAGAGGACGACATCGCGCTCCTGATGGCGCGCGTCCAGGGTCTGCCCGCCGAAGCCGTCGGCGACTGGACGCTGCCGCGCGACCCCAAGTCGGTGGGCAGGGCCCGCGAACTGGCCTGCGCACAGCTGCGCACCTGGGACCTCGAACCGCTCTGCGACACCACGGAACTCCTGGTCAGCGAGCTGGTCACGAACGCTCTGCGGTACGGCGAAGGCGACATCAGGCTGCGTCTGCTTCTCGACCGCACCCTGGTGTGCGAGGTGTGGGACGCGGGCCTCGTCCAGCCGCGCCGCCGGCGCGCGCGGGACACGGACGAGGGCGGCCGCGGGCTGCAGCTGGTCGGGCTGCTGAGCGCCGCATGGGGCTCGCGCAGGACGCCGCGCGGCAAGACCGTGTGGTTCGAGCTGCCGCTGCCGGACGGCGGGGTGGAGCCGATGGACGCGGCGGAGGCGCTGCTCAGTCTGTTCTGAGGGCTGCCTCTTCTGGGGAGCCTCCTGTGCCGTCGCCCTACTACGTAGTGGCCTTCAACGCGGCGAGCCGCGCCTCGACCTCCGCCTCGTCGCTCAGGCTGTCCAACTGCTCGAACTGCGCGTCCAGGGACGACGCGGCGAGCTCCTGCTTGCCCAGCGCCCTCGCCTCCTCGCGGCGCACCTTGTCCTCGAAGCGGGCCAACTCGCTGGTCGGGTCGAGAACGTCGATGTTCTGGGCGGCGTCCAGCATCTGGTTCTGCGCCTGCGCCGTCTTGGCGCGGGCGACCAGCTGATCGCGCTTCGACTGGAGCTGGGTCAGCTTGATCTTCATCTCGTCGAGGCCGGACTTCAGCTTGTCGACGACTTCGGTCTGCGAGGCGATCACCGGCTCGGCGTCCTTGGTCTCCCGCTCCGACTGCAGCTGCCGTTCCAGCGCGACCTTGGCCAGCGTGTCGAACCTGTCGGCCTCCACGGCGCTCCCGCCGGACCGCAGGTCGTCCGCCTTTTTGCTCGCGGCGATGGCCTTGGCGCCCCACTCGTCGGCCGCGTCCTGGTCCTCCTTGCAGTCGAGTTCCAGCATCCGCAGATTGCCGATGGTGGTCGCCACCGCCTCCTCGGCCTCCCTGATGTTGTTCGTGTAGTCACGGATCAGCTGGTCGAGCATCTTCTGCGGATCCTCCGCCTGATCGAGGAGGGAGTTGATGTTGGCCTTCGCGAGCTGGGCGACGCGGCCGAGGATCGTCTGCTTGGTCATTTCACAGGTCCTTCTATGCGGGTGGGTAGGACTGATGGGCGCTAGGAGACGTACGAAAAGGCTTTCGCGACGGGGCTTTGTCCGACGGCTCAGAACCGGCCGCCCCTGCCCATCCGCCCCCGTGTCCCCCCGCCGCCGAAGCTCCCGGGGTGGCCGCCGCCGAAACCGCCCTCTCCGAAGCCACCGCCCGCGCTGCCCGCCCCGCGGCCCATGCCTCCGAAGAGCTCGCCGAGGATGATGCCGCCGAGCACAGCGCCGCCCATGCCGCCACCCCTCCCGCCGCCGCCTCCGTAGGGGTTGCCGAAGCCGCGTACGTCGCCCTCGGCGAGCTGCTGTGACTGCCTGGCCAGGGCGTCGGCCTCCTGTGCCTCGGCGAGCGCGGCCGCGGCGTCGGAGTCACGGGCGGCCTCCGCGCCCGCCAGATGCCGCTGAGCCTCCGCCAGGCGGGTCCTGGCCTCGCTTCCCACCGCGCCCCGGTGCGTGCCGATGAAGTCGGCCGCCGCTCCCACGGCGCTGCGCGCGGTGAGCATCGCCTGGCCGAGGAGTGCGACGGTTCGCCGGTCGGTGACCTCGCGTTCGCGGGCGTCCGCCAGGGACGCGTCGAGGGCGGCGTCGGCCTCCTCGACGCGGCGCAGGGCGTCGATCGGGTCGAGGGGGCCCGCCGCCACCTGTTTGCGGACCCCGGCGACGACCGCTTCCGCGCGGGCGATGCGACCGTGCAGGTCAGCCGTCGGGACGCCCTCCAGGGTGCCCTCGAGGAGGCCGCGCGCGTCGGCGAGGTCGGTCTCCGCCTCGGTGAGCGCCGCGGGGAGCTTCTCCGCGGCCAGCGTGAGTTCGTCCGCTAGACGGTCGACCGCGTCCACGAAGGTGCCCGCCTGGTCGACGGCTCCCTCGGCGGCCCGCAGATGGACGGCGGCTCTGCCGTTGTCGCCCGCGTCGATCGCCTGCCGTGCCTGGTTCAGATGCGTCGTGGTGAAGACCAGACGGTCCTTGGCCTGCTCCACATGCCCGACGACCTGCGCGGACGCGGACGGCGCGTACTTCTCGCGCAAGGCGGCGAGGGTGCTTTCGGCGGCGGTCGTACGCCCGCTGACCTGCCGGAACACCGTCTCGGCGTGCTCCAGGGCCTGCGCCGCGTCGCGTTCGAGCGCGCGCAGCTGGTCGAAGCCCGCGGCCTCCGCGTCGAGACGGCGGCCCGCCTCCGTGCAGCGCGTGACGATCTCTTCGAGCATGGCCCGCCTGGTCGCGTCGTCCTCGGGATACGCGTCGTCAAGGCGCTGGCGCACCCGGAAGGCCGTCGTCAGCTCGTCACGGGCGTACGCGAGCGCGTCGGTGAAGGGCCGCACCGCCTCGTCACCGAACTGGGCGGTGGCGAAGCCGAGTTCCTCGGCGCTGGTGCGGATCGCGTCATCGGTCTCCACCAGGAGCCGCTTGGACTGCTTGTCGAGCTCGGGGAGCGAGGCGAGCTGCTCTCCCTTGCCTCCGCCGCCCCCGGGCGTCGTACGCGTGGTGGCGCGCCGTTTGCGGCGGGTGTAGGCGACCGCGGCGACGGCGACCGCGCCGACGGCCGCCACGATGGGCAGGGCCAGGTCGCCGGTCGACGTGTCGTTGTCGCCGCCGGCTCCGCCGCCCGGATCGGGGTCCCCCGGAGTGATCGTCGGGGTGGGCACGCGGCTGCCCGCAAGGACCGCGCTGTAGCCGTTCGCGGCGCCGATGGCCGCGCCCGCCCAGTCGTTCTCGCGCAGCGCGGGCCTGATCGCGGTGGTGGCGACGTCCCGCAGCTGATCCTCGGTGAGTCGCGAACCGCGCTCTACGGAGTAGGCGTACTGGCGGTCGTGCGTGGCCACGGCGAGCAGCACGTCGTCCAGGCCGAGGCCGTTGCGCTCGGCCGTGGTGTCCGCCCAGTCCTGTGCCGAACGGCCGGAGAAGTCGCGTACGTAGACGACGAAGAGCTGCATGCCACGGTCGTCGTAGAGCCGGTCGAGTGCCTGCTCGGCGGCGTCCTCACGGTCGCCGAGTGCGCCTGCCTTGTCGGTGGTCTGGCCGTCGCGGGAGAGCGTGACCGGGTCTTCGGCCGGTACGGCGAGTGCCGTGGGGGCGGGCAGGAGCAGCAGGCACCATGTGAGCAGTGCGGCGGCTGCCGCTGTCGCCCGCACGGCTATGTGCGAGGGCGGCGTCACATTTGGGAGCGTATGGCCGTCTTCGGGGGTGCGCGACCGGGGGCCGGGGTGATGGCCGGGCCCCCGGGTCGCCGCGTTCAGATGCTGAACCGCTCCTTGGCCATGAGCGGCCGGACACGCGAGGTGAAGCCGCCGGACCGCTCGGTGGCGTCGTCCACCGTGGGGTTGGCCACTGCTTGGGGTTAAGGGCGGTTGAGTGCGCGCGGGAGCCTCTGAGTGAGTGTCGTGGTGTTCCTTCCGGAGGGGGCGGGGGGATGTCTTCGGGGTCGGAGTCGGGGTGGGGCTCAAGGGCCTGTCCGGCCGGGACGTGGGGGTCCTCGAGGCGGTCGGCGCGCATCTGGGTGGTCTGGCCGCCAGGAATCTCAAGCCACGCTGTGCGCAGGGCCTGGGGCATGATGCCGCATCATGGGCGGGGCGGAAGAAGGCGCTGAGCGCGTTGTCGTCGTCGCGGTGGGCCGGGAGTATCACCAAGGCCACCCACGAGCAGTGGGCAAGGCCGGGTCTGCTTCGGGCGTCGGGCGTAAGAGGGAGGAGCGCGGGTGGGCGGGATCTGGACCGGGGTACGGGAACGCGTGCTCGCCCTCCGCGAGGCGCCGAACCGGCGGTTGGTGTTCGGCGCGGACGCCGGGAGACACGGCCATGGGTTCGAGCTGAGCCCGGTCCTGACCGAGGAGCAGGTGCGGGCGGTGGAGCGGCGGCTCGGCTTCGGCTTCCCGCCGGAGTACCGGAGCTTTCTCTTCGAGGTCGGCGCGGGTGGGGCGGGACCGGACTACGGGCTGTTCCCCGTGAGGCCGATTGGACCAGCCGCGGCCGAGCCAGCCGCGCCACAGGGCACCGCTCCCGAGGGCACGGTGCCGGAAGGTGCCCCTGCCGAGGACACCGCGCCGGAGGCCCGGCGCCACGAGCCGCCCTTCCGCCCTGAGCTCACCCAGGAACTGGACGCGCACGAATCCACTGAACCTCAGCGAGCGGCCTATGCCGACACGACGGAGGGCGAGGCGAGGTTCGTGCGCGACTACCGCGCCTGGGACGCGCGCCACGACGAGCTCCACGACGAGCTGACCGAGGGCACCCTCTGCGTGAGCGAGCAGGGCTGCGCCTACTACACGCTGCTCGCCGTCACCGGCCCCGAGCGCGGCACGATGTGGGACGACGTGCGGGCGGTCGGCGAGGGAGTGGTTCCGATCCGGCACAAGGGCAAGGACAAGGAGCGGGTGACGTTCGCGGAGTGGTACCTGCACTGGCTGGCCTACGCGGAACGCCGGGCCCTGGGGGAACAGCCCGACTAGCCCAGCTCCACCACAGCGTCCACCGCCTCGCCGAGGCGCCGCACCTCGGCGGCGCTCAGCGTGGGATTGGTGGCCCGTCTGGCGCGGGCCGCCGCGAGGTGGCCGTCGGCCGTCAGCCGCAGGCCGGCCGGGATGTCCGAGAGGAGCCCGGCCAGGGCGGCACGGACCATGCCCGACTCGGCCCTGTCGCCCACCGCCACCTCCGCGAGGATCAGAGCCGACATGGCCCAGTCCAGGCCGGGCGGCCCCTCCTCCGTGTTGGACCAATCGATCACCATCGGGCCGCTGGGTGCCAGGATCACGTTCTCCGGGTGGAGGTCGAGGTGCAGCACACGGTGGTCGGCGGCGACGGCCGACGCGCGCGCGGGAATCGCGTGGAGGTCGCGCAGCAGCCGGGCGAGCAACAGCCCCGCGTCCTCCGGCGTGATCGAGCCCCGCATCCCCGCCTCCGCCAAGGTCGGCCCGGAGAGGCGCTGCATCACCAGATCGCTGCGAGTGGCCCCCTCCTCCCGCACCTGCGGCACGGGATACCCCTTCTCATGGAGGTACGCCATGACGACGGCCTCGCGCGCGGCGTCACCCCAGCCTCGGTACCGCCGCAGCACCCAGGCGTCGTCCAGTGCGAAGACATCGGCGGTGCGGCCGGAACCGATCAACGGACCAGTTATCCCCATCCCGGGAGCGTAAGCCGAACCAGCGGCCCGAACCGCGTCAACCGGCGAACTCCACCTCCGGATACCTCCCCGAAGGCCCGTCCAGCAGATGATCGTCATCGCCCCGCAGCCAGCGGTCGAAGAACGAGCTCACATAGGCCCGTTGGGCCGCTACCGCGCGGGCCGGGGCGACCCTGCCTATGTTCTTCTCGATCACCTTCTGGCTCACCCCGGCCTGCGGCAGGAGCGAGGCCAGGTCCGTGTACGTCTGGTGCTGGGAGCCGCGCAGGGTCAGGTTTCGTTTCCAGGCGTTGGTGTGGGACCAGAACTCCCGCCAGGACGGCTCCGTCGTGCGGTCGCTGCCCTGCCTGCCCATCAGGAGGAACGGGCGGTCGAGGCCGTGCCGGGCCACCGGCATGAGGTTCGTGCCGTTCGGTTCGGGGTTGTACTCCAAGGTGCCGTCCAGGTCTATGCCTGCCTTCACACGACGGTCCTCGTACATCGTCTCGGCGGCCGCTATGCCGCCCGCCGACTGGCCGAACATGCCCACACGCCGGGTGTCGACGACCTTGGAGAGGCCGTGCGGCAGGGCGTCGATCCGGTCCACGACGAACTTGGAGTCGGCCACGCGGATGTCGAGGACCTTCTTCAGCAGGGCCGGCATCGCGTTGTTCTGCTGTGCCTCCTTCAGCGCCTTGCGCAGCGGGGCGTCGTCCTTGACCGAGCCGTCGGGGAACTGCACCGCCGGGGCCTCGTAGGTGTGGTCGATCGTGAGCACCACATAGCCGCGACTCGCCAGCTCCTCGACAGCCGAAGTGCCCCACGTACGCGGGTCGTTGGCGCCCGAGGCGTAGATCACCACCGGGCGGCGGCCGTCGCTCATGTCCACCGGGGCTCCTTCGCGGGCGTGTGTGCGCATCGCCGCGAAGTCGATCGCGCCCTTGGGGATGCCGTGCGGTGCCATCGCGTCCCAGCGCTCGGCCGCTCCCGGAGCCATGTACGGCGCCAGGCGGTGGTCGCCGTCCGACGTCCGCGCCGCCGGGTACCAGACGCTGACCATCAGCTCGCGGTACCGCTGCGAGGTCACCCACGGGTCGTGCCGCGAGCGGTCGACGAGCCGCGTCGAGAACGTGCCGATCGGGTGTGGGCCCGTGGGCGCGGGCAGTTGCGCATCGACCCCCGAGGAGGTGGCCGCGGGCGTGGTCCGTGCCTGCGCGGGGGCCGGGGCGACCACCACGGCCGCCGCCAGGCCGACCGCCGCGAGCCCCATCATCGAGCGTCGAGTTGAAGCCGATTGCGTCGCGCCAGTCGCCGAAAAGTTCATGACTCCATGCTGATCTCGGACCGCGCCCCTGACCATGTGGGAAATCCCGAGACTTCGCCGTGGGGGATTACCCCCACGGCGCACCCCAGCCACCCCCAGCCACGCCCGGTCAACCGCCCGGTCAACCGCCCGCGGGACGCTACTCCCCCCGCCGCCGAATCTTGCTCCCCAGCCACACCAGCGGATCGTACTTGCGGTCAACCGCCCGTTCCTTCAAGGGAATCAGCGCATTGTCCGTGATCTTGATGCCCTCGGGGCAGACCTCCGTACAGCACTTGGTGATGTTGCAGTAGCCGAGCCCGTGCTCGTCCTGGGCGGTCTGCTTGCGGTCGAGGCCGGTGTCCGCCGCCGCGTCCAGCGGGTGCATGTCCAGTTCGGCGACCCGCATCAGGAAGCGCGGCCCCGCGAACGCCGCCTTGTTCTCCTCGTGGTCGCGCACCACATGGCAGGTGTCCTGGCACAGGAAGCACTCGATGCACTTGCGGAACTCCTGGGAGCGGTCCACGTCCTCCTGCATCATGCGGTACTCGCCGGGACCGAGGTCGGCGGGGGGCACGAAGGCCGGGACCTCGCGCGCCTTCGTGTAGTTGAAGCCCACGTCCGTCACCAGGTCCCGCACCACGGGGAACGCCCGCAGCGGGGTCACCGTGATGACGTCTTCGGGGTCGAACACCGACATCCGCGTCATGCACATCAGCCGCGGCCGCCCGTTGATCTCCGCCGAGCACGAACCGCACTTGCCCGCCTTGCAGTTCCAGCGCACCGCCAGGTCGGGTGCCTGGGTGGCCTGGAGGCGGTGGATGATGTCGAGGACGACCTCGCCCTCGTTGACCTCGACCTTGAAGTCCTCCAGGCCGCCGCCGCCGACGTCCCCCCGCCAGACCCTGAATTGAGCTTCGTACGCGGTGCCCGAAGCGTTCGCCGTACTCGTACTCACTCGAAGAGCTCCTCTTCAGCCAGGTACTTGACCAGCTCCTCCTTCTCGAAGAGAGCGAGCAAGTCGGGACGGATGGGCTCGGTCGTGACCCGCACCAGGTCGATCTGGCCGCGCACGGGATCCGTCGCCGCCAACCCGCCCGTCGGATCGGCCAGTTGGCAGAGCAGATTCGCGCGGCGCCACTCGCGGTTCATCGCCGGATGGTCCTCGCGGGTGTGCCCGCCCCGGCTCTCCGTACGCTCCAGAGCGGCCCGCGCCACGCACTCGCTGACCAGGAGCATGTTGCGCAGGTCGAGCGCGAGGTGCCAGCCGGGGTTGAACTGGCGGTGACCTTCGACGCCTGCCCGGCGCGCCCGCACCCGCAGTTCGGCGAGCTTCTCCAGGGCCTGCTCCATCTCGGACTCCCGGCGGATGATGCCGACCAGGTCGTTCATCGTCTGCTGGAGCTCCTGGTGGAGGGTGTACGGATTCTCCGGCGTCGCCCCGTCCTCGGGGCCCTCGGCGCTGAACGGCCGCAGCGCCTCGGCCGCCGCCGCGTCCACCTGCGCCTCGTCCACCAGGGGCCTGGCCCCGGAGAGTTCGGACGCGTGCCGAGCCGCGTACAGTCCCGCGCGCCGCCCGAATACCAGCAGGTCGGAGAGGGAGTTGCCGCCGAGCCGGTTGGAGCCGTGCATGCCGCCGGCCACCTCACCGGCCGCGTACAGGCCCGGCACGCGCCGCGCCGACGCCGTGTCCGAGTCGACCGCGATGCCGCCCATCACGTAGTGACAGGTCGGCCCGACCTCCATCGCCTCGGCCGTGATGTCGACGTCCGCGAGCTCTTTGAACTGGTGGTACATGGACGGGAGTCGGCGCCGGATGACCTCGGCGGGCATCCGCGTCGACACGTCGAGGAAGACCCCGCCGTGCGGTGATCCGCGGCCCGCCTTCACCTCGGAGTTGATGGCGCGCGCCACTTCGTCGCGCGGCAGCAGCTCAGGGGGACGGCGGTTGTTGTCCGGATCCTCGTACCAGCGGTCGCCCTCCTCCTCCGACTGCGCGTACTTCTCCTTGAAGACGTCGGGTACGTAGTCGAACATGAACCGCTTGCCTTCGGAGTTGCGCAGTACGCCTCCGTCGCCCCGCACCGACTCGGTGACGAGGATGCCCTTCACCGAGGGCGGCCAGACCATCCCCGTGGGGTGGAACTGCACGAACTCCATGTTCAGGAGAGGCGCCCCGGCGAGCAGGGCGAGCGCGTGCCCGTCGCCCGTGTACTCCCAGGAATTCGACGTCACCTTGAAGGACTTGCCGATGCCGCCGGTCGCCAGGACCACGCTCGGAGCCTCGAGCACGAAGAAGCGGCCGGACTCACGGTCGTAGCAGAAGGTGCCGCTGACCCGTCCTTCCTCGCCGAAGACGCCGCTCTCCTCCTTCAGGACGCGGGTGACGGTGCACTCCTGGAAGACCTTCAACCGCGCTTCGTAGTCGCCGAATTCGCGCTCGTCCTCCTGTTGAAGGGAGACGATTTTCTGCTGGAGCGTACGGATCAGCTCAAGACCCGTACGGTCGCCGACGTGCGCGAGGCGCGGATACTCATGACCGCCGAAGTTGCGCTGGGAGATCCGCCCGTCCGCCGTGCGGTCGAACAGGGCGCCCCAGGTCTCCAACTCCCAGACCCGGTCCGGTGCTTCACGCGCGTGCAGCTCCGCCATCCGCCACTGGTTGAGGAACTTGCCGCCGCGCAGGGTGTCGCGGAAGTGGACCTGCCAGTTGTCTCCGGAGTTCACATTGCCCATGGAGGCCGCGATGCCGCCCTCGGCCATCACCGTATGGGCCTTGCCGAACAGCGACTTGCAGATCACTGCGGTACGGGCGCCCTGCTCACGTGCCTCGATCGCGGCCCGCAGGCCCGCTCCTCCGGCCCCCACGACGACAACGTCCCACTGCTGCCGCTCCACTTGAGACATCAGAACAACCTCGGATCGTCGAAGGCGCCGGACGCGACCAGGTACACGTAGAAGTCGGCGAGCGCCACGCTCACCAGGGAGGCCCAGGCGAGCAGCATGTGGCGTGCGTTCAGTTTTCCAACCCACTGCCACATGCGGTACCGCACGGGATGCTTGGAGAAGTGCTTGAGCTTGCCGCCGACGATGTGCCGGCAGGAGTGGCAGGAGAGCGTGTACGCCCAGATCAGCGTGATGTTGACCAGGAACACGAGGGTGCCGAGGCCCATGTGGCCCCACTCGTAGTGCTCGTCGCGGAACGCGAGCACGGTGTCGTACGTGAGGATGCCCGCCACCGGAACCGCCGCGTAGAAGAAGTAGCGGTGGATGTTCTGCAGGATCAGCGGGAAGCGGGTCTCTCCGGAGTACTTCTTGTGCGGCTCGGCGACCGCGCAGGCGGGCGGTGAGGCCCAGAAGCCGCGGTAGTAGGCCTTGCGGTAGTAGTAGCAGGTCAGCCGGAAGCCGAGTGGGAAGATCAGGATCAGCAGGGCGGGGGACAGGCCCCACCAGCTGCCGAAGATCTCCCAGTTGGGCCCGCCCCGCATCGGCTCGCAGTTCTCGGCGAGGCACGGGGAGTAGAACGGGGAGACGTAGGGCGCCGCGTAGTAGTCGGCGTTCGCGAAGGCCCGCCACGTCGAGTAGACGACGAAGGCGAAGAGCCCGGCGGCCGTCGCTGCGGGCGCGAGCCACCAGCGGTCGGTCCGCAGATGGGCAGCGCTGATCGCGGCGCGCGTCTTCCCTCGTACGCCGCCGGGCTCCTGTTCGCTTTTCAGGTGGGGTTCTGTGCCAGTGGCCAACGAGGCTCGACTCCTTCGTCCGTCCTCCGGAGGTGGTGGGCAGGGAACTCAGGGGGCAGGGGACTCAGGGGGCGTGGCGGTCCTTGGCCCCCAGGCCCTCGTCGTCCGAGTCCGTCCACAGCGAGTTGTCGTAGGGCTTATCGGGGATGCGGACGAGGTCGGGCCGCTCCTGCGGCTGCCCGGGCGGCGCGCCCGGCGTCGTGGCGCGGAGCAGGGCGAAGCTCTCGCGCAGATGGTCGGTGTCGGTGCGGACCCGGCGTACGTCGATGCCTTGCATCTCGGCACCGGCATGCTGCGTCAGCTTGTCGACGGTGCGGACCAGCTCGTCGACGCATCGCTGTACGGCCGTCAGGTCATCCTGCAGAGCCATAACTTGCCCTCACTTCAGGTGTGCGGTGGCAACGCTCATGCGCCTGCGAGTGTTGCGCGTCACATCCGGCTTGGGAAGAGATCTGCATCGATTCGCGGCGCATACGCAACGAATGCGCCGGGTCACGCGCTGATACGGGCCGACGCGCCGGACCAGGTGTCCGGATTGGGCCGCATGGGTGGCGTCCGGGTGTCGCCGCGCCGTGTCGCCGCTACCCGTCGTGCCGCGTCGCCTTGAGTGGAGCGATAGATGTGATCAACTCCATATCCCAACATACAGGAACAAACCCGGCGCGGTCCTGGTAGTGGGCGGCCGGGCGAGCCTCGGAGGTAGCCGTCATGTCCCCAGACCGCGTCAGGCTGAGATCTGCCGTGTTCCTCGCCACGGGCGTGCTGGCGCTGCCCGCCCTCGCCGCCTGCAGCTCCGAGGACGAGGCCGGCGCCCCGACCGCGGCCCAGGACGTCGCACCCGCCGCACGGGATCTCGTCGCCGACGGGGGGACCATGAACTGGGCCGTCGACGCGGTGCCGGAAACCCTCAACTCCTTCCAGTCGGACGCCGATGCGGGCACCACCCGGGTCGCGGCGGCGGTCCTGCCGTCGATGTACCGCATGGACGCGCAGGGCAGGGCGCAGCGCAACGAGGACTTCCTGGAGTCCGCGGAGGTCGTCGAGCGCGAGCCGAAGCAGGTCGTGCTCTACAAGCTGAACCAGCAGGCGGTGTGGAGCGACGGCCGGGAGATCGGCGCCGACGACTTCGCGGCGCAGCAGCGGGCGCTCTCCGGCAAGGACAGCGCGTACTGGACGGCTCGTAACGCGGGCTACGACCGCATCGAGAGGATCGAGCGCGGCGCGAACAACCTGGAGGTGCGCGTCACCTTCAACAAGCCCTACGCGGACTGGCGTTCGCTCTTCTCGCCGCTGTACCCGAAGGAGGTCATGGGCACCCCTGACACCTTCAACGACGGGGCGCGCCGCAAGCTCAAGGTGAGCGCGGGTCCCTTCGCCGTCCAGGACATCGACCGCAAGGCGGGCGATGTCACGCTGACCCGCAATCCGCGCTGGTGGGGCAGGCCCGCCAAGCTCTCGAAGGTGGTCCTGCGCGAGGTGCCGCGCGGCAAGCGGGCCGCCGCGCTCGCCACCGGGCAGGTCGACCTCGCCGAGATCGACGCTCCGGAGGCGGCGCGCATCGCGAACGCCGCCCGTGACAAGGGCGTCCAGGGCCCGCTCGGCCACGGCCCCCAGGCGCAGCTCACCCCCGGCAAGGCGCTGCGCTCCTGGGCGATCGCCAACGGCTCCGACGAGAAGGCGGCCGAGACCGAGCAGCTGGCCCGCGAGAAGACCGGCAAGGCGATCGAGAAGTACGCCGACGACCAGTCGGGCCTGCGGGGCTACACCGTCCGCAAGTCCCTCGAACCGGCCTACACGCAGCTCGCCCTCAACGGCACCGAGGGCCCGCTCGCCGACGACCGGGTACGGCGGGCGGTGGCCCGCGCCCTCGACCGCGACGCGATCGCCAAGGCGGTCCTGACCCCGCTCGGCCTGCCCGCCGAGCCGGTCGGCAGCCACCTGGCCCTCGCAGGACAGCAGGCGTACGCCGACAACAGTGGCGCCCTGGGGGACCAGGACACCACCGAGGCGCGGGCGCTGCTTGCCGACGCGGGGTGGGTGCCGGGCGGTCCCGTGGAGAAGAAGGAGAAGGACAAGGGGAAGGGGAAGACGGCGGGCGGCGAGGCGGCCGCCAAGAAGGCAGGGTCCGGTTCCTCCGGTTCCTCCGACTCCTCCGAGTCCGGCGACGGCACCTACATCGTCGGCCAGGACGACCAGAAGCCCGGCGACGGCGGCACCTCCGTGCTCGCGCCCGCCCCGGCCGCGGCGTACCAAGAGGCGGCGCTGACCCGCCAGGCGGCGTCCCTCACCTCCCGGCGCGAGGCGGACAAGGAGAAGAAGAAGGACCCCGGCGAGCACGCCAGGCAGCACGCCGACAAGAAGGCGAAGAAGGGCGGCGCTCCCGGTGCGTACGCCCCGAAGGGCACCGCGGCGCCGGCCGCGCCCGCGGCTGCGCCGGGCGGCCTCATGGCCAAGGACGGCAAGCCGCTCACCCTCCGGTTCGTCCTGCCTTCGGGCGAGGGCTCGGAGTCGCTGCGCACGGTGGCGGAACGTATCTCCAGGATGCTGGAGAAGATCGGCGTCCGTACGGAGACGGCGAAGGTCGCCGACGACAGCTACTTCAAGGACCACATCGCGTCAGGACAGTACGACCTCGCCCTCTACTCCTGGCCCGCGTCGGCCTTCCCGGCCACGGACGCGCGCCCGATCTTCGCCAAGCCGGTACCGGCAGCGGACGGCTCGCTCAACGTCGAGCAGAACTACACGCGGGTCGGCACGGACCACATCGACCAGCTCTTCGACCAGGCGCTGGGTGAGCTGGACGAGGACGAGAACCGCGCCCTGGTCAGGAAGGCCGACGCCCGCATCTGGGCCGAGGCGGGCTCCATTCCCCTCTACCAGCGCCCCCAACTGGTGGCGGCCCGCCCAAACCTGGCGAACGCCGGAGCCTTCGGCTTCCAGTCCCCGAACTACGAGGACATCGGCTTCCTGAAGCCGGGCGCGACGCCGTCGGCCAAGCCGTCCCCGAAGTAGCTCGCTCAGATTCCCCTCAACTCCCTTGCCCGCCGGCCACCCCGGCGGGCAAGGTCGTTTTCATCCACTGACCCGGGACACCTGCCCCTTCCCCACGATCGGGTGACGGTTCGACGACCCCATCCCGCGCGTGCGTCGCGATCCATAGCGTTGATGCTATGAACAGCGCGGAGTCCTCCTCGACGAGCCGTACACGCGCCAGCTCGACGGCAAGCTCAGAGAGCTGCGCTTCTACTGCGGAGGCGAGCGGATCCGTGTCACCTACTGGATCGCCCCGGGCCGCCGCATGATCATGCTCACGGTGTTCCCCAAGACGCGCATGCGTGAGTTCGCCGAGGTCGAGCGGGCGCGTCAGGCGATGAAGCGCTGTCAGGCAGAGGGGCACACCGTGGACGAGGAGGAGTCGTGACTCAGACCAGGCGCACCAGCCTCGCCGACGCGCGTGCGGCGCGGGCCCTCACACCCGAGATCGAGGAGGAGTACGCCGCCGCGCGACTCCGCTTCGCGCTCGCGGAAGCCGTCCGTAAGCAGCGGCAGGACCTGGGGCTCTCGCAGAGCGAGCTCGGGCGCAGGGCGGGCATGACGCAGTCGGCAGTGGCGCGCTTCGAGGGCGGAGGCACGGTGCCGACGATCCCGGTGCTCGACCGGCTGGCCCGCGCGCTCGACCTCCAGCTGCGCGTGGAGCTGGCGCCGCACGCCGAGAGCGCCTAGTCCGGCCGTAAAACCCCTGGTCAAGCCCCCTGCAAGGGTCCCGCGCAGGCCATCCCCGCGTGGGCCACGTAGACTGGGGTGAGGCCGTGGCGTGTTCTGCCCGGCAGGGCACGCGTACCGGACCGTACGCGCCGCCGTCCACTCTTCCCGGGAGAAGCGCAGCTCGTATGCCCACGCGCCATGACATTCGTAATGTTGCCATCGTCGCCCACGTCGACCACGGCAAGACCACGCTGGTCGACGCCATGCTCAAGCAGGCCGGCTCCTTCGCCGCGCACGCAGCCGAGTCGCTCGACGACCGCATGATGGACTCGAACGACCTGGAGCGTGAGAAGGGCATCACGATCCTGGCCAAGAACACGGCCGTCAAGTACCACCCCAAGGATGGCGGCGACGTCATCACCATCAACATCATCGACACCCCCGGCCACGCCGACTTCGGTGGTGAGGTCGAGCGCGGCCTGTCGATGGTCGACGCGGTCGTCCTCCTGGTCGACGCCTCCGAGGGTCCGCTTCCGCAGACCCGCTTCGTGCTGCGCAAGGCCCTCGCCGCGCGCATGCCGGTGATCCTCTGCATCAACAAGACGGACCGCCCGGACTCGCGCATCGCCGAGGTCGTCGACGAGACGTACGACCTGTTCCTCGACCTGGACGCCGACGAGGACCAGATCGAGTTCCCGATCGTCTACGCCTGTGCCCGTGACGGCGTCGCCTCGCTGACCAAGCCGGAGGACGGCACCGTCCCGGCCGACAGCGAGAACCTGGAGCCGTTCTTCTCGACGATCCTGGAGCACGTCCCCGCTCCGGAGTACGACGAGGACGCCCCCCTCCAGGCCCACGTCACCAACCTCGACGCCGACAACTTCCTCGGCCGTATCGCGCTGTGCCGCGTCGAGCAGGGCGAGCTGAAGAAGGGCCAGACCGTCACGTGGATCAAGCGTGACGGCACGATGTCCAACGTCCGCATCACCGAGCTGATGATGACGGAGGCGCTGACCCGCAAGCCGGCCGAGAAGGCGGGCCCCGGCGACATCTGCGCCATCGCCGGTATCCCGGAGATCATGATCGGTGAGACCCTCGCCGACCCCGAGAACCCGATCGCGCTCCCGCTGATCACGGTCGACGAGCCCGCGATCTCCATGACCATCGGTACGAACACCTCGCCGCTCGTCGGCAAGGGCGGCAAGGGCCACAAGGTCACCGCCCGTCAGGTGAAGGACCGTCTGGACAAGGAGCTCATCGGTAACGTCTCGCTCCGTGTCCTGGACACCGAGCGCCCGGACGCCTGGGAGGTCCAGGGTCGTGGTGAGCTCGCGCTCGCCATCCTGGTCGAGCAGATGCGCCGCGAGGGCTTCGAGCTCACCGTCGGCAAGCCCGAGGTCGTCACCAAGCAGATCGACGGCAAGACGTACGAGCCGATCGAGCGCATGACGATCGACTCGCCCGAGGAGCACCTCGGCGCCATCACGCAGCTGATGGCGACCCGCAAGGGCCGCATGGAGACGATGACCAACCACGGCTCCGGCTGGATCCGCATGGAGTGGATCGTTCCGTCGCGTGGCCTCATCGGCTTCCGTACGGAGTTCCTGACCCAGACCCGCGGCACCGGCATCGCGCACTCGATCTTCGAGGGCCACGAGCCGTGGTTCGGCGAGCTGCGCACCCGTCACAACGGCTCGCTGGTCGCGGACCGTTCGGGTTCGGTCACGCCGTTCGCGATGGTCAACCTCCAGGAGCGCGGTGTCATCTTCACCGAGGCCGGCACCGAGGTGTACGAGGGCATGATCGTCGGTGAGAACTCGCGCGCCGACGACATGGACGTGAACATCACCAAGGAGAAGAAGCTCACCAACATGCGTGCGGCTTCCGCGGACACGACCGAGAACGTCGTGCCCGCCCGCAAGCTCTCGCTCGAGCAGTCCCTGGAGTTCTGCCGCGACGACGAGTGCATCGAGGTGACCCCGGAGACCGTGCGTATCCGCAAGGTCGTCCTGGACCAGAAGCAGCGCGGGCGCACGGCTTCGCGCGCCAAGCACGGCTAAGGCCGTGACAAAGTCTGGCTAAAGCTTTGAGCCGCGCCAGGCTCATGCACAACTGCCGCTGACGCTCGGCGAATTCGGCAACCGAGGCCGGTTTCCGCCCCTCTGGAAGGAGGGACGGGAGCCGGCCTCTCGCGTATCTGCCGCAGTTCCCCCCTTGCGCGGTCCGTCAGGCCGCTACGCTGGCGCACACCTCCGTGGGTCTACGCGTGTCCACCGGACTGCCTCCGAAGGGACCCGCCGGGCGTCTCCAACTTGCCCGGCCGCAACCGGTTTTCCTGGACGCTCCGTCCGGAATGCGGACTCCGTTGACCGTTAGATGTGTAACACGTCCGTTTCGCAACCATCTATCTCGGATCGGTTTGTCCGGATTTTGGAAGTTGTACGCACCAGGTGTGATTGAACCGAGACCAAAAGACTGTGGTCGACCGGTACCTCATGGCTAATAGTTGACCGCGTATAGCTCGGGTCAATGGGTCACGCGCTGTGGGGAGCGCCGACTCACGAGCACACTGGGGTACGTCGATCTTCGCGCCGTCAGGGGTGTCGGCGCGGTTTCTTGTACCCCCTCTTGTAGTGAACAAGTGGACTCATGAGGAGGAACCCCATGCGTGGTGCCAAGAGCGCCAAGTGGGTCGCGATAGCGGGTGTCGTGGCGCTGACGGCAACGGCCTGTGGTGGCGGCGACAGCGACAGCGGCAAGAGTGGCAAGGTCGACCCCAAGGGGATCGTCAGCTATGCCAACGGCGAGCCGCAGAACGCCCTGCAGCCTTCCAACACCATGGAGGCATACGGAAGCGTCGTCATCGACTCGCTCTTCACGGGCCTGGTCCACTACGACAAGCAGGGCAACATCACCTACGAGAACGCCGAGTCGGTCACCCCCGACAAGGACTCCAAGGTGTGGACCGTCAAGCTGAAGCCGGGCTGGAAGTTCCACAACGGCGAGGCCGTCACCGCCAAGTCGTACGTGGACGCCTGGAACTGGGCCGCGAACCCGGCCAACGGCCAGCAGAACAGCGCCTGGTACCGCGACATCGTCGGCTACGACAAGGTCCACCCCGAGAAGGGTGACGCCAAGGCCAAGGCGATGGAGGGTCTGAAGGTCGTCGACGACAACACCTTCACCATCACGCTGAACAACGGCATCCCGTACTACGCGTACAAGCTCGTCTACGCGCCCTTCTACCCGCTGCCTTCGGAGGCCCTCAAGGACCCGAAGAAGTACGGCGAGGCGCCGGTCGGCAACGGCCCGTACAAGTTCTCGAAGTGGGACCACAAGAAGCTCATCTCGGTCCGCGCCTGGGACGGCTACAAGGGTGACAAGCCGAAGAACGGCGGCGTCGACTTCAAGGCCTACACCAAGGACACGGCGGCCTACGCGGACCTGAAGTCGGACAACGTCGACTCGATGCCGATCGTGCCGAACAGCGAGACCGCCAACTTCAAGCAGGACTTCGGCGACCGCGCCATCGAGCAGGACTTCTCGGCGATCAACACGATCAACCCGGCCTTCTACACGAAGCAGTGGAAGGACATCGACGTCAAGGTCCTTCAGGGCCTGTCCATGGCGATCGACCGCGAGACCATCGCCAAGACCGTCTTCTACGGCACGCGTGAGTCCGCCACCGGCTGGGTCGCCAAGGGTGTCAAGGGGTACCAGAAGGACGCCTGCGGCGAGTACTGCAAGTTCGACGCCAAGAAGGCCAAGTCCCTCATCAAGGAGGGCGGCGGTGTTCCCGGCAACAAGATCTCCATCCAGTACAACGCCGACCAGCCGCACAAGGACTGGGTCGTCGCGGTCTGCAACAGCATCACCAAGTCGACCGGCGTCAAGTGCGTCGGCGACGCGGTGACCGACTTCGCGGCCGACACGGAGATCCGTGACCAGAAGAAGGTCAAGTCGATCTACCGCTCCGGATGGGTGCTCGACTACCCGTTCAACGGCAACTTCCTCGCCGACCTCTACGGCACCGGCGTCGACGGCAACAAGGGCGGCTTCTCGGACAAGAAGTTCGACGAGCTGACCAAGAAGGCCGACGCGGCGAAGACCATCGAAGAGTCCGCCAAGCTGTACGGAGAGGCCGAGAAGTCTCTGCAGAACAGCTTCCCGGGCATTCCGCTCTGGTACAACAAGACGCTCTCCGCGTACTCGAACAACGTGAAGGGCATGGAGTTCGACCAGGCCGGCGACCCTGTCCTCACCGAGGTCGAGGTCTTCGAGAAGTAGTAGTCGTCGGAGTCCGTTCCCGGAAGCGACGCCCGGCGATCCCGGGCGTCGCTTCCGGGTGGCTCCGCAATGGACGGAGGCACCACCATGGGGCGCTACGTCGCGAGGCGACTGCTCCAGATGATCCCGGTCTTCATCGGGACAACCCTGCTGATCTTCCTGATGGTCAATGTGCTCCCCGGCGACCCCGTACGGGCGCTGTGGGGCGACAAGCCGCCGGACCCGGCGCAGGTCGCGCAGATCAGGCACGACCGCGGGCTCGACCTGCCGCTCTGGCAGCAATACCTGCATTACATGGGCGGATTGCTGCAGGGTGACTTCGGCAAGACCATTGCCGGCAACAGGCCCATTCTTGACGAGATCAAGCAGGCTTTCCCGATTTCGATGAGACTCGCCGCCATGGCGTGGTCGTTCGAACTCGTCGTTGGTATCGCTCTGGGCGTACTGGCCGGCGTGCGGCGCAGCCGGTTCGTGGACAACACCGTGACGCTCTTCACGCTCCTCGTGATCTCCGTCCCGATCTTCGTGTTCGGCCTGTTCCTCCAGCTGATCTTCGGCAACGAGCTCGGCTGGGTGAAACCGACGGTCCAGGACTCGACGGACTTCCAGCAGTTGCTGATGCCGGCACTCGTGCTCGGCCTCGTCGGTCTCGCCTATGTGGCACGCCTGAGCCGTACCTCCATCGCGGAGAACCGGCAGGCGGACTACATACGCACCGCGGTCGCCAAGGGCCTGCCGCGCCGCCGGATCATCACCCGGCACCTGCTGCGCAACTCCCTTATCCCGGTGGTCACTTACCTGGGCACCGACATCGGCACCCTGATGGGCGGCGCCGTCATCACCGAGGGCATCTTCAACGTCACCGGTGTCGGCAACCTGCTGTTCGATGCGCTGGGCAACCGAGAGGGCGCCGTCATCGTCGGCATCGTGACGGTTCTGGTGCTCGTGTATCTCCTCGCGAGTCTGATCGTCGACCTTCTCTACGCCGTTCTGGACCCGAGGATCCGTTATGCCTGACCTCACCAAGTCCCAGGCCACGGACGAGGCACACGCCGTGGCCATCGTCGAGGCCGACGCGAAATCCGTCGACGCCGCGGACACGACGGGCAAGCCGCGCAGCCTTTGGGGCGACGCCTGGCGGGACCTGCGCCGCAGGCCGCTCTTCGTCGTCTCCGCACTGCTGATCGTCGTGGTGCTCCTTGTCGCTGCCTTCCCTGGCATGTTCACCAGCGCCGACCCCCGGTCCGGCGACCTGACCAATCACTTCCTGGAGAAGCCGAGCCTCGGCCACTTCTTCCAACCCGACTGGTTCGGCTACGACCGCCAGGGCCGCAGCGTCTACGCCCGCGTGGTCTACGGTGCCCGCAACTCGATCATGGTCGGCTTCGGTGTGACCATCCTGGTCACCCTGTTCGGCGGCCTGATCGGCATGCTGGCCGGCTACTTCGGCGGCATCTGGGACAGCATCCTTTCGCGGCTCACCGACGTGTTCTTCGGTGTCCCGTTCCTGCTCGGCGCGATGGTCGTCCTGAACGCCTTCACCGAGCGCAACGTCTGGGTCATCACCGGCGCCCTCGCCTTCCTCGGCTGGACGCAGATCGCCCGCGTGATGCGCGGCGCGGTGATCACCACCCGGCACGCGGACTACGTCGTGGCGGCAAAGGCACTCGGCGCGGGCACTAAGCGGATCCTGTTCCGGCACATTCTGCCGAACGCCGTCGCCCCGGTGATTGTGATCGCGACCATCGCGCTCGGCACGTACATCGTCGCCGAGTCGACGCTGTCCTTCCTGGGCCTGGGCTTCGGTGGTGACGCGCTCTCCTGGGGCGGTGACATCTCCGACGCCCTGAACGACATCCGCAACAACCCGCACACACTGATCTTCCCGGCAGGAATGCTGAGTCTCACGGTGCTTGCGTTCATCATGATGGGCGACGCCGTACGCGAAGCCCTCGACCCGAAGCTGCGCTGAGGGAGGCGTAAATGACCAGCATCGACATCAAGGAAGACTCGGTTCCTGCCCCCCGCTCGGGCGAGGAAAAGAGCGGCAGACTGCTGGACGTCAAGGACCTGCACGTCGAGTTCCACACCCGCGACGGTGTGGTCAAGGCAGTGAACGGCGTCAACTACAGCGTGGACGCGGGCGAGACGCTCGCCGTCCTCGGTGAGTCGGGCTCCGGCAAGTCCGTGACGGCGCAAGCCATCATGGGCATCCTCGACATGCCGCCCGGCAAGATCCCGCACGGCGAGATCCTCTTCCGCGGCCAGGACATGCTCAAGATGTCCAACGAGGAGCGCAGGAAGATCCGCGGCCGCAAGATCGCGATGATCTTCCAGGACGCTCTGTCGTCGCTCAACCCAGTGCTCTCCGTGGGCTATCAGCTCGGCGAGATGTTCAGGGTGCACGACGGTGTCAGCCGCAAGCAGGCCAAGGCCAAGGCCATCGAGCTGATGGAGCGGGTGAAGATCCCGGCCGCCAAGGAGCGGGTGAACGACTACCCGCACCAGTTCTCCGGCGGTATGCGCCAGCGCATCATGATCGCGATGGCGCTCGCCCTGGAGCCGGACCTGATCATCGCGGACGAGCCGACGACGGCGCTCGACGTCACCGTCCAGGCTCAGGTCATGGATCTGCTCGCCGAGTTGCAGCGCGAGTACAACATGGGCCTGATCCTCATCACCCACGACCTGGGTGTGGTCGCGGACGTCGCCGACAAGATCGCGGTGATGTACGCGGGCCGGATCGTCGAGACGGCCCCGGTCCACGAGCTCTACAAGCGCCCCGCGCACCCGTACACGCGCGGTCTGCTCGATTCGATTCCCCGTCTCGACCAGAAGGGCCAGGAGCTTTTCGCGATCAAGGGCCTGCCGCCCAACCTGCTCCACATCCCCTCCGGTTGCGCCTTCAACCCGCGTTGCCTCAAGGCGCAGGACATCTGCCGTACGGACATCCCGGCCCTCGTGCCGGTGACCGAGCAGGACGGCTTGGAACTGCCGGGCCGCGGCAGCGCGTGCCACTTCTGGAAGGAGACGATCCATGGCTGAGCTCAAGAAGACTGACGAGCCTCAGGACACGACCCCGAACGTCTCCGAGGTGGAAACGGTCGACGCGTCCACCGCTGAAGAGGCCGTGGCGGCGATCGAGGCGCCGGTCGAGCGAGGCGAGCCGATCCTCCAGGTCCGCAACCTGGTCAAGCACTTCCCTCTGACCCAGGGAATCCTGATCAAGAAGCAGATCGGTGCGGTCAAGGCCGTCGACGGCATCTCCTTCGACCTCTACCAGGGCGAGACGCTGGGCATCGTGGGCGAGTCGGGCTGTGGCAAGTCCACGGTCGCCAAGCTCCTGATGACGCTCGAACGCGCCACGGCCGGCGAGGTCTTCTACAAGGGCCAGGACATCACCAAGCTTTCGGGGCGTGCCCTGAAGGCGGTGCGCCGCAACATCCAGATGGTGTTCCAGGACCCGTACACGTCGCTCAACCCCCGTATGACGGTGGGCGACATCATCGGGGAGCCCTTCGAGATCCACCCCGAGGTGGCTCCCAAGGGCTCGCGCCGCCAGAAGGTCCAGGACCTCCTGGACGTGGTGGGCCTGAACCCGGAGTACATCAACCGCTACCCGCACCAGTTCTCGGGCGGCCAGCGCCAGCGCATCGGCATCGCGCGCGGTCTGGCCCTGAACCCCGAGATCATCATCTGCGACGAGCCGGTCTCGGCCCTGGACGTCTCCGTCCAGGCCCAGGTCATCAACCTGATGGGGAAGCTGCAGGACGAGTTCAACCTCTCCTACCTCTTCATCGCGCACGACCTGTCGATCGTCCGGCACATCTCGGACCGCGTGGGCGTGATGTACCTCGGCAAGATGGCGGAGATCGGCTCGGACGAGCAGATCTACGAGCACCCGACGCACCCGTACACGCAGGCGCTGCTCTCCGCGGTGCCGGTGCCGGACCCGGAGGCGCGCGAGGGCCGCGAGCGGATCATCCTCACCGGAGACGTCCCGTCCCCGGCCAATCCTCCCTCCGGCTGCCGCTTCCGCACCCGCTGCTGGAAGGCGGAGGCGAAGTGCGCGGAGGAGATCCCGCTGCTCGCGATCCCGCAGCGGTTCGCGGGCCAGGACACTCCGGCGGCACATGAGTCGGCGTGCCACTTCGCGGAGGAGAAGGACGTCGTGCACGCGGCGTGAATCTCCACGGACGTACCTGATGTGTACGTGAACGGGGGCGCCCCGAGCCTGAGTTGGCTTGGGGCGCCCCCGCATGTTTGTGCGGGGGCGGGTCAGATTCCGGCCTCCACCACGCCTTCGCGCAGCAGTGCGTGGTGGCGGTTCTCGCCGAAGATTTCGGCGATCGTCATGCCGGGGAACTCCAGCGGTTCTTGCCTGCCTTCGAGTTGTACGCGGACCCGCCATGTCGTGTCCTTGTGTTCCACCAGGACGTCGGCGTACTGCCGTGTCGGCGATTCGACGCCCAGAACGGTGGGGCCGACGTGGGGTCCGTACTCGCGGAACGAGGCGATGAACGGCAGTTCCTCCAGGAGGTGGGCCAGGTGCGCCCAGGCCGGTGAGCCGGGTTGCGGGGTCCACATGATTGCGGCTCGCTCCTGGTCGTCCACGGGTACCTTGCCGGACTCGCCTGTCAGTGGCCGCGGGTCGGGTTCAGCCAGGTGACGGAAGGTGAACGTACGTTCTACCAGGTCGAGTTGGGACAGTTCCGCTCCCAACGGGCCGCCTTTGAAGGCCATGTCGGCCACGTCTTGGAGGAGCGCGGCGGTTGCCGTGTCCTGCTCGGTGTCCTGCGGTGGATTCCCGCCCGGGGGTTCGTACGAGCCCACCGTGTACGTCTGGTGCGGTCGTCGCTTGCCGCGTCCCATCGGCGGAGCCTCCCGTCATGTGCGGATGCCGCCACGGGCTGCTTGCCCGCGGCGGCATCCACGCTACTCAATGGGGTGCGCTTGTGATCAGGAGGCGAGGGCCAGGCGGCCCTTCTTCTCGACCAGCGGCTTGTAGGTGAAGACGGTCAGCTCGCCGCTTGCCGTCGCGTTCAGCGCCGCCGTGTTCAGCGGCGCGGTGGACGTCCTGGGCTTGAACTTGGTGTTGACCCAGGTCGGGCACTTGACGCTGCCCTTGCAGAAGGCCGTCACCGCGCCGAAGTACGCGAATCGGGGGCCTCCGCCGCCGTCATCGTCTCGTCCGTGGCCATAGCGGTAGTACTGCCCCAGACGCAACGGCAGTTGATGCTGCTTCGAGCGGGAGTAGTCGAACTGCTTGAGGACCTTGTACTTCGACGAAGCCTGCGCCGCGACGTCCTGCGCCGACTGCGCCGAAGCGGCCGTGACGCGGTCGTCCTTCGTGCTGCTCTGCGCGGCTTGCGCCGGGGCAACTCCCGCCAGCAGCGCCGCCGTTCCCTCATTGTCTTTTGGGGCACTGCCCGTTCGGGCAACCAGCGGTGAGTGCTGGAAGACCGCGGTGCGCCTGGACGTTGCCTCCAGGTATGAACTGACCCCTCGAGCCGCTCGACCTCAGATGTTCCTCAAATCGGTCACAACTTCCACACAGTTGTCGCTGCGTAGCCATATGATCACCGAGCAGCATCTTGATCATCGCGTGAGGGCCACTTGGTGTGACCAACCACAGGTCCAAGAATCTCGGAGGGGAACATGAACAGGAAGCGCAAGATAGCCTCGATCGCCGCAGGGGCTGTAGCCATCGCAGGGCTTGGGATCGGACCGGCCTTTGCTGAGGGGGGCTTTGGCAGCGAAATTAAGGCGTGGGCGACTGGTAAGGACTCGCGCCACTGGAATGACAACAATCGCGACGGCGTCTCCACGACCGTCAAGTTCTCCCGCTGCAAGGCCCACAACGGGGGTTCGGGCGAGAACCGCTTCAAGTACGCATCCCTACAGCTGAAGAAGGAGCGCTCGGCCCTTCCGGACCCGGTGGTTGCTCGGGACAAGAACTACTGCGACACATCCAGCTTCGGTGACCGTTCCAAGGGTGGCTACTACTTCAACTACTCCAACCTGAATGGGTATGACCAGACCGGCTACAAGCTCTGGGTCAAGAAGGTCGCTGTCAAGTACTGATCCATTCGACAGGGTGCCCGGTTCAGGATCAGGCAGACCGGGCGCTCTGCCTCCGCTCGTCACGTTCCACCCACGCTGACCTCTGGAAGCACCGTGCCGCTTCGCTTCACCGATTGTTCCTTCGCCTACCGTGCGGGAGTCACCGTCCTTGACGGCTTGACCTTGGAGTTCCCCACGGGGTGCACCGTCCTCTTGGGGCCCAACGGCGCTGGAAAGTCCACCCTGTTGTCTCTGGGGGCCTCTGTTCTCGCTCCCGCATCCGGGCGTGTGCAACTGGGCAGATTGACCAGTACGGAAAGACGTCACCGCAGTGAATACCGGTGCAGAGTTGGGTGGTTGCCGCAGCACGTGAAGCCCGTGCCGTCGCTGACCGTACGGGAACAGGCTGCCTACGCTGGTTGGTTGAAGGGTTTGTCGAAGTCCGAGGCGTGGGAACGCTCCGCGAAGGCCCTGGACCGGGTCCGCCTCACCGAGCTGGCGAAGCGCCGCAGTCACGAACTGTCCGGCGGCCAGATGCGACGGCTCGGTATCGCGCAGTCGCTGATCCACGATGCGCAGGTCGTGTTGCTCGACGAGCCGACGGCAGGCCTCGACCCCATACAGCGCGGCGTCTTCCGCGACCTGGTGGCCGAACTGTCAGAATCCGTCAGCTTCGTGGTGTCCACCCACCAGACGGAAGATCTGGCCGACATATACGAGAGCGTCATCGTCTTCGACCAAGGACAGGTGGCCTTTCAGGGGACGGTCCCGGACTTCTTCGCTCTGGCTCCTGGAGATCTGCCGGTCGAGCGGCGCGCGGAGAGCGCGTATCGCGGTCTGGTCCGTGGGGAGGTCTGAGGTATGCGTCTGGGAACTCTGCTCCGGTCGGGGCCGGCTGCCTGGGTCGCTCTCGTCATGCTCCCGGTCCTGTTCTGGTTCGGTGCGCAGAACACCGACTCGGTGATCGAGTACTGGGAGTCCGCGACCGCGCAGTCGCTGATCGTGCTTGGCTTTGTGAGTGCGGGGTGCGGCGCCTGCGCTGCTTGGGAATCCGCGAGGGTTCACCGCGCGGAGGTCTACGGCTGGGCTCCCGCCCGCAGCCGCCTTCGTATCGCTTGGCTGCATCTCGCCCCTGTCACGGTGCTGGGGCTGCTCGGCGTGCTCACGAGTCTCGTGGCCTATTCTTCCATCGCTCTCGGGGCGCCCGGCTTCCCGAGCCTGGGAATACTGTTCACCGCTTACGCGGTGGTGGTGTCCCATATCGCACTCGGCTGGCTCGTCGGACCCTGGATGCCGCGTGTCCTGGGCGCCGCAGTGATGCTCATCTTCGGCTATCTGTGGGGGTTCTGGCCCGCCGCGCTCGGCGAGCTGCCCTGGCTGCGGCACCTCAACGGGCAGGGTCTTGTGGAGTGCTGTGGCATCGACCAAACCGCCTCGGTTCGCAGCATGGCCGCCACTATTGTCTTCTCTGCAGGGCTCGTGGCCGCGGCTCTGATTGCCGCCGCCCTGGGCGCGAAGCCGAGGAACCGACAGCATCAGGCGTACGCCGTGTCTGCGGCTGCTCTTGGCACCGTCGGTGCCCTCATCCTGGCTGTGCCGCTCGAGTTCGAGGGAGTGCAGGCCCGGGATCCCGCGCTTCGCAAGTGCGCAGGCGGGCGTGTCCAGGTATGCGTATGGCCGGAGCAGTACGACAGGCAGGACGACATGGTCCGCTGGGCACAGGACGCTGGGCAGCGGCTGAGCAAAGTGGGAGTCACCCCGGCGTCGCACGTCGAGTTCGGCGAGCCGCGCCCCAGCGAGAGCGCTGTCCGCGCGGCTACAGCCACGAGCGTGCTGCCGGGCGCCCCACCGGACTGTGCGACAAAGCCGGGGGCCGAGTACCCGGGGGATGCCGCGCATAGCGCGATCTATGCCTGGCTGTCGCTGACTTCAGGGGAACCCAAGGATGAGCTGGTGAGGCACTGGCAGCCCGAAGTGGTTGATCTTGCCGACCAGGTACGCAAGCTGCCTCCTGCCCAGCAACGCGACTGGTACAAGCGCAACATGCGATCTGTTCTGGACTGCTCAGTGAAGCCGGAACTCCGTCCTGCTTCCTTCAGGCAGGCAGGGGACAAGCAGTCATGACCTGGTGGCTTCGCGTGCACATGGTGCATGCCTCCTGGGCCTCTGTGTTGGCTTGCTTCATCCTCGCACCGCTACTCGCCGGGTCAGCACTCCCCATTCCCTCACTGATGGGCGGATTCGGGACAGGAATCCCACTGCCTCTGGTCCTCCCGGTGGCCCCCGCCTGCGTCCTCCTGCACGCCATGAGCAGAGCGCCCCAGGAGACCGATGTCACCGCCGTCCGCCCCGTCCGCACCTACCGGACCTTCCTGTTCGGATGTGCCGCTATCGGAGCAGTGGTTCTGGGAGCGTGCGAAGCGCAGTGGCTCGACTTCGGTCTGGGCCTCGGCGTCGCGCGGAATCTCGTGGGGTACCTCGGGGTGGGCTTGACCGTCCAGTACTTCGTCGGCTCGATGTACGGCCCGCTGGCAGTCGCCGCCGTCCCTGTGGGCTGCGCACTCATCGGCCTGGGGCCCGGCCAGAGGCCGTACTCCTGGGCCTGGCCACTGCATGAGAGCGCTTCTCTCCTGGCCGCGGCTGCGGCGCTCGGCCTCTTCGCTGCGGGAGTGACCATGGGGTTGAGACGAGCCGTGGAGTCCCGTCCATAACAACTTTCTACTGGAGAGCGCGCTTCACAGACAACCAGCCCGAGAGCTCGAGATCGTCTGCCGTTCCGGCGAACGCGGATCTGCGGGGTCCCCGCGCCATTCCTCGACGTCACTCACGCGGGCACTTCACCTCGCTCGATCCCGGCCTCGGCGCACGCGACGTCGAGGATGCCCCCGATCTCGGCCGCGATGGCGCGGGCCTCGTCGAGGCTCTCGGTGGTGGCGGCGCGCGGTTCCAGGGCGCGCAGGCGCGCGGCCCGCTCGGGATGACGCTCCACCGCCACGTAGACAGCCCACTGGCCGACGAAGCGGCGCATTGGCGCCGCGCTGACCTGCTCGCGGGACTGTCGCAGTGCGGCGGCGCGCTCGGCCTCGAACGTGGGCAGCGCGTCGGGAGTGAGCTGGGCGAGGGCGGCTCTCAGGTCTTCCGGGGCACTGGCGGGCTGCGGCTCGGCCTGAGCCTGTGGATAACTCACGCGTCCCCTTTCGGGGCGAGGTGGAACCACACCGCCTTGCCGTGCGGATAGTCGCGGACACCCCACTCGTCCGCGCAGGCGTCGACGAGGGGCAGCCCGCGCCCGGACTCGGCGTACGCGTCGGGCGGGGCTTCGGCCCGAGCGAGTCCGGGGACGGTGGGGCCGTGGTCCCAGACTGTGACCCGGAAGTCGTCCGGAGTGCGCTCCATGGTGACGTAGGTGTCGGTGGGGGAGTTGCGATACGCGTTCGTCACGATCTCCGAGGCGAGCAACTCCACCGTGTCGACGATGCAGTTGAGTCGGGCGGCACGGAGGATGCTGCGGATCGTGGCGCGGACTACGCCTACGGCGCGGGGGTCGTGGGGGATGAGGAGCCCGTAGGACCAGGTGCGGCTCGGGGCTTCCGGGGGTTTGGGCATGCTCATGTGGCAGCCTCCAGTTGTGTGCCTATTGTGACTGGCCTCATACACACCGTAGCGATAAGAGTTGCCACCTCTCAACCTCCTTGCGGAAGATGGGAGTTGATGGATACTTCCCGGGGCGAGGAGGATGCATGGGACTCAGGGCGAATCCGACGTATCGGCAGCGGCGGTACGGTGCCGAGATTCGCGGCATCCGCGAGAGTGCCGGATTCACGGCTGCGAGCGCGGCCGAGGTGATGGGGATGAACGCCTCGCATATCACCACGGTTGAGTCGGGGCGAACGGGGCTGTCTGAGGAGCGACTTCGGCGACTCGCAGGAGCTGCTGCTGTGGGCAGTGGCGAGGGGGCAACTTACCTGGATGCTCTCGTCGAGCTGGGGCAGGAGTCGGGCAAGGGGTGGTGGACCGAGTACCGCCGCTCCCTGCGTCCGTCGCTGCTGGATCTGGCCGAGCTGGAGGCGGGTTCGCAGCGGATCGTCTGCTACGAGCCGATGTTCGTGCCCGGGCTGCTCCAGACCTTGGATTACGCGACAGTTATCCACCGGGACGGTTACGTGGACGCGTCCACGGCCGAGCACGACCGGGCTGTCGAGTTCCGGATGCGGCGACGCGGGGCCCTGACGAGGGAGCGCCCTCCGCGTCTCCATGCTGTGGTGCACGAAGCAGCGCTCCACACCTCGTTCGGCAGGCCTGACGTCATGCGAGATCAGCTGCGGCATCTGATCGAGATGTCGCGGCTGCCGAACGTGACGGTGCAGGTTGTCCCGTTCGACGGTCCGGTCCCCTACGGCACGTCCTTCACGCTGATCGAGCCGCACCAGCCTCGACTGGGAACGGTCATCGTGGCCCATGTGGTGCAGTCGCTGTACCTCGGGGATGCCAACTCCCTTGATACGTACAACAACCGGTTCGATAGGCTGAGCGAACAGGCACTGCCTCCGGTTGACGCCGAGGTGACACCGGAAGGGCATGCGCGCAAGGACTCGCTGGGACTCATTCAGCGGCTCCTGTATCCCCTGCTCTAGGAAGGCGTGAATGTCGGAGCTCCGGTGGCGGAAGTCCAGCTTCAGCGAAGGTGGGGCGGACACGTGCGTCGAACTCGCCCTTGACGGTGCAGGCTCCGCCCACCTCCGCGAGAGCGAAACCCCTGCGACGGTCATCGCCACCACCCCCGCCGCCCTGCGCGTACTGCTCGACAGCATCAAGTCAGCCGGCGGCCCCGCACCCCGTGCGTGACACGGCCGACGCTGGCGCCAGGCTGTTCCTCCGGCCCTGGACGGAGCCGGATGCCACCGCCGTACTGGCTGCCTTCTCTGCCCCGGAAATGGCACGGCAGGCCGACGAGCCGGTCAACTCGACTCAAGCGGCGACCCGTTGGATCGCGCGCCGCGAGCAGGAGGGGAGGGTCGGCTCCGCGTACGCCTTCGACGTATGACGGTGACGACACCCCACTCGGGAACGTCGCCGTCGGGGCGGTGAACCGAATCCACGCCACCGGATGGGTGTCGTACTGGACGGCCCCCGCCGCGCGGGTGCGAGGTGTGGCGACGTACGGGTGCGAGGCGTTGAGTCGGTGGGCCTTCGGCGAACTGGGGCTGTTCCGGCTTGAGTTGGGGCATCGAGTCAACAACCCGGCGTCCTGCCGGGTGGCCCACGCCGCAGGCTTCGCGGCAGAGGGCGTGCAGCGCCAGAAGCTCGCGTACGACGGGGCCCGCTACGACGTGGAGCTGCACGCGCGGCTGGCTTCCGATCTGGTGTGACGCCACGGTTTGCAAGGAAGTCCCGCAATCCACGCTCTCGAGGAGACCAGCACCTACCTTCGTCACGGCGCGTTACGCATCGCGTGCGCCCCTCTTCTGCCGGAACGCAACTTTGCCGAAGTAGGTGCCGGACCCCAGCCCGCAATCACATCCCGCCAGGCTCCTTCTCCCGTGACGGTCACGCCGGGAGATCCGGTTGGCAGACGCTTGACGAAGCCGGAACCCATCCCCGAACCGGCCGCGCGCCCCTCCACCTCGGGGCGCTGAAACGAACTGGTCCGCACCCGGCAGGAAAGCCGAACACCCCACCCGGCAGTCCCCGTGAGCCCCGTTTCGTGGCCGCCCGGTCATCTCGCTTCTCGCGGTGGAGGGCTGGGTGTCAAGGGTGGAGCGAAGCGCAATCGGCGCAGCCGACGCGCAGCGCAGCGGAGCGCCCTTGACTCCTAGCCCGGAACCGCCACACTCCGGACAACCGGGCGGCCCCGGCAACATGACCGTCGCCGGGTCACCGAATCCCCGCCACAGCACAGCACAGCACAGCACCGCCCCCCCCGCCATCCGGACGTATCCCCGTCGTACTAGCCCCGGAAAGCCGCCTCAAAGATGCGGTGCATCACCGTTTGGGGTGTATTTGGGCCTAAGTATCTAAATGGGCATCTAGGGACTCAGGCCCGAAAGGGAGGCACTCCATGCGTGGAGCCACGCACGCCAAGTGGGCCGCATGTGCGGTGACCGTCGCTCTCGCGGCGACTGCCTGCGGTGGAGGCGGCGACAGCGGCGGCGGCGGTGGCGACGGCTCCGGGATCGTGGGGTCCTCATGGGGCGATCCGCAGAATCCGCTGGAGCCCGCGAACACCAATGAGGTGCAGGGCGGCAAGGTCCTCGACATGATCTTCCGGGGTCTGGTGCGGTACGACCCGAAGACCGGCGAGGCCAAGAACATGGTCGCCGAGAGCATCGACACCTCGGACTCGCAGAATTTCACCGTGAAGATCAAGACAGGGTGGAAGTTCAGCAATGGAGAGGCCGTCACCGCGAAGTCGTTCGTCGATGCCTGGAACTACGGCGCGCATCTGAAGAACAACCAGAAGAACGCCTACTTCTTCGGCTATATCGAGGGGTACGACAAGGTCCATCCGGAGAAGGGCGACGCCAGCGCCGACACGCTCTCCGGGCTGAAGGTCGTCGACGACACCTCCTTCACCGTCAAGCTCACGCAGAAGTTCTCCACCTGGCCCAAGACCCTCGGATATCCGGCGTTCGCGCCACTGCCCAAGGCGTTCTACGACGACCACGACGCCTGGCTCTCCAAGCCCGTCGGCAATGGTCCGTACACCGTGGACTCGTACGCCAAGGGCTCGAAGATGGCCCTGCGGAAGTGGGACGGGTACACCGGTCCCGACAAGGCGGAGAACGGCGGCGTCGATCTCAAGGTCTACACCGACAACAACACCGCCTATACGGACTTGATGGCGGGCAATCTCGATCTCGTCGATGATGTTCCTGCTTCGCAGCTCAAGAACGCCAAGAGTGACCTCGGTGATCGGTACATCAACACACCCGCGGGCATCATCCAGACCCTCGCCTTCCCCTTCTACGACGAGAAGTGGGCGACGCCGGAGGCGGCGAAGGTCCGCCAGGGGCTCTCCATGGCGATCAACCGCGAGCAGATCACCGACACCATTTTCCAGAAGACTCGTACGCCCGCCACCGACTGGACATCGCCCGTGCTCGGCGAAGCCGGCGGCTACAAGTCCGGGCTCTGCGGCGACCCCTGCAAGTACGACGCCGACGAGGCGAAGAAGCTGATCAGCGAGGGCGGCGGCATCCCCGGCGGCCAGCTGAAGATCACGTACAACGCGGACACCGGCTCACACAAGGAATGGGTCGATGCGGTCTGCAACTCCATCAACAAGGCTCTCGGCAATGACAAGTCCTGTGTCGGGAATCCCGTCGGAACGTTTGCCGACTTCCGTAGTCAGGCCTCTCAGCAGAAGCTCGACGGTGCCTGGCGCGCGGGGTGGCAGATGGACTACCCGCTGATCCAGAACTTCCTGCAGCCGCTGTACTACACGGACGCCCCGTCCAACGACGGAAAGTACTCGAACGAGGAATTCGACAAACTCGTCGACGAGGCCAACGCCGAGACCGACACCGCGAAGGCCGTCTCCACGTTCCAGGACGCCGAGAAGGTCCTGGCCAAGGACATGGGCGTCATTCCGCTCTGGTACCAGAACGGCAGCGCCGGCTACTCGGACAGGGTCTCCGATGTCGCGCTGAACCAGTTCAGCGTCCCGGTCTACAACGAGATCAAGGTCAGCTGAGGCATCGGAAGCGGCCGTCCGGCGAGAGCGAGAACCGCGCCGGACGGTCGCTTCCACTACTTCCGGAGCCCTCATGGGACGTTATGTGATCCGGCGTCTGCTGCAGATGATCCCGGTCTTCTTCGGCGCCACGCTGCTGATCTTCCTGATGGTGAACGTGATGGGCGACCCCATCGCGGGCCTGTGCGGGGATCGTAAATGCGATCCCGCGACCGCCGCTCAGCTGAAGAAGGAATTCGGCCTCGATAAGCCCGTGTGGCAGCAGTACGTGACGTACATGGGCAATGTCTTCACCGGCGACTTCGGTACCGCCTTCAACGGGCAGAAGGTCACCGAGCTGATGGGGACCGCCTTCCCGCTGACGATTCGGCTGACCGTCGTCGCCATTCTCTTCGAGATCATCATCGGGATCACGCTCGGTGTCATCACCGGGCTGCGGCGCGGGCGTCCCATCGACACGGTCGTCCTGCTGCTCACGCTCGTCGTCATCGCGATCCCCACCTTCGTCACCGGCCTGCTGCTCCAACTGCTGCTCGGTGTCGAGTGGGGGATCATCAAACCCTCCGTCTCGTCGGAGGCGCCCTTCGACGAGCTGATCGTGCCGGGATTCGTCCTTGCCTCGGTGTCCCTGGCGTACGTCACCCGCCTCACCCGGACGAGCATCGCCGAGAACCGCCGGGCGGATTACGTGCGGACCGCCATCGCCAAGGGACTGCCAAGGCGCCGCGTCATCACCCGGCACCTGCTGCGCAATTCACTCATCCCGGTGGTCACCTTCATCGGCACCGACATCGGCGCGCTGATGGGCGGCGCGATCGTCACCGAGCGGATCTTCAATATCCATGGCGTCGGATTCCAGCTTTATCAAGGGATTCTGCGGCAGAGCACGCAGACCGTCGTCGGATTCGTGACCGTACTCGTCCTTGTCTTCCTGGTGGCCAACCTGGTCGTCGACCTCCTGTACGCCGTACTCGACCCGAGGATCCGTTATGCCTGAACCCAAGGAGCCAGACGGAGCCATCGCCTCGACCGGTGCCGGGGGCGCGATGGACCTCGCGGCGACCGAGGGCTCGACGCTCGAGAAGACACCGGGAGGGCCCGAAGGCACCGGCCCATCGGCGCCCGCCCGCAGTCTGTGGTCCGACGCCTGGCGCGAGCTGCGGCGCAACCCGGTCTTCATCATCTCGGGCCTCATCATCATCTTCCTCGTCTTCATCTCGCTCTGGCCGTCCCTGATCGCCTCCGGCAATCCGCTCGACTGCGATCTCGCCAACGCCCAGAAGAGCTCCACGTCCGGGCACCCCTTCGGCTTCGACGGGCAGGGCTGCGACGTCTACACGCGGACCGTGTACGGGGCCCGTGCCTCGGTCACCGTCGGTGTGTGCGCCACGCTCGGCGTCGCGATTCTCGGCAGCGTGCTCGGTGGGCTCGCGGGTTTCTTCGGCGGATTCTGGGACGCGGTCCTCTCCCGGATCACCGACGTCTTCTTCGCCATCCCGGTCGTGCTCGGCGGCCTGGTGCTCCTGTCGGTGGTCACCAGCAACACCGTCTGGCCGGTGATCGGCTTCATGGTGCTGCTCGGCTGGCCGCAGCTCTCGCGCATCGCCCGCGGCTCGGTGATCACCGCCAAGCAGAACGACTACGTGCAGGCGGCGCGGGCCCTCGGCGCCTCCAACTCGCGGCTGCTGCTTCGGCACATCGCGCCGAACGCGGTCGCCCCGGTGATCGTCGTCGCCACCATCGCGCTCGGTACGTACATCGCCCTGGAGGCGACCCTCTCGTACCTGGGTGTCGGTCTGAAGCCGCCGACCGTCTCCTGGGGCATCGACATCTCGGCCGCCTCCCAGTACATCCGCAACGCCCCGCACATGCTGCTCTGGCCCGCGGGAGCCCTGGCGATCACCGTGCTCGCGTTCATCATGCTCGGCGACGCGGTGCGCGACGCCCTCGACCCCAAGCTGAGGTAGCCGCCCATGTCACCCACATCGCCCACGCTGCTCGAAGTGCGCGATCTGCACGTGGAGTTCAGGACCAGGGACGGCGTCGCGAAGGCCGTCAACGGCGTCGACTACAGCGTCAGGGAGGGCGAGACGCTCGCCGTGCTCGGCGAGTCGGGATCCGGCAAGTCGGTGACCGCCCAGGCCATCATGGGCATCCTCGACATTCCGCCGGGGAAGATCACCGGCGGCGAGATCATCTTCCAGGGCAAGGACCTCCTCAAGCTCAAGGAGGAGGAGCGGCGCAAGACGCGCGGCGCCGGGATGGCGATGATCTTCCAGGACGCGCTGTCGTCGCTCAACCCGGTGCTCAGCGTCGGCCAGCAGCTCGGCGAGATGTACATCGTCCACCAGGGGATGTCGAAGAAGGACGCCAAGGCCAAGGCCATCGAACTGATGGACCGCGTCCGCATCCCGGCCGCGAAGGAACGGGTCGGGCAGTATCCGCACCAGTTCAGCGGCGGCATGCGCCAACGCATCATGATCGCCATGGCGTTGGCGCTCGAACCCTCCCTCATCATCGCCGACGAGCCGACGACCGCCCTCGACGTGACCGTCCAGGCCCAGGTGATGGATCTCCTCGCCGAGCTCCAGCGCGAGCTGCACATGGGCCTGATCCTCATCACCCACGACCTCGGCGTCGTGGCGGACGTCGCCGACAACATCGCCGTCATGTACGCGGGCCGCATCGTCGAGAAGGCCCCGGTCCACGAGATCTACAAGGCGCCTGCCCACCCCTACACGCGCGGCCTGCTGGAATCCATCCCCCGCCTCGACCAGAAGGGCCAGGAGCTCTACGCGATCAAGGGTCTGCCGCCCAACCTCATGAACATCCCGCCCGGCTGCGCCTTCAACCCCCGCTGCCCGATGGCCCAGGACATCTGCAGGACCGACGTACCGCCGCTCTTCGAAGTGACGTACGAGGGCCTGACCGCCGACCGCCGGAGCGCCTGCTACTTCTGGAAGGAGACGCTCGATGCCGACGCCGATGCCGAACGGTGAGCACGTCAGCGAGAAGCAGTCGGAGGGCGAGCCGATCCTCCAGGTGCGCGGCCTGGTCAAGCACTACCCGCTCACCCAGGGCATCGTCATCCGCAAGCAGGTGGGCGCGGTCAAGGCCGTCGATGGCGTCGACTTCGACCTCCGCCAGGGCGAAACGCTCGGCATCGTCGGGGAGTCGGGCTGCGGCAAGTCGACGGTCGCGAAGATGCTGGTGAACCTGGAGCGGCCGACCGCAGGGGAGATCCGCTACAAGGGCGAGGACGTCAGCAAGCTGTCCGGGCGCGCGCTGAAGGCGGTGCGCCGCAACATCCAGATGGTCTTCCAGGACCCCTACACGTCGCTGAACCCGCGCATGACGGTCGGCGACATCATCGGGGAGCCGTACGAGATCCATCCCGAGGTCGCGCCGAAGGGGTCGCGGCGTGGGAAGGTCCAGGATCTCCTCGACGTCGTCGGTCTCAACCCGGAGTACATCAACCGCTATCCGCACCAGTTCTCCGGCGGGCAGCGCCAACGCATCGGGATCGCGCGGGGGTTGGCGCTGCGGCCCGAGATCATCGTGGCCGACGAGCCGGTCTCCGCCCTTGACGTCTCGGTGCAGGCGCAGGTCGTGAACCTCCTGGACCAGCTGCAGAACGAGTTCAACCTGTCGTACGTGTTCATCGCGCACGACCTGTCGATCGTGCGGCACATCTCCGACCGGGTGGGGGTGATGTACCTGGGCCGGATCGTCGAGATCGGCTCCGACGAGGAAATCTACGAGCACCCGACGCACCCGTACACGCAGGCGCTGCTCTCGGCGGTGCCGGTCCCGGATCCCGAGGCCCGGGAGCATCGGGAGCGGATCATTCTCTACGGGGATGTGCCGTCGCCGGCGAACATCCCGTCGGGCTGCCGCTTCCGCACCCGCTGCTGGAAGGCGCAGGAGCGGTGCGCCCTCGAGGTCCCGGCGCTGGCCGTCCCGGCGGAGTTCCGCGGTGTCGAGGGGCCTGAGGCGCACGACTCGGCGTGCCATTTCGCGGAGGAGAAGCAAGTGGTGCCGTAGGGCAGCTCGTGGCTTAACACGTGGGCAATCGTGGCGTCGCGTACGCGATATACGTGCGCGGCAGGCTGACGGATGTACGGCCGTGCGGGTGCCGTAGACCGGCCGGGGCAAGCCATGTCGCCCCGGCCGGTCGCCGTTTGCCGGGGGCTAGGGCAGGGCCAACGCGCGCTTCAGGAAGTCGACCTGGAGCAGGAGCAAGTTCTCCGCGACCTGTTCCTGGGGAGTCATGTGCGTCACCCCGGAGAGGGGGAGCACCTCGTGGGGGCGGCCCGCTGCCAGCAGGGCGGAGGAGAGGCGCAGGGCGTGTGCCACCACCACGTTGTCGTCCGCGAGGCCGTGCACGATCATCAGCGGGCGGTGCGGGTCCTCCGGGGACACCAGGCCCTCCTCGGTGACGAGGGAGCTGAGGGTGTACGGGGCCGGGTCCACTCCGGGGTTGCCCAGGTACCGCTCCGTGTAGTGGGTGTCGTACAGGCGCCAGTCCGTCACCGGGGCGCCCGCCACCCCCGCGTGGAAGACGTCGGGGCGGCGAAGCACCGCGAGCCCCGCGAGGTAACCGCCGTAGGACCAGCCCCGGATGGCGACCCGGTCCAGGTCCAGGGGGAAGGAAGAAGCCAGGGCCTGGAGCGCGTCCACCTGGTCGTCCAGAGTGAGCGTGAAGTCCTTGCGGACCGCCTTCTCCCACGCGGGGGAGCGCCCCGGAGTGCCACGCCCGTCCGCGACGATCACGGCGAAGCCCTGGTCGGCGAACCACTGCGACGTGAGGTACGGATTGTGCGCCGCGACCACCCGCTGGCCGTGCGGGCCGCCGTACGGGTCGAGGAGCACCGGCAGCGGACCCGAGCCCTCCTGGTAATCCGTGGGGAGCAGGACGGCGCACGGGATCTTGCGTGCGCCCCCTTCGGTGAGAGTCACGCGCGGCGTGAGCCCCGGACGCTGGGCGTATGAGGCGACGGTCGCCACCTGCTTGCCGTCGCGCAGTACCTGGACGCGAGTGCCCGGCTGGTCCAGGGTGGCCGACACGAGGACCGTGAGGCCCCCCGAGCGCACCGCAGAGTGGACCCCGGCTTCCTGTGAGACGCGCTCGACGCCGAGTTCGTTGACGCGGTAGACGTGCACCTCGCCGGTCTCGGGGGATGCGGCCGCGCTGCCCGCCGACGCCGAGATCAGTACGTCGTCGTCCGCCACGTCGAGCACCGCGCGGACGTGCAACTGCGGCCCCGTAAGCGGGCGTTCACCCACCGCGAGGACCCGCGCGCCGCCCTCGTCGACGATCCGCACCAGCTTGCCGCTCGGCGACCAGGACGGGGCGCCGGGGAAGAGTTCGAGCCATGCTGTCTCGTCGGCATCCTCTTCCGCGTGCACCATCCGCGTCGAGCCGTCGTCCGGGTTCACCGCCAGGTAGAGCTGGCTGAGCTGGTCCCTGGACTGGACGAGGAGCAGCGGTGCGCCCGCCGACGACCAGTGCACCCGCGCCAGGTACGGGTAGCGGGCGCGGTCCCACGTCACCTCGGTGCGCGCGCCGTCCAGCGTCAGGACGAAGAGGCGCACGTCCGCGTTGGCCGTGCCCGCCGCCGGGTAAGCGACCTTCGTCGGCTCGCTCTCCGGGTGCGCGGGATCGGCGATCCACCAGCGCCGTACGGGGGCGTCGTCGGCGCGCGCGACGAGCAGCCGGTCCGAGCCCGGCGACCACCAGAAACCACGCGAGCGGCTCATCTCCTCGGCCGCGATGAACTCCGCGAGGCCGTACGTGACGGTCCCTTCGCCCTCGCCCTCGGGCTCCGCCAGCGCCCGGTCGTCCTCGCCGTCGGCGCCCATCACCCGCAGGGCGCCCCCTGCGACGTACGCGATGTGGCGGCCGTCGGGGGAGGGGCGGGGGTCGATCACCGGGGCCGGGCTGCGCAGTTCGCGTGCCGTGCCCGCGCGCAGCTCCGCGGCGAAGAGCCGGCCGGAGAGCGCGAAGGCGGCGAGCTCCACCGCCGTGTCCGTCGCATAGCCCACGATGCCCGCGCCGCCCTCGCGGCTGCGCTCGCGCCGGGCCCGCTCCTCGGCGGAGAGCCGCTCGGCGGCGCCGTTCAACAGCGCCTGGGGATCGGCCGCGACGCGTTCGACGGCACCGTCCGCCAGGTCCAGGACCCAGAGTTGATTCGCGCGGTCGGTGCCGGACGAGGAGCGCAGGAAGGCGACACGGGACCCGTCGGGCGCCACCGTGAACGCGCGGGGCGCACCGAGCGTGAAGCGCTGCGTGCGGGCGTGCTGACGCGGGAAGGAGAGCCGCTGCGCGGGAGTCTCGGAGGGCCCGGTGGATCCATGGGTCTCGATGGTCATTCTCCGAGCCTATGGGGCATGCGCCCCCTTGTGCTGCCGTGCTCCGAGTCATGCGGACCCACGGATAGTTATGATCCGTAGCGCTTAGTGGGTATGAACCTGCTGGCGTCCGCACTGGTGCAGGGTCTTGGACTTGGAGGTGAGCCGCCGTGGCACTCTCGATTTCGGCGGTGGTGCTGCTGGCGATCATCGTCTTCTTGCTGGTCAAGAAGTCAGGACTGAAGGCGGGGCACGCAGTCGTCTGTACGCTGCTCGGCTTCTACCTGGCGAGCTCGTCCGTCGCCCCGACCATCAACGAGCTGACGACGAACGTGGCGGGGATGATCGGCGACATCAAGTTCTGACCTGCCGTCGGGGTGCTCGTAGGGTGGTCCCATGACGGAACTGCCCGCCCGGCGTCTGCTGCTCGTGCACGCGCACCCCGACGACGAGTCGATCAACAATGGCGCGACCATGGCCAAGTACGCGGCCGAAGGCGCCCATGTCACGTTGGTGACCTGCACGCTCGGCGAGGAGGGCGAGGTCATCCCGCCCGAGCTCGCCCACCTGGCGCCCGACCGCGAGGACGCGCTCGGCGCGCAGCGCATCGGGGAGCTGGCCGCCGCGATGAAGGAAGTGGGGGTCACCGACCACCGTTTCCTCGGCGGCACCGGGCGCTACCGCGACTCCGGGATGATGGGCGTCGAGCAGAACCACCGTCCCGGCGCCTTCTGGTCCGCCGATCTCGACGCCGCCGCCGCGCATCTGGTCGAGGTGATCCGCGAGGTGCGTCCCCAGGTGCTCGTGACGTACGACCCGGACGGGGGGTACGGCCACCCCGACCACATCCAGGCCCACCGCGTCGCGATGCGCGCCGCGGACCTCGCGGCCGAGGGAGCCTTCCGCTCGGATCTCGGCGAACCGCACACCATCGGCAAGATCTACTGGAACCGTGCGCCCCGCTCGGTCGTCGAAGAGCGGTTCCGGTGGATGACGGGCGCCCTGCGGCACTCGCCGTTCACGACCGCCGCCGTGGTCGCCGACGTGCCGGGTGTGACGGACGACGAGCGGATCACGACGGAGATCGACGGGACCGCGTTCCGGCAGGAGAAGGCGGCGGCGATGAGCGCGCACGCCACCCAGATCGAGGTGCAGGGGCCGCTGTTCGTCCTCTCGAACGGGCTCGCGCAGCCGATCTTCGACGTGGAGTACTACGAGTTGGTGCGAGGAGAGGCCGGTGCTGTGGACGGTGAGCGCGAGAACGATCTGTTCGCGGGGCTCGAAGCCGCGGGGCACGAAGGGGTGAAGGCGCAGTGAGTACCCGTTCGCGCGCTTCGTCCGCCGGCCGCCCGAAGGGTTCCGGTTCGGCCTCCGCTTCGGCCGTCGCCCCGCCGGGCGGCAGCGGCATCGCCCGGCCGGTCAACGCCGGGCGGATCGCGGCGTATGTCCTGTTCTTCGCGCTCGGCGCGGTGATCGGCGCCGCCGGTGCGCTCGTCCAAGGGGGCTGGTTCCCGGGCGGGTTGCTGCTCGCGCTGCTCGGAGCCGCGGGGCTGTTCTACGGAGGGTCGCGCGCGACCGGCACCAGAGCCGGGGCCGTGGCGCCCGCGGCGGGCTGGCTCGTCGCCGTCATGCTGCTCACGGCCACCCGCCCCGAAGGCGACTTCCTCTTGGGCGCGGGAGTCGGCTCGTACGCCTTCCTGCTCGGCGGAATGGTGGTCGCTGTGATGTGCGCCACCCTCGGCCAGCGGCCGCAACCAGGCGGGCCCACCGCCCGACTTGGCAAGTGACGTACCACTTCAGCCCGTGCCCCGTACGGGATTGACGGCGGTCACAGGATGACTGCCGACGGCGGCCAGTATGGTGGTGCGCGCCGCCGAGCCGCCCGCGTTAGGACGAGACGGGCGGCGGAGCCAACCGGGAGAACCTGCCTTGAGTCGTGAAACTGACAGTTCGTCCTCCGGGCCCCAGGGGCGCGGTGGAGCCGCTTACCCCTCGGGGACGCCGCCGTACGGCTCCCCCGCGCAGGGCACCGCGTCGGACGGCGCCGTGGACGGCGCGCAGCGGCAGACCGCCGAAGAGCGGCCCGACGATCGCAAGACCGAGACCACGCTGACCACGCGCGTCCGGATCAACATCCCTGGCTCGCGCCCCATCCCGCCGGTCGTCATGCGTACGCCCGTCGGCGACGGCGACGCGGCCCCCGGGCGCCCGGAGGACGCGGGCAACGCGAGGGACGGCTCCGCCGCCGGAAACGGCGCGGGTGCCTCCGCTTCTGCTTCCGCGTCCGCTCCGGGCGGCTCCGCGGGCGGCCAGGCCACCGGGGGCTCCGCGCCCGCCGCGGGTGCTTCCGCCGCCGCGCAGCCGGAGGAGAAGACGAGCGACTGGTTTGCGCCGCGCAAGAGCAGCAGCGCGACGAGCGGTGGCGCGGGCGGTGGCGCGAGCGGCCCGGTTGCCGGTTCCCCCGGCAGCGGCTCCGGAGGCAACAACGGCTCCGCGCCCGCCGGTTCGGGCGGCAGTGGCTCCGGTACGGGAGCCTTCGACGTGTCCGGCGCCGTGGCGTCGGGCCCCCTCGGCGCGGGCGCCCCGCAGAACGGCGACCGGCAGCGCGGGGATCTGCCGTACTTCACCTCAGGCGCCGCGGGCGACGGCGGGCGCGGGCCCGCAGGCCCGACGAGCGGCCCGGTGACCGGCGAAGGGCCGCTGACGCCCCCCGCACGCCCGACGCCCCCGTCGAACCCGGCAGCCCGCCCCAACCCGGCGGCCCCCGGCGCCCGTCCGGGCGCGGGCACGGGCACCGGCATGAGCGATGACACCGCCATCCTCACGCCCCAGAAGGCGGGCCCCGTCACGGGCCCCGGCGGCGCCCCGCGGCCCCCCGCAGGCGGCCAGGGCGGCCCCGTCTCCATCCCGGGCGGCCCCACCGCGCCCGCCCCCGGAGCCAATGTCTCCGGCGACACGCTCACCAGCGGCATCCCCGTCGTCCCCCCGGCCCAGAACTCGCCGTTCGCCACGGGCCCGCACCCCGAAGCACCCGTGCCGCACACGCCGCCGAAGCTCCCCGAGCCGGTGCAGCCGAACGTGCCCGCTGCGGCGCCCGCGCCCAAGAAGAAGGGGCGCAACAAGCTCGTCCTGGTCGGCGGTGCCGTGTTCGTCGTGGCCTGCGGGGCGTACGGCGCCGGACTGCTGATGAACCACGCCGACGTGCCGAAGGGCACCACCGTGCTCGGCGTCGACATCGGCGGTGGCACCCGTGACGAGGCCGTCAAGAAGCTCGACGCGGCGATCGGCGAGCGCGTCACCAAGCCCCTGAAGCTGTCGGTCGACGGCGAAGAGGTCACCCTCGAGCCGGAGCAGTCGGGCCTGACGGTGGACAGTCAGGCCACGGTCCGCAACGCCGCGGGCAGCGACTACAACCCCGTGTCGGTGATCGGCTCGCTCTTCGGCGGCGAGCGCGTCGCCGAGGCCGAGATTCCCGTCGACGAGGAGAAGCTGGCCGCTGCCCTGGAGCGCGCCGCGGGCGCGTCCGGCTCGGCCAAGGAGGGCTCGGTCAAGTTCGTGCCCGGCAAGGCCGTCCCCGTGTACGGCAAGGAGGGCAAGGGCATCGACGTCGACGCCGCGACCACGGCGGTGTCCGAGGCGTACAAGAAGCAGGTCGAGACCGGCAGCGCGGGCACCGTCGAGCTGCCCGTCACCACGCGCAAGCCGACGGTCTCGAACGCCGAGGTCGACAAGTTCATGACCCGGTTCGCCGAGCCCGCGATGTCCGCCAACGTCACGATCAAGGCGGGCACGAAGTCGATCCCGTTCGGTCCGGCGAAGTCGCTCCCGAAGGTCCTTCAGACACAGGTCCTCAAGAACGGCACGCTGCAGCCGCACTACGACCTCGTCGAGCTCAAGAAGCTCTACGGCAACGTCTTCGACGGTGTACTGATCCAGCGCGGCAACGGCGACAAGACGCCGGTCCAGCCGACGGACGTGGCCAACGCGATGAACAAGGCGCTGATCGGCAAGACGCCCGCCGAGCGGATCGGTGTGATCGAGACCAACGCGAGCTGAGCGCTTCGCTGTCATTGTGCGTGGGGAACTGCGGGCCGGTTGTGGCTGGTCGCGCAGTTCCCCGCGCCCCTTCGGGGCGCTTTCCGCATGACATCTGTCATCCCGGACCCGCAACACACGACACTGCCGCCGTCCATCGCCCCTGGCGACGATGGAACGCATGACAGCAGTGAGCTTTGACCGCGTGACCAAGAACTACGGGGACGTCCGTGCCGTGGACGGTCTCACGCTCGACCTTCTCCCCGGTGAGACCGTCGCGCTCCTCGGGCCCAACGGGGCCGGCAAGTCGTCCACCCTCGACCTGCTGCTCGGCCTGCGGCAGCCCGACAGCGGCACCGTGCGGGTCTTCGGCACGAGTCCGCGCGATGCGATCACCGCGGGCCGGGTCGGCGCGATGCTGCAGAGCGGCGGCCTGATGGGCGAGGTCACGGTCCGCGAACTGGTGCGGCTCGCCTGCGAGCTGCATCCGAGGCCGCACCGCGTGAACGACGTGCTCGCCCAGGCGGGTGTCACCCAGCTCGCCGACCGCAAGGTCGACAAGCTCTCCGGAGGCCAGGAACAGCGCGTCCGCTTCGCGCTCGCGACCGCCGGGGCGAACGACCTGATCGTTCTGGACGAGCCGACCACCGGCATGGACGTCACCGTCCGCCAGGCCTTCTGGTCCACCATGCGCGAGCAGGCGGACCAGGGCCGCGCCGTCCTGTTCGCCACGCACTACCTGGAGGAGGCCGACGCGATCGCGGACCGCGTCCTCGTGCTGCACGGGGGCCGGCTCGTCGCGGACGGCACGGCAGCGGAGATCAAGGCGAGGGCCGGGGCCCGCAAGGTCTCCTTCGACCTGGAGACCATCGACGGGACCGGCGCCCGCGAGCTGCGTGCGCTGCCCTTCGTCAGCACCGTCGACGTGTCGGGTCGCACCGTCCGGCTCCGGACCAGGGACGCCGACGCGACCGTGCACGCGCTCTACGGACTCGGTCTGTACCCCCGGAACCTGGAGGTCACGGGCCTCGGCCTGGAGCAGGCCTTCGTGGCGATCACCGAGGCCGAGGAGGCCAAGACATGCTGATCAAGCTGGAGATCACCCGCGCCCTGCGCAACAAGAAGTTCCTGTTCTTCTCGGTGCTCTATCCCGCGATGCTCTTCCTGCTCATCGCGGGCGGCCAGGACGCCACTGTCATGGTCGGTGACACGGGCCTGGGCGTGCCCGCCTTCATGATGGTCTCGATGGCGTCCTTCGGCGCCCTGACCGCCGTACTGATGGGCAACAGCGAGCGCATCGCCAAGGAGCGCCAGAGCGGCTGGGTGCGGCAGTTGCGCCTGACCAGCCTGCCGGGGCGCGGCTATGTGCTGGCGAAGACGGCGAGCGCGGCGGTGGTCAGCCTGCCGTCGATCCTCGTGGTGTTCGCGGTCGCCGCCGCTGTCAAGGACGTCCGCCTGGAGGCCTGGCAGTGGCTGGCGCTGACCGCGTCGATCTGGGCGGGCAGCCTCTGCTTCGCGGCGCTCGGCGTGGCCATCGGGTATCTCGCGACCGGCGACGCCGTCCGTCCGATCACGATGATCGTCTACTTCGGTCTGTCCGTGCTCGGCGGCCTGTGGATGCCCACGACCACCTTCCCCGCGTGGCTGCGCGACATCGCGTCCTGGCTGCCGACCCACGCATACGCTGCCCTCGGACAGGCCATCGAACTGGGCGACGCCCCGCACGCGAAGGACATCGCGCTCCTCGCCGGGTACTTCGTCCTCTTCGCGGGCGGCGCGGCGTGGCTGTACCGGAAGGACACCTTGAAGGCGTGAGCGACACCGACCGCACGGAGCGGAACCACCCGCTGCACACCTTCGGGCGTCCGGCCGGGGACCGCAGGCAGGCGCTGACGAAGGCGCTGTGGATCGGCATCTGGCTGGTCTTCCTGGCCAGTCCGGTGCGGGACCTGGTGGAGAGCGACCGGAGCGGTGCGGCCACCGCACTCGGCTGTCTCGGCCTCGCCGCCTTCGTCGCCTGCTATCTGACCGTGGTGTTCCGGTACACCTCCAAGGTCTTCGACTGGAGTGTGGTGCGCTGGTCGCTCGCGGCGCTCCTCGCGCTCGCCGTGGTCCTCTCGTTCGCCTTCGGCACGGCCTGGCTCGGGCTCTTCGTGTACGTCGCCGTGTCCGCGGGCGCTGTGCTGCCGATGCGGCAGGCGATGTGGGCCATCCCGGCCGTCACCGGCGTGATGGTGGCGATCGGCCTGCGCACCGACAGCCTCGGGGACCTGCTCGGCAGCCTCGCCGTGCTGACCGTCCTGGTCGGCTTCGCGATGACCGGGGTGCGGCAGTTGGTCCGTACGACGATCCAGTTGCGGCAGGCGAGGGCGACCGTCGCCCAACTGGCCGCCAACGAGGAGCGGTTGCGGCTCGCGAGGGATCTGCACGACCTTCTCGGGCACTCGCTGTCTCTGATCACTTTGAAGAGCGAGCTGGCCGGGCGGATGCTCCCGGACCACCCCGACAAGGCGGCGCAGCAGGTGGCCGACATCGAGCAGGTCAGCCGCCAGGCCCTGGTGGACGTCCGCGAGGCGGTCTCCGGCTACCGCAGGCGCACCCTCGCCGGGGAACTGGCGGGCGCCCGCACGGCGCTCGCCGCCGCCGGTGTCGAGGCCGACGTCCCGCTGGAGGCGCCCGCCGAACTGCCGGGCGAGGAGGGGGAGGCGGCGCTTGCCTGGGCCCTGCGCGAGGCCGTGACGAACGTCGTGCGGCACAGCGGGGCGCGGCGCTGCACGGTGGAGTTCACCTCGCGGCACACCCTCGAAGGGCCGGTCGTCGATCTTTCGGTCGAGGACGACGGCGCGGGCGGCTCGGGTGCCGCGCCGGGCAACGGTCTGACGGGCCTCGCGGAACGTCTGGAGGCGGTCGGCGGCGTACTCGAAACGGGTCCCGCCGCGCGCCGTGGCTTCCGGCTCACGGCCCGGGTGCCGCGGGGGCAGGAAGCGGCCGGGACCCGCGACGCCTCGGCCATAGGATCTCCCACATGAGCGGCGCGAACAGCGAGAAGGCCCAGGGCGGCGGCACGGACATCAGAGTGCTGCTCGCCGAGGACCAGTCGATGGTCCGCGAGGCACTCGCCGCGCTGCTCGGCCTGGAACCGGACATCGACGTCGTAGCCCAGGTGGCCCGCGGCGACGAGGTACTCGCGGCGGCCCGCGCCCACGCGGTGGACGTGGCGCTGCTCGACATCGAGATGCCGGGCCGCACCGGCATCGAGGCGGCCGCCGAACTGCGCGCTGAACTCCCGGAGTTGAAGATCGTGGTCCTCACGACCTTCGGCCGCCCCGGCTATCTGCGCAGCGCCATGGAGGCCGGCGCCGACGCCTTCCTGGTCAAGGACGCGCCCGCGGCGCAGCTCGCCGCAGCGGTCCGCAAGGTCCTCGCGGGGGAGCGGGTCATCGACCCCACGCTCGCCGCGGCCGCGCTCGCCGAGGGCGCGAACCCGCTGACGGACCGCGAGCGCGAGGTCCTTCGCGCGGCGGCCGACGGCTCGACCAACGCCGAACTGGCCACGGCCCTGCACCTCTCCCCGGGCACGGTCCGCAACTACCTCTCCACGGCAATCCAGAAACTGGCGGCCCGCAACCGCGCCGATGCGGTGCGCATCGCGCGGGACAAGGGGTGGCTCTGAGGGGCCCCGGCGGCGGCCTCAGTTCAGCATCGCTAGTGCCGCCGTGGCCTCCTGGCGCAGTGTGTTGGCGGTGGTTTGGTCGGTGGCGGCCGCGACCGGTGATCCAGGATCTGGCGGCCCGTAACCGCGCCGGTGCGGTGCGCGTCGCGCGGGACAAGGGGTGGCTCTGAGAGGCCCCGGCGGCGGCCTCAGTTCAGCATCGCCCGTGCGGCCTTGGCCTCCCGGCGTAGTGCGTCGGCGGTGGCCTCGTCGGTGACGGCCACGACATCGGCGTACGTCTCGATCTCCGCGGCACCGGTGCGGAACTCGCCGCGCTGTACGAGGAGTCGGGCCCGTTCGTAGTGCAGCCGGTGCTGCGGCGACGGCAGCAGGAGGGAGAGTTCGACCGCCCACAGTGCGACGTCGGTGCGCTCGGGGCGGGCCGCGGCCCAGGCGCGGATGTTGTTGAGGATGCGCAGCACGATCTCGACCGGCTCCGCGGGGCTCAGCATCGCCGGCTGGGGTGGCGCGCCCGTGGCCCCCACCACGAGCAGCTCCACATCCGCCCGCGTAAGGACCCGGCCCCCGTCGAACGGGTTGGCGAGCACCCGCTGGTCGCCGGTGCCGAAGCCGACAACGAAGTGGCCGGGCAGCGCGACCCCGTGGACGGGCGCGCCCGCGCGGCGCGCGACCTCGATCCACACCACCGAGAGCAGGATCGGCAGGCCGCGGCCGCGCCGCAGGACCTCGTGCAGGAGCGCGGACTCGAGGCGCTGGTAGTCGCCGGGCCTGCCGGTGAACCCGCAGCGCCCGCCGAGGAGTTCAGCGAGCTCCGTGGCCCACAGCAGGGGGTCGCAGGGCGGCGCGGGCAGCAGCTCCGCGAGCCGGTCCAGCTTCCGGCACGCCGCGTCCATGCCCGCGTCGTCGAGCTCCGCGTCCGCCTCCGCGCCGATCAGCAGGCAAAGACGCGCGAGATCGGGCCGCGCGGACCGTGCCTGATCGGCGAAGAGGCGTCGCCGCTCCGGGGATCGGGGGTGCATACGTGCCTCGTGCCCGGCCGGGCCGATCGCTAGCGCTCCGATCTCCGCTCAGGGGTGCTCAGGGGTGCATCTTCGCCCCCTTCAGGACCTTGTCCACGCCATTGCGCGGCCCGTACACCAGGAGCCCGACCAGATCGAGCTGGTCCGTCGGCACCGCCCGCACCGCCGCCCGGTTGTCCCGGTCGTTGCCGGTGCCGAACAGGTCCGACGTGAAGACGGCCCTGGGCAGCGAGCGGGACAGCGCACGGCCGTGCGCGGCGGTCAGCGTCTCCTTCGTCCCCTCGAAGACCAGGACGGGCTGGCGGAACATCGGCAGGTAGGGGGTGCCGTCGGCGTCCTCGTACGGCTCTCCGATCACCTCGGGAGCCGCCGTACCGAGCCCGCTGACCAGGAACGCGGTCACGTTCAGACGCTGCCAGGGCTCCAGGTCCTCGCGGAGCAGGACGGCGATCTTGGTGTCGAAGCGGATGGGAGCCGTGTCAGCGGTGTCTGTCCCAGCGGCGTCTGTCTCAGGGGTGTTTCTCATGCTTCGAGACTGCCGAGTGGCCCGCGCGCACGTCTTGTACGTTCCTTGCATGGTGGCCCGGCAGGAGATCTCCGCATGGCGCCCGCCGGTCGCGGGCATCGTGGAGGTCTTCCACGCCCACTTCACCGAGCACACGTACCCGATGCACGTCCACGACGCGTGGACCCTGCTGATCGTGGACGACGGAGCGGTCCGCTACGACCTGGAACGCCATGAGCACGGCACGCCGGGCGACACCGTCTCGCTGCTCCCTCCGCAGGTCCCGCACAACGGCTCGCCCGCCACCCCCGACGGCTTCCGCAAGCGCGTGCTCTACCTGGACATGACGCAGCTCGACGCGAGCTTCATCGGCCCGGCGGTGGACGGCCCCGACCTGGTGGACCCCGTCCTGCGCCGACGCGTGGGGCAGCTGCACGCGGCCCTCGCGCGCCGGGGCGACGAACTGGAGGCCGAGAGCCGTCTCGCCCTGATCGCCGAGCGGCTGCGCGGCCATCTGCGCCCCAGACTCACCACGGGCACCACGGGCACCACGGGCACCACGGGCACCACGGGCACCACCGGCCCCACGCGTCGCGGCGTCGCCCACACCCTGCGTGAACTCCTCGACGAGCGGCTCCTGGACGGCGTGACCCTGGCGGAGGCAGCACACCTGGTGCACGCCCACCCCACCCATCTCGTACGCGCCTTCAGCGGGGCCTTCGGCATCGCACCGCACCAGTACGTGATGTCCCGCCGCGTCGACCGCGCCCGGAATCTCCTCCTGGCAGGACAGCCGCCGGGCGAGGTGGCGACCGCCGCCGGTTTCTACGACCAGTCGCATCTCACCCGGCACTTCAAGCGGGTGGTGGGCATCGCGCCGGGACGGTACGCCCGCACCGCGACAACCGCCGAACAGCCATCCGCAGACGTCAGTTGAGCATCGCGCGGGCCGCCCGCGCCTGGTCACGCACCCGGTCCGCCGTGGTCGGCTCCACCGCCGTCACCACATCGGCGTACGCCTCCAACTCCGCCGCGCCGCCGAGGAAGTCACCCCGCTGGACGAGGAGCTGGGCCCGTTCGTAGCGCAGCCGCGCCGGGTGCGCGGGCAGCAGCAGGGAGAGCTCGACCGCCCACAGCGCCACGTCCGAGCGCTCGGGGCGGGCCGCGGCCCAGGCGCGGATGTTGTTGAGGATGCGCAGGACGATGTTGAGCGGGTCGGCGGGCCTGAGCATCGAGGGGTTCATCGTGCCGCCCGAAGAACCGGCGACGAGCAGTTCCGCGTCCGAGCCGCTCAGCAGCCGCCCGCCCGCGAACGGGTCGGTGAGCACCTGCTCCTCGCGCGGCCCGAAGCCGACGACGAAGTGGCCGGGCAGCGCGACGCCGTAGACGGGCGCGCCCGCGCGGCGCGCGACCTCGATCCACACCACCGAGAGCAGGATCGGCAGGCCGCGGCGCCGCCGAAGCACCTCGTGCAGGAGGGAGGACTCCAGGCGCTGGTAGTCGGCGGGCGTCCCCAGGAAACCGCAGCGCGCGCCGAGGAGTTCGGCAAGCGCGGCCGCCCACTCCCGGGCGCCGCCGGGCCGGAAGGGCAGCTGCCCGGCGAGGTCGTCCAGCTCGATCTGTGCGGCGTCGATGCCGTCGTCGTCGAGTTCCGGATCGGCCTCCGCACTCACCAGGAGGCACAGCAGGGACAGGTCGGGCCGCTCGGACCTGGCCTCCTCGGCGAACCTCCGCCGCGTCGCGGACGTCCTTGACTCCTCGTGCATGCGTGCCTCGTGCCTTACTTACCGAGCCGGCCCCGGCGGGAACCTACCGAGCCGACGGGTATCGATAGTGGTGGTACGTGTGGTGCGCGGCGAAGCCAAGACCGCCGTACAGCGCCCGCGCACCCTCGTTGTCGTCCTCGACCTGCAACCAGGCCGCCGAAGCGCCCTCGGTGAGCGCCTGCCGGGACAGCGCGGCCATCACCGCGGTCGCGAGTCCCTGGCGCCGGTGCGCCGGATCGACCTCGACCGCCATGAAACCCGCCCAGCGCCCGTCCACCACGCACCGGCCGATCGCCGCGGGACCCGCGTCGGGAGAGGCCCCGGGCACGGAAGCGAACCACACCGAGGGGCCGCTCGCCAGCACCTTGAGCACATGAGGTCCCGGCACCCCGAATCGCTTGTAGCGGCGCAGCCACGCGTCGTCGTAGGAGCGCGAGAGCCGCACCCGTTCCGCTTCCGCTTCCAGATCGCCGAGCGGCGCGAGGGCGCCGATGTGCAGCTGCGCGCTCGCCTCGCGCTCCCAGCCCCGCTCTTCGAGCTCGGCGCAGAGCATCTCCTGGGTGCCATCGGCCCCGGTCGCGGTCTGGATGTACGCGGGCAGCTCCCGCTCCGCGTACCACCGGCGCACGTGATCGAGTGCCTCGTCAAGGGGCAGGCCGGGATCGCCGAGCGGCAGCACGGAGTTGGCCCGCCGGGTGAAGCCGCCCGCCGCCCGCAGCTCCCACTCGCCGAGCAGCTCGCTCTCGACCGGCTGCCAGGCGCGCGCGGACACTCGGGCCAGCTCCGGGTAGGACGCCGCGGGGCCACGCCTGCGGGCCGGGGCGGGGGGTACGACCTTGCCCGCGACCAGGGAGCTTTCCACGATGCGGACACGCTGGCCGTCGCGGCGTGTGATCAGCACCACACCCTCGTTCCACGATGTGAGAACACCCACCGTGTCGGTGAACTTACCGCCCGTCCCGGACCCCGTGTTCAACTGCCGCACGGAGACCCTCCGGCCCACGTCAGCAGGGGTAATCCGCACCTCAAGCCGTCCGCCCGCAGTGAATTCCACAGCTCTGTACGCCCCTCCTGTTCGGATCATGCTCGGGAACGGAGATACTAGAGGTGGGCATCGACGACGCCGCGCTCCCGCGCGCCAGGCGAGCGGAGCCTGAGGACGGCCCGCCAACGCCCGTATCGAGGAGGAACGACAGCGTGACCTACGTCATCGCGCAGCCTTGTGTCGACGTCAAGGACAAGGCGTGCATCGAGGAGTGCCCGGTCGACTGCATTTACGAGGGCTCCCGGTCCTTGTACATCCACCCGGACGAATGCGTCGACTGTGGAGCCTGCGAACCGGTCTGCCCGGTCGAGGCGATCTTCTACGAGGACGACACTCCGGAAGAGTGGAAGGACTACTACAAGGCGAACGTCGAGTTCTTCGACGAGCTCGGCTCGCCCGGTGGTGCCAGCAAGCTCGGCCTGATCGAGCGCGACCACGCCTTCATCGCCGCATTGCCGCCGCAGAACCAGTAACGGCTGCTTGAAGCGCCGCCCCGGTCCCGTACGGCACGTCCTGCCGCACGGGACCGAGGCATATGTCCACCCACGTACTTACGGGAGTCAGCACGTGTCCGTAGTCTCCGGTCCCTCTGGTCGCCTTCCCGCCTTCCCCTGGGACAAGCTCGAGCCCTACAAGGCCACGGCCGCCGCGCACGCCGGCGGAATCGTCGACCTGTCGGTGGGCACGCCGGTCGACCCGGTGCCCGAGGTGATCCAGAAAGCGCTGATCGCGGCTGCGGACTCGCCGGGCTATCCGACGGTGTGGGGCACGCCCGAGCTGCGCGACGCGATCACGGGCTGGTGCGAGCGGCGCCTCGGGGCGCGCGGCATCACGCACCGGAACGTGCTGCCGGTCGTCGGCTCCAAGGAACTGGTGGCCTGGCTGCCGACGCAGCTGGGCCTCGGCCCGGGGGACGTCGTCGCCTACCCGCGGCTCGCCTACCCGACGTACGAAGTGGGCGCCCGTCTCGCGCGTGCCGACTACGTCGCGTACGACACTGAGACATTTGCGGCTGCCGCCGCGGGTATGGAGCTCGACCCCACGAACCTGAAGCTCCTGTGGCTCAACTCGCCCTCGAACCCCACCGGTCGCGTCCTGTCCAAGGACGAGCTGACCCGCACGGTCGCCTGGGCGCGCGAGCACGGCGTGCTGCTCTTCAGCGACGAGTGCTACCTGGAACTGGGCTGGGAGGCGGAGCCGGTCTCGGTGCTTCACCCGGACGTGTGCGGCGGTTCGTACGAGGGGATCGTCGCCGTCCACTCGCTCTCCAAGAGGTCGAACCTGGCGGGCTACCGCGCGGCGTTCATCGCCGGTGACGAGAGCGTCCTGGGCGACCTGCTCCAGATCCGCAAGCACGGCGGCATGATGACGTCCGCGCCGACGCAGGCCGCCGTCGTCGCAGCGCTCGGCGACGACCAGCACGTGCGCGAGCAGCGCGAGCGGTACGCCGCCCGCCGCACCGCCCTGCGCGACGCCCTCCTGAAGCACGGCTTCCGCATCGAGCACAGCGAGGCGAGCCTCTACCTCTGGGCGACCCGCGACGAGTCCTGCTGGGACACGGTCGGGCACCTCGCGCAGCTCGGCATCCTCGTCGCGCCCGGCGACTTCTACGGCCCCGCGGGTGACCGCTTCGTCCGTGTGGCGCTGACCGCGAGCGACGAGCGGGTGGCCGCGGCGGTCGAGCGACTGGCCTGAGGCATGGGGGTGGGGGGGGGGGGCCCCGCGGCCCGCCCCCCCACCCCCCGCCGCCCGGGCGAGCCCCCGCCGGGCCGCGATTGTTCTCACACCCACACCCAGCCCAGCAACGC